>DASYJS010000208.1:0-56106 GCA_035996225.1 Mycobacterium sp. | reverse complement strand
TGGGTCGCCACCAAGCACCGGCATGCGGTGCGCCTGCACCGCGACACCGAGTCGTTCACCGCGGTCGACGGCCCGCTCATTCAGCCGGTCGCCATGTTCTCGTCGTCCCCAACGATCATCACGTTGGACCCGCCGGACCTGAACAAGCGCCGGAAACTCATCTCCAACGCGTTCAATCCGCGCGCGATCGCCAAGCTGGAGGACGGCATCCGGGCGCGTGCGGCGCGGATGATCGACTGCCTGCTGGCACAGGGCGGCGGAGACTGGATCGAGGACGTCGCCGACGCGTTGCCGATGACGGTGATCGGCGACATCATCGGCATCCCGGACGAGGACCGGCCCCGAATATTCGACATCTTCGATCGCATCCTGAAGGCGCTTGCGCCCGAGGCGCGCCCGAGCGGGCAGGTAGAACTCGACCTCTTTGCCGCGGTCTTCGGCTACGCGATGGAGCTCACCGCCGAAAAGCGGCGCAATCCCACCGACGACATCTGGAGCACGCTGGCGTCCGCGGTGATCACGGGTGACGACGGCGAGGAGTTCAGCCTGCCCGAAAACGAACTCGAGTTCTTTTTCTTCGTGTTGGCGTTCGCCGGCAGCGACACCACCAAGAACGCACTGGCCATCGGGCTGCAGGCGTTCGTCGCCAATCCTGAGCAGATCCAACGCTACCGCGAGGACGAAGCGGTGCGGCCCAGCGCCGTCGAGGAGGTGCTGCGCTGGTCGTCGCCGGTGGCGTACTGGACGCGCACCGCGAAGATCGACGTGGAGATGGACGGCCAGCACATCCCCGCGGGCGACCGGGTGGTGTCGACGCTGCGGTCGGCCAACCGCGACGAGGAGGTCTTCTCCTCGCCGTTCACCTTCGACATCGGCCGGCAGCCCAACCCGCATGTCGCTTTCGGCGGCGGCGGGCCACACCACTGCCTGGGCGCGATGCTGGCCCGCGCGGAATTGCGGGCGGTGCTCGACGAGCTGCTGCTGCGCTGCGATCGCATCGAAATCGGGCCTGCCAAGGTGTCGTATCCGAACCTGACCACCAACATGTCGATCTATGACGAGATGGCGATCTCGCTGACCGAGCGGCGCTGAGTCAGTACGGGGCGGGCCCGTCGCCCAAGGCGGCGAACACCGCTAAGGGATCCAGGTAATCGCGCCAGTGCACAATCTTTCGGTCCTTGATCGTGACTACCGATACGAATCGGTTGACGTACGGCGCACCCGTGCTCACCACCGTGCCGTGCATTGTGTACTCGAGAACCACCACGGACTGCTCGGGATCGTAGTAGCGGTGCACGTCGCTGCTGCCACTCTGAACGATCGAATCCCCGTAATCGGCATACAGTTCGGCCAGCGCTTCTCGCCCGACGATTCTCCTCGGGTAGGTCGGGACGGTGATGATGAACTCAACGACCACATCCTCGGCGTGGATATCGAAAAAATCGGTCCCGTCGACCAACCCATCGAGGCCCTGGGCGACAAGCTCGAAGTAGGGCCGCATCGCGGCGTACTTCGCCAGGTCTCGTGATGGCACCGACGCCTCGAGTTCCTCAGTCCTGCAACCGCAGTGCGGCCTTCGGGCACTGGTCGACCGCGGCGCGAACGTCGATCTCCAGGCGCGGCGGCACCGGACCCTCCGCGATCTGCACCACGTCCTCGTCGCCCAGTTCGAACACGTCCGGGGCCAGCGATTCGCAAAAGCCGTTGGCCTCACACAAGTTCTCGTCGACGGTCACGCGCATCAGCTGCCTCGCTCTCCTAGGTCCTTCGGAAAGGACGCTTATAGGCCCTTGGGACGGGTTCCGATCACCTCGCTGGCGGCGAGGCTCGCTAGTTCTTCGTCGGTCAGCCCGCACCGATCGCGCAGTACTTCTCCATTGTGCTCGCCCAGGGTCGGGGGCGGGCGCAGCAGCCACCGGTCCTGGCCGGTGAGCGACGCGAACGGCGGGCACGGATACAGGGCTGACCCGATGCTCGGGTGCTGCAGCGTCTCGAAGAAACCCCGATCGCGCAGTTGGGGGTTCTCGGTCACAAGCGACGGCGAGACCACGGGCGCGGCGGGAACACCAGCGCCGGCCAGCCGCTCCACCGTCGACTCCAGTGGCTGCTCGGCGAACCACTCCTGCAGCCGGCGATCAATGTCGTCGGCTCGCTCCTGCCGGCCCGCGGCCGTGGCCAGGGCCTCGTCACACCAGGATGGTCGACCCATCAGGTCGACCAGCGCGGACCACTGCTGGTCGTCGCGCACGGTGACCGCGATCCAATCGTCTTCCTCTGGTGCGCCGGCACACCGGTAGAGGTTCTGGATTACCCCGCCGAAACCGCGATTGCCGCGGCGGCTCAACGTCTTTCCGAAGACCTCGGATTCGATCGCCTGTATCGCGGTGGCGTTCATCACCGTTTCGAGCATCGGCAGCTCGAGCAGCTGACCCCTCCCGGTACGTTCGGCAAAGCTCAGCGCGGCCAGCACCGCGAAGGCGGCGTGCACCCCGGCCAGCGGATCGCAGGCTCCGCGCGGCGTCACCGGCGGGGCGTCCGGTAGTCCGGTCACCCAGGCCAGTCCGGCGAGCTGTTCCATGGTGGGGGCGAATCCGACGCGTTCGCGCCACGGTCCGTCCAGCCCGAACGCGGGCATGCGGGCGACGACGAGTTTGGGGTTGACCTCGAGCAGCACGTCGGCGGTCAGCCCGAACTGGTCCATCACCCGCGGTGAGAAGTTCTCGATCACGACGTCGGCGTCGGCGGCCAACTTCTTGAACAGCCGGCGTCCTTCGTCGGAGCCCAAATCCAGTGTGACCGAACGCTTGTTGGTGTTCATCGCGTGGAATACCCAGCCGTACTCCCACCAGTGGTCCACGTCTTTGCGCATTCCGCCGGAGTAGCGAATGCCGTCGGGCCGCTGTATCGACTCCACCTTGATCACCTCCGCGCCGAACGCCGCCAGTAGGTGGGTCGCGGCCGGCCCGGCCCAGAAGGCGGTGAGGTCGACGATCCGAACGCCTTCCAGTGGCCGCACCCGGGGCGCCGGATCGCGTTCGGGTTCGTTTTTGCGCCAGGGCGACTCGTCGTTGTCGGCGCCTGGGGCGGCGGTGTCGCGCACCGGCGCGGGCGCGCACGCCGACATCAGCCACGGCGGGCGGGGCTGGCGAAAGCCGGCGGGGTTGTGCACGAATACCCCGCGCTCGGTGGCGTATTCCACCTCGCGGATTGTGGCCCCGTTGCCCAGCGCCGCGATCGGCAGCCGGAACAGTTGCCCGAGCTCGACGATTTCCGCGACGGTCCGTTCGGCGAGCCACGGGCCGATCTGCTCGCGGATCAGGTCGCGGTAGCCCCAGCGGCCGATCTGAAAACGCAGCTGCTCAATCTCTTCCAGCTGCGGGCGCTCGACCATCGCCAGGAAGTCGAGCCATTGCTGACCCGTGACCATCGTGATCCCGACGTACCCGTCCTTGGCCGGCTCGATCGAAGGGACTTCGGTGGTGCGGCTGATCGGCGGCACCCGCAGCAACTGCGAGTGCAGCCATTCGCTGCTCTGCATCAAGGTGATCGCCTCGAGCATGGACAGGTCGAGATGCTCGCCGGGACCGCCATGCTCGACCCGGCGGCGCACGGCCAGCGCACCGAACGCGGCGAACACACCGCCCATGTACTCACCCAGGTCGCCCCCGATCGCGATCGGGGGCCCGGCCGGATCGCCGCGGAAACCGGGCGAGCCCGCCCAGGCCTGCAAGGTGAACTCGCTGGCCGCGCGGTCGGCATACGGCCCGGTCCAGCCGAAGTCGGAGATCGTGACCACCACCGCCTGGGGCGAGTCGGCCAGCAGCTGCCGCGGATCGATGCCCAGCGTGGCGGCGCCTGACGGGCCGGCGGTGACGACAACCACGTCGGCGGTGGCCAATTCGGCGCGCCATCGGTCGGAATCGGGCGCGAAGGTCATGCTTCGTTTGCCGGCGTTGAGGTAGCTGTAAAACGGGGACGCCTGGTCATCGGGCACCGGGGAACAGCTAGCGGAGTACCCCCGCAGCCAATCTCCTTGTGGTGGTTCGATTTTGCGCACCTGCGCCCCGGCGTCGACCAGCAACTTGCCGCAGTAGCTGCCAGCTATCCGGTCGCTGATCTCGACGACACGCAACTCGTGCAGCGGTGTCGGACGGTCATCAGACCCCTGGCTCAATTGCATCCGCCCTTCCGATCGACATGCGATCAGAGATGCTATTTATATCATTACTGCTAAAATAGCTAAGCCAGCCGAGTGGGCGCACCAGTTGCCGCGCCGCTCTTCCCGCTGCTCCTGCGAGGATTGGATGATCGCCCTGGGAATTGGCCCCGATGCCCGTCGCCGGTTGTCGGCGCCGAGGATCGCCGAAATCGTAGCCGACGAATTGCGCCGCCAGATCATCGACGGCGACCTTGCCGACGGCGATCTCCTGCCGCGCCAGGAAGTACTGGTCGAACAGTTCAACGTAAGCCTGGTCTCGCTGCGGGAAGCGCTGCGCATCCTGGAAACCGAGGGTCTGGTCTCGGTGCGGCGGGGCAACCGTGGCGGCGCCGTGGTGCATGCGCCGGCGAAGACCAGCGCGGCCTACATGCTGGGCCTGTTGTTGCAGAGCGAATCCGTTGAGATCGCCGACCTGGGCATGGCGTTGCAGGAGCTCGAGCCCGCCTGCGCCGCTCTGGCGGCTCAGCGGCCGGACCGGGCCGACACCCTGGTGCCAGAACTCAAGCAGGTCAACGATTCGATGGCCGAGCATCTCGACGACGGTCGGCTGTTCACCGAAATCGGCCGCGAATTCCACGATCTCATCGTCCAGGGCTGCGGCAATCACACCATCATCGCGGTTGTCGGCAGCCTCGAGACGCTGTGGAGCAGCCACGAACGCCAATGGGCCGACGAGAGCGCGGCGCGTGGCACCTATCCGTCCCTGACCCAGCGACGCGCGGTGCTCAATACGCATATCAAGCTGAGCGAGATGATCGCCGAGGGCGACGTCGACCGGGCTCGGCGTATCGCGGGTCGTCACCTCGCCGATACGCAGACCTATGTGCTGTCCGGCCGGCCACACCAACGGATCTATGCGCTTTCGCCGCAGGCATTGTCACGCCCGCGCGATCTCCGGCACTCCTGAGGAGCCTCTCACGCCCATGCGAACCGCGTTGGTCACCGGCGGCAGCGGTGGGATCGGCAAAGGATGCGCCCGCAAGCTGGCCGAGCTGGGTTATGACGTGGTGCTGGCCGCACGACGCGAGGGCCCCTTACGCGCGGCCGCCGCGGAGATGGGTGCCCGTTATCTCGTCGCCGACGCCTCCGATCCGGACGGGTTCGACTCTGCGATAAGCACATTGGAGACGATCGACCTCGTCGTTCACGCCGCAGGCGCGCTGGGCGGAACCTATGCGCGCAAGCAGACATTCGAGCAGTGGCGGGCGATCATCTCGGCCAACCTGGATTCGTGCTTCGTGGTGACCGCCGCCGTGCTGCCTCGCATGCGCGCCGGCTCACGGCTGGTGTTCATCTCGTCGTCGGCGGCCCACGAGCCGATGCCGGCCCGTACCGCGTATTCCGCGTCGAAGGCCGGGATGAACGCGTTCGCCCGGGCTCTGGCGCTCGAAGTCGACCGGGACGGCATCGCCGTGCACATCGTGACGCCGGGCCCGGTGGAAACCGAGATGCTGCAGGACGTTCCCTTCGAGATGTACGCGATCCAGGTGTCCGACGTGGCCGAGGCGGTCGCCTGGCTGGACACCGTCGACCCGTCGGTCGACCTGCCGGAGATCCGGCTGTCCGCGGTGCAGCGGGGTCCGTTCGCCCGGCCGCCGATTGTGCCCACAGAAGCTCGACGCCGCCGGGCCGCGCCGCAAGGTTGAGGGCTACGACGCGGGGAACGCCTTGATCACCGTTTCACCGAACTCGTGTATGGAATCCGGGTTCGCGAAATCGGCAAACCAGACGTAGAAGCGCTCGACCCGCTGGGCAGCCAGACCCGCAAAGTGCCGGGTCAGCTGGTCGGCGTCGCCGCAGACCAGCCCGGACCCCAGGTTGCCGAATCGGCGAGTGCTCACCTCGCGCACGGTGTCGGGGTCGGCGCCCGACCGGGCGAAGCCGATCATCTGCTGAACCGAAATCCTGGCGCTTCCCGCTGCCGGGGCCAGCTTGGGCAACCGATCGATGTGGTTGGCCTGCAGGTTCCACCAATCCGCGTAATTGCGAACGAGTTCCATCATGCGGGGTCCGCTGCCACCCAGAACCAGCGGTATCGGATGGTTGCGCCGCGGCAACTGAACCGCGTCGTCCTCGTCGGAGGCCTCTTTTGTTTCATCGCCCCAGTACTGCCTGATCAGGGCCAGGTGGCGCCCGAGCTGCTGAACGCGGGCCACCGGATCCTGCTGACCGACATCGAATCTGGTGAACTCGGCGGGCCAAGATCCCGACCCGAGGCCCAGATCGAACCTGCCGTCCGAGGCGTCCGACAAGGTGACGGCTTGCTTGGCGAGCACGGCGGGATGCCGAAAGGCGTCGCACAGCACCAGATGACCGATGCGCAGCCGCTCGGTCTTGGCCGCCACCCAGGTGGCGACGGCCATTGCCTCCCAAATGCTTTCGCCGGGCAACCCCGGCGCCTCGAGGTGATCGATGAATGCGATTCCGTCGAAGCCACTGGCCTCGGCGTGGCGGGCCCGCTCCGTGATGTCGCCGACCGACAGCCGCACCTGCGGCAGGAACAGATACCACTCGACCATGCGCCCACCTAGGCTCGTCCCGATTGCAACAGCGCCGCTAGTTTACTATCTTTATTATGTTAGGGGTCTTATGGATGTCGGACTGACTTCGGATCAGCTGTCGCTGCGCGACACCGTGCGCGACATCCTGCGCACCGAATGTCCTCCCGATGCCGCCCGGCAGGCCCTGACCGATCCGGATCGCTGGCGCACTCTGTGGAAGACGGTAGTCGACCTCGGTTGGACCGAACTGGCCGCACCCGGCGACGGCGACTACGGGCCCGTCGAGCTGGCAGTGGTTCTCGAAGAGTGCGGCGCAGCGCTGGCGCCAATTCCGTTGCTCAGCAGCGTCGGACTGGCCGCGGGCGTCTTGCGTGCGTGCGGGCTGGACGCGGTGCTCACCGAGATCGCCGCCGGGGTCGTGGCCACGCTGGCGGTGCACGCCAAAGGATCTCGGCTGGGCGGCGCACCGATGACGCTGCGCCACGGACGGGTGCGCGGGCGCGCGGTCGCGGTCCCCAACGTGTCTCGCGCAGAACTGATCGTCACGCTGGCCAAGTCCCTCGACGGGTACGTGGCCGTGGCAGTGCGCGGCGGCGACGGCGTGGCGATTCTGGCGGGCGAGTCAACCGATCCCGCCCAACCGGTGGCCGACGTCGAGATCGACACCGAACCCTTGGCGTCGGCGCCCGTCGACCTCGAATCCGCGCTGACGGCACCGTTGGTGGCCGCCGCCGCCGATCTGGTCGGCGTGGCCAGTGCCGCCTTGCACCGCTCGGTCGAGCACGCGAAGTCGCGCCGCCAGTTCGGCACGCCGATCGGGGCATTTCAGGGAATCAAGCACGCGCTGGCCGACAACTACGTCGGCGTGGAGCGCGCCCGCAGCCTCACCTACGCGGCCGCGGCTCGCCTCGCCGATCCGTCCACCGCACCCGCGGATGCCTGGACCGCCGCGGCGCTGGCCAAGGCGGCGGCCGGCGACGCCGCGGCAAGCTGTGCGCGTACGGCGGTCCAGGTGCACGGCGCCCTCGCGCAGACCTGGGAGCACGACGTGCACCTCTACGTCCGCCATGCCTGGCAGGGTGCGGCGCTGTTGGGAGACAGTCGCGCGCTCTACCACGAGGTGGGCTGCCGCTTCGCCGGAGGCGCCGCATGACAAGCGCAACGACTCCATCCGCGGTGGTCGCCGAGTTCGTCGATTGGTTGGCGGCGTTCCTGCCGAACGACTACTACGAGAACTACCGCCGGTATCGATGGGATATCCCGCTGCGCCGCGACTATCAGCGGGCCGCGTTTGAGGGCGGGTGGCTCCAGCCGACCTGGCCCCGCGAGCACGGCGGTCGATCGCTGGGCTTGCGCGACGCGATGGAGATCCGGATCGAAGCCGCGCTGCGGTCGGCGCCCAAGCTGCCCAACATTCAGGGGCCCGGCGTCGCCGCACCCGGTATCCGCCAGTTCGGCACGCCCGCCCAGATCGAGCGTCTCCTGGTGCCCCTGCTTCGTGGCGACGAATGGTGGGCACTGGGCATGTCCGAGCCGGAAGCCGGATCGGATTTCGCCGGCCTGCGCACCCGCGCCGAGCGCGACGGTGACGCATTCCGGGTCAACGGTCACAAGATCTGGACCACGCAGGCTCACGAATCGCGGTGGTGCACGTTATATGCACGCACCGATCCGGACGCGCCGAAACACCGCGGCATCTCGTGCCTGATCCTCGACCTGCAATCCCCGGGCGTGCGGATCGAACCCATCCGGATGTCGTCGATCTCCGACGAGACGTTCTGCGAGGTCTTCCTCGACGACGTCGAGGTCCCCGCGGAAAACCTGCTAGGCCCGGTGAACGGCGGCTGGAACGTCGCACTGGCGTCGCTGCACCACGAGCGCCAGATGATTTGGATCATGAACTGGGTCGAGATCAAGCGCGGACTCGACGCCGTGCGCGGAGCACAGCACGGCGCGGCCGAGGACGGCCAGGATCTGTGCGCAGAGCTCGGATCGCTACTCGCCGACGCCGAAGCGCTACGGGCCACCGGATACCGCGCGCTGGGCAACGAATTGGCCGGGCGACCCAGCCCGGAAGCCGACATCATGAAGCTGCTCGGATCGGTTACCTTGCAACGGGTTTGGGAACTCGCGGCCGCCGCCGAAGGCGCGCGCTCGGCCAGCGACCCGGATCTGCTGTTTGAACGCCAGGACGCGTTGGCCGCCACCATCTACGGCGGAACGTCGGAGGTGCAGCGCAACATCATCGCCGAGCGACTGCTCGGGCTGCCGAAGGGATGACGATGGACTACGACCTCGGTGACGACGCCGTCGAACTGCGACACCGCATACGGGAGCTGATCGCCAAACACGTCCCCGCCGACTTCCTCGGCGCCTGCACCGACGATCCGGAAGACCTGGCCACTACCGAGACGTTCTGCAAGCTGCTGGCCGCCGAGGGGCTGCTGGCGCTGGCCTGGCCGAAAGAGCATGGCGGCGGCGGTGGTTCGGTCTGGCAACAGACGGTGCTACGCGAGGAGATGTGGGCCCAGCACGAGCCGCGCGGCCCGCAGTACATGGGAATCAACTGGGTCGGTCCGGCCTTGATGCGGTACGGGACCGCCGAACAGAAGGCCAAACACCTGGCGGCCATCGCCTCCGGCGATGTCATTTGGTGCCAAGGCTTTTCCGAACCAGAAGCCGGAACCGACCTCGTGTCGTTGCGCACGCGAGCGGTGCCGGACGGGGAAGGTTGGCGCATCACCGGTCAGAAGGTTTGGACGTCGTATGCGCAGATGGCATCGTGGTGCGTGCTGGCGACGTGCACCGACCCCGACGCCCCAAAACACAAGCGGCTCACGCTTTTTCTGATCCCCATGGACCGGGCCGGTTTCACGGTACGGCAGATCCGGTCGATGCTGGGACCGCATCACCTCAACGAGATGTTCCTAGACGATGTGCACGCCTTGCCCGGCGATGTCCTCGGCGAGCCCGGCGACGGTTGGCGGGTAATGCGGGAAGCACTGGCCTTCGAGCGGGTCGGTATCGCGCGCTACGCCCGCTGCGAATCGCTGATGCATCGGATCCAGACCCAGCTCGGCGATGACTGGGACCAACTACCCGAATCGCTTCGGGCCCGGTGGGTCCGCGCTCTGGTCGACCTGCGGGTGGCCAGGCTGCTGGCCTACCGTGCGGTGTCGCTGCAGGACGATCCGTCGGCCGGTGCGGCGGCCAGCGCCGCCCGCATCGCCACCACCACCTGCGACCAGCAGGTCGCCGAGCTGCTGTTCGACGTGCTGGGTCCGACCGCGCTGGACAGCGGGGTCTCAGCGGCATTGCACGGCGCGATCGAAGACCATTGGCGCTACGCACAAGCGGCCACCGTGGCATCGGGCACCATCGAGGTGCAGCGCATGCTGGTTGCACGAGACGCACTGGGAGAACGTCGGTGAAAACCACACTGCCACAAGATATTACCGACTTCGCGGCGGTCGCTACCAAGCGGTTTGCCCGATTGGGCGGCCCGCAGGCCGCACTGCGGGCCGAGACCGACGACAGCGTCCGGCAGGCGGCCCGCACCGCCCTGGGCGAGCTCGGTGCGCTCGAGCTCGATGTCCGCTCCGGGCCCGATGATCTGTTGGCCGCCGCGGTGCTCTGCCAAGCCGCCGGCGCGACTGTGCTCCCCTATCCCCTCGTCGAGGAGCTACTGGCGATAGACGGTGCCCGGCTGGCCCTGGTCAATCCCGAGGCACCGCGCATCGACCACGGCGACCTGGACGGCGACTGGATCGCCGCCGACCTGGACGGCACCCGCTACCACCCGGACCTGGCGTCGCGGACGAACGCCCTACTGGGGCCCTTCCTGGTGCAGGCCTCATTAAGCGCACCCGATGGGACGGTCCCGGCCGCCGACGTTAATCTTCATCTCGTGCTGGGATCATGGCGGATTCTGGGAGCGATGCAGCAGTCGCTGCAGATCGTGACCGAGCATGTGCAGGCGCGCATCCAGTTCGGCAAGCCGCTGGCCGATTTCCAGGCCGTCCGGTTCGCCGTCGCGGATGCCGCTGTGGCGGTGCGCGGACTGCACGAACTGGCGAAGTACACCATTTGCCGGCCGGAATCGGCGCCCGTGCAGGTGCATTCGGCCGATGCACTGGTGCTGAGGTTCAAGGCCGCCGACACCGCACGGCAGGTGCTGCGCACCTCCCACCAGTTGCTCGGCGCCCTCGGATTTTGCGACGAGTCCGACGTCAGTGTGATCGACCGGCACACCCAGCCGCTGATCCGGTTGCCGCTGGGCGCCGAGGCGCTCGGGCTGCGCCTGATCTCCGACGTCCGCGACGGCTACCTGGAGACGCTGTTCAGCGAGCCGGTGAAATCGGCGTGAGCCGCGCCGACGACGATGCAGAGCGCAGCGATGAGGAGGAGCGGCGCCAATGAGTCAGATCGAACCCCTCGAGTCGCAGGCGCCCAACCCGCTGGAAGACGGCATCCCGTTCGCAACCAAACTGCAGGAACTCGCCGAGGAGCGGCCCGACAACGCCGCGGTCACCGTCGTCGCACTGGACGGCACCGCCCAGACCCTGACCTTCGGCGAACTCGAAGCCCGCGCCAACCAGTGGGGGCGGGCATTGGCCGCCAGCGGTGCTCAGACCGGTTCCCTTGTCGCACTTGCCATCCCGAATTCTATGCACCTCGTGCTGGCCACACTGGGGTGTTGGAAGATTGGCGCGGTTCCGATCCCCATGCACTGGGATCTGCCCGAGTGGGAGCGAGACCGGGTGCGCGGGGTGATCGACCCCGCCGTGGTCGTCGACGAAGAAAGCCGGTGGGAGCTGGACGCCCGCGCGGCCACCGAAGCCCAGGGGCCGCTGCCTACCGCGGTGTCCCCCACCGCCAATGGAATTTGCAGCAGCGGTTCCACCGGGGTGCCCAAAGTGATCCTCAACTTGGCGCCGTCGCTGTGGATCCCCCAGCAGGGCGAACCGTTTCTGTCGAACTGGACGCCGGTGGCCAAGCCGCAGACGATCCTGGTGCCCGCACCGATGTATCACACCAACGGCTTCGCGACCTTCCTGATGCTGCTCAGCGGCGACCATTTGGTGCTACTCGAAAAGTTCGATGCGGCAGTGTTTGTCGACGCCGTCGAGCGCTATCGGGTCACCAATTTCACCGCGACACCGACGATGCTGGCCCGCATCGCGGCGCTGCCCGATATCCGCCAGCGTGACCTGTCCAGCGTCGTGTTCATCCTGCAAGGCGCGGCGGTGATGCCGGCGGCGCTGCTGCACACCTGGTTCGAATTGCTCAGTCCCGAGCAGATCGTGACGGCCTACGGCATGACCGAGAATCTCGGGCTCACCGCATTGCGCGGCGACGAGTGGCTGGCACATCCCGGCAGCGTCGGTCGCGGCTTCCGCGACACCGAGATCCGGATTCTGGATGCCGACAATAACCCGCTGGGCCCCGGCGAAGACGGCGACGTCTACCTGCGCTCGGTGATGAGCGCGGGCTACCGCTATCTGGGTGGGGCGCCGCCGTTGCCATCGACCGACGACGGATTCCGGTCGGCCGGGGACATCGGCCACCTGGACGAGGACGGCTTCCTTTATATCGTCGACCGCCGGGTCGACATGATCGTCAGCGGCGGTGCCAACGTGTTTCCCGCCGAGGTCGAGTCGGCCCTTGCGGGCCACCCCGGCATCGCCGATGTCGTGGTCATCGGACTCTCCGATCAGCAGTGGGGACGCCGGGTGCACGCGGTGGTGCAACGTGCCGGCGTCCACGGCCAAGAGCCGCTCACCGAAGAGCAGGTGATCGAGTACGCCAAGAACCGGCTCGCGCCCTACAAGGCGCCCAAAACGGTCGAGTTCGTCGATGCGATCCCCCGCACGGCGGCGACCAAGGTCAATCGGTCGGCGATGATCGCCGCCCGCGGCGGGTGAGCGTCGCGCCAACTAGCCCTCGGCCCGAGGCGCGACGGGTGTTTCGACGATGATCGCCGCATGGTCGGCGCGAACTCCGGCGATGATCAGGCACCCGCCAACAGCGATCCTGCCGGCTACCGGAACGATCAGAAACCACCTGGCATTGAGGCGACGGACATAGGCCACTGCGATCGTCACGAACACCCCAGCGGCGACGCCCGTGACCGCGATGGCGGCGAAATGAAACCCGACTCGTTGCGCAACGAACCACCCTTGCGCGGAGACCAGGGTGTGGTCGGATCGGAACCCCAGATCGGTGTTCGGCGCGATGCCGTGGCTGCTCGATCGCACGGCCAGATACCACAGACCAGCGCAGACGACGCAGAGTAGCACGGCATGGAATGCGACGTAGAAGTGAATAAACTTGGGGTACTGAGTGTTTGGCATCTTTTTGGCGATCCGTGTCGGCTCGTTGCCCGCGGGCCGCGTGCCTGACCCCTCATTGAGATCACTTGCGGTGAGCAAGACCTCCCAGACGCCGACCGACTTCCTTGGCGCGACTGCTCTCTGTCTGGCGAATACGGTTGCTGTCCGCAGGCGATCGCTGGAGAGAGGGGCGAAAGATGAGGAGATCGGCGCCGAAGGTGAAGGCGACAATCTCGATGTCGCCCCCGTAGGCGGCATGGACCGTGAATTTAATGATTCCGCCTGAGATCTGGATAGCCGCGACTTCGTCGATGGCCGCGAGGGAGTCATCGTTGACGTCTTCGGGGTTATCGAAACGGGCGAATCCGGCGGTGCCACACGCGGAGATGAGGGCGTCGTCGGCCTCGAGTATGGGGTCTGTGATGGCTATGAGGGTGCCACGCAGGACAGGCGGGACGCCGTCCGGATTGAGGGGGTCGTCTCTGAATGCCAGGGCGTGGCCGGTTACGCGGACCCACAGGTTGCCTGGGCTTGCGTTGCCGTGGACGGGAAGCTGGAGGCTCGAGAAATTGGTGATCTGGCCGTCGCTCGAGCCGGTAGCGGTGCAAGTGAAGTCGGAGTAGCTCATCGTGGGCCCGCGTCGAGGAGCATTTCAAAGTCGACACCGACGGCGGAGGGGGCGGCGAGCGTGAGTTGGATGGTGGTGGGCGGTGCGAAGTAGAAGAAGTTGACGGTTGTCCCGGCAGGCAGGTTGGTGAGCTCGTTCGGCAGCAGGACTGGCCGCACCACATTGCTGGGGCCGAGGGGGACGTTATCGATCTGGTAGGCGACGGCCCAGCTTCCTCCGGCAAGGACCGGATTTCCGTGGCTGAAGCCGCTTCGTGCAACTTGCATGTGCGGGGTACCCCCGGGTGGTGTGGTGAAGACGCCAGCATCGACCCGGAATAGGGGCAGCCCGGCGAGGGCACTGGGCGATGGGGCGCCGAGGGATTCGCTCCAGCGGATGGTTCCGGCTATCAGAGTGTCGACAGGATCGGACAGGACCTCCACGTGGTAGGAGAATCGCTCAAAGATCGAATCGGTTCCCTGCACGCCGATGTCGGTGACGAGGGTGATGAGGCCGGTGCTGGCGTCGATCTCGACGGTGTTGGTGTCGACGGCAAAGATGAACTCGCTATCCGAGTTGGTGATGGAGGCGAGATCTACCTTGGAGCAGGCCTGGGCGTGAGAGGTCGTGCTGCCGAGCACGACCCGGATGGTTTCGTGCTCCACCTTCCGGTGGCTCTTTCGATGGATAGCGACGGTGCCGGTGAAGATCTGCATCTGCTGGGGCGGGTTCCCCACGAAGAAGGCCAAGCTCGCCGGGGAATTGAGGCGGCTGTCCGGAGGAATGGAGGTCGCGTCGATGGTGGTCAGGCCCATAGGGTTCCCCTCAGTCAAAGAAGCCCATTCGACTCCCGGCGTTCGATTCACGATTCGAGACGAAACAATAGTGCAGCATGACACCGCATCCGGGCCCATTCGTCACCCTCGACGAAACCACGTCAGCGCCGGCAGCGTGCGTGGGCTGCTTAACCGCCGGGCGGGGAGGCCCCCACCCTTGAGGCCGATGATCTCGACGGAGCGCCAGGCGTTGGGCGAGTAGGACACGACGGCGGTTGCCAGGTCTCCCTCCGGCCAGACTGTGAGAACCCCGCCTTCATTGATTTTGTAACTGGCGGGCTCCACCCCGTCGTAAACCTGCATGGTCTTATCGGCAAACGTAATGCGGAAGTTGTAGAGGTAGTCCATCCCGGGAAGTCTTTCATGGGGGTGTCGCCTCGAAAAGAGATCTCGGCGGTGTGGGCAATTTGCCCATCTCAACCAGGCAATGTGATTCAGCTTCGCCAGGCGTGGCGTTTGCAATGGCGAAGCTCCGAGATCACCTGACCGGCCATCACCGTGCCGCGTGGCACCAGTTCATCGGGCACCATGACCAGCAAGCGCCGCGCAGCGCCGAAACACCGGGCGTAGTCTAACGCCGTCGAGTTAGCGGGGTTGCGCCGTTCGACTGCGGGGCACCGACACCGATGCCCGTCAAATGCCCCGAGCCCCACGCGGCCAGGATCTCAGCAACTCATACGGGACAGGCTGTCGCGTGTCTGCACTTGCTGGTAGCGCGGATCGATTCGGTCGCCAGCGCCGAGGTCACCAACACCATTGACTCGGAGACTGAGACAGCGGCGGTCTGCGGTGGTGGCGGCGGGGGTGCCGTCTCGGCCTGCCATAGCAGCGCCTCGGACGTGAGGCGGTCGATGTCCTCGGCGGATTGCGCTCCGGCGAGAAGCACCACAGGCACGTCGAATTCGTGGGCGGCACGCTCAGCCGCGAGCTGGATCTCTAATTCTTGGACACGGGCCTGCGGATCCGGTTGCGAATCGTGGAGTGGATCCGGTTGCGGCGCTTGAACCTCCGGCTGCACAGGGTGACTCATTGAATCACTCTCCTATTCGCATGGAGCAAAATCGGTTATGCGTTAGTGGGATTGACGTAGTCATCGGAGACGGCAAAATTGTAAAGCACGTGAATTGCGCCGGAACGTCTCGGCCGCAACGCAACTCACCTCACAAGGTTATCCACCCCACGGCGAGCCGCCGCCGTTTTAGATGTGGTGGCCGAAGACGTCCTCCATGACTTCACCGACTACCTCCAGGGACCGGCTGGATTAATCCGGTCGCCGCGGCGGAAACTCGGCGCGCCTCTCGATGGCCTCGCGACAGGCGTATACCCGGCCCGAGACTGTCCCGAGCACCGCGATCGTGCGACCGCCCCGCCCGTACGCGGCGACAAACTCCCAGGCGTCCGGATCGCCTTCAACGATTTCCACGGCATCGTAATCGGTTGGTACGCCCAGCATCTGCAGCTTGACGTCATATTGATCGGACCAGAAATACGGCACCTCGTCGTAATCCTCGGCGCGGTCCGGCCCCGCCAACAACGTCCGCGCCGCGGCCGCGCACTGACGCCCCGCGTCGTCCCAGTGCTCGGTACGCAGGTGCCGCTCGTACAACGGGTGCCACAAGCGCGCCACATCACCGGCGGCGACGACCGTGGCGTCTCCGGTGCTGCCTTCCGCAGCACCGGTCGCATCGCAGATCACGCCGTCGTCAACACGCAATCCCGAACCGCCCAGCCAGTCGGTGGCGGGAGTAACCCCCAAGCCGATGATGACGAGGTCGGCCGAAACGTGCGAGCCATCGGTGAGTCGAACCCCCTCGACCCGACCGTTACCGGCGAATGCGTCGACACCCACGCCAACTCGCAGGTCGACGCCGTGCGCCGATGCAGTTCGGCCCAGCGCGGCGCCAGCTCCTTGCCCAGCGCGGCCAGCAGCGGGCCGGTGGCCTTCTCGATCAGCACCACATCGAGGCCCAGCGTGCGGCAACTCGCGGCGACCTCGGCACCGATGAACCCACCTCCGACCACCACGACCCGGGGACGCGAGCGCAATCGTTCCCGAATGGCCAGGCAGTCCTCGACCGTACGCAGCATCAGCACCCCGTTCGGTACCTGGCCGCCCGGCCATTCACGTGGGACCGCGCCATTGGCGATCACCAATCCGTCGAACGGCAGGGACAACTCCTTGTCCTCGTCGCGCACGTGGACCGTGCCCGAAGCCGGGATAGTTCGGGTTTCGCGGCTAGGCAACCAAGCGCGGTAACCTCATTCTCAAAAGCGCAATCTCTGCGCACGGAAGGGGACAAGCGCTCATGACCGCCCCCAATGAGGAAGCCGAAGTGACGCGCGGAGACCGCTTCATCAAGACGGCCGTGGAAATCTTGGGCGAGACCGGCCGCACCGACTTCACCGTGCAGGAGGTTGTCGCCCGCTCCAAGACCTCGCTGCGGGCCTTCTACCAGCACTTCAGCGGCAAGGACGAACTGCTGCTCGCGCTGTTCGACAGGACCATTTCGCAATCGGTGCTGACCTGGCGCGCCGAGACCGCCGGTCTGGACAGCACGTCCGCACTCAAGCTGTTGATCGACCGCATCAGCCAGCAACCGGAATCAAGCACCCAGGACAGCCTCAACCGGGCGTTGGGTCTCTACAACCAGCATCTGGCCGAGACGCGTCCCCGCGAATACGCCCGCGTGCTGTCCCCGCTGCACCAGCTGATTCGCGACGTCGTGGGGCAAGGCATCACCGAGGGGGTCTTCAACCCGGGGCTCGACGTCGCGGCCTCGGCCGCGATCGCCATGCAGACGATGGTGGGAGCGCAGCGGTTGCATTGGCTGGGTAGCGAATTGAACGGGACACCGGTCGACGCCGGCCAGCTGTACGACTTCCTCAGCCGCGCGTTGGGCATTAGGGACACCGACGACGAAACGAACACGCCTTCGCTGGCCGAGCTGTTCGCGCAAATAGGCATGCGCGCGGGCACCCGCGATGGCGAATTCGCAATGACGATGCCGGTAAGTCCGCATGTGGTCAACACTTCCGGGGCGCTGCAGGGCGGCTTGATTGCCACGCTGGTCGATGTGGCGGGCGGACAGTTCGGGCTGGATTATCTGCAGCCGGGCACCACCATGACGACCGCCGATCTGTTCGTCCGCTACCTGCGGCCGATCCGGCAGGGCGCCGCCCTGGCGGTACCCAGGATGCTGCGAGCCGGCCGGCGGGCGATGGTCATGCAGATCGACATTTACGGCGACGGCGACGACGAAGTCGCCGCGACGGCGACGGTGAATTTCGCCATCATCAACGGCGCGACACCAACCGGTTTCCGGGCCGACACCTAGCCTCGGTGCATGTTGTTGTGCACAAGTGGTAACGTCATTACCACCTTCAGAGAATCCAGCCTTCAAGGAGATCGCCATGCCGTCTCGCGAGCTTCCGTTCCCCGTGTTCGACGCCGACAACCACATGTACGAGCCGCAGGAGGCGCTGACCAAGTTCCTGCCGGATAACCGCAAGCGCGTGATCGACTACGTGCAGGTCCGCGGTCGCACCAAGATCGTGGTGCGCGGCCACATCAGCGAGTACATCCCCAACCCGACGTTCGAGAAGGTCGCCAAGCCGGGCGCCCAGGAGGACTACTTCCGCAACGGCGCGCAAGGCAAGACCTACCGCGAGATCCTGGGCGAGCCCATGAAAGCCATCCCCGCCTTCCGCGAACCGGGCGCGCGGCTCGAGGTCATGGACGAGCTCGGCATCGACTACGCGCTGATGTTCCCCACCCTGGCGAGCCTGGTCGAAGAGCGCATGAAGGACGACCCGGAGATGACCCACGACGTCATCCACGCGCTCAACGAATGGATGCACGAGCAATGGACGTTCAACTACCAGGACCGCATCTTCGCCACCCCGGTCATCACCCTGCCGATTGTTGAGCGCGCGCTCGAGGAACTCGAGTGGTGCTTGGAGCGCGGCGCCCGCACCGTGCTCGTCCGCCCGGCGCCGGTGCCCGGTTACCGCGGCAGCCGGTCGTTCGGCCTCGAGGAATTCGACCCGTTCTGGCAGGCCTGCATCAAGGCCGGCATCCCGGTCTCGATGCACGCTTCCGACAGTGGTTACTCCGAATTCGCGAACGTGTGGGAGCCGGGCGACGAGTTCCTGCCGTTCAAGCCGACCGCCTTCCGAAGCTTTGCGATGGGCCATCGCCCGATCCTGGACGCGATGGGTGCCCTGGTCTGCCACGGTGCCTTGTCTCGCAATCCCGAGTTGCGGATCCTGTCCATCGAAAACGGCGCCGACTGGGTTCCCGACTTATTCAAAGGCCTTAAAGGCGTCTACAAGAAGATGCCGCAGTCGTTCAGCGAGGATCCGATCGAGGCCTTCAAGCGCTGCGTCTACATCACGCCATTCTGGGAGGACCGGTTCACCGAGATCGTCAACATGGTCGGCACCGACCGGGTGATGTTCGGATCCGACTGGCCCCACCCCGAGGGCCTGAAGGACCCGATCACCTTCGTCGACGAGCTGGCCGACTTCAGCGACGAGGACAAGGCCAAGATCATGGGCGGCAACCTGATGGAGCTGATGAAGGTGTCCAAGCCGGCCAAGAAGCCGGTCTCCGCCTGATCCGGCACCGAACATCGCCCGCCTCTGAGCGACATACCGTTGCGTTGTCGCTCGGAGGCGGGCACTTTTGTCTGTCCAGGTCAGGGCCAGGGCTATAGACGCAGCCTTCTGCCTTGCTATAGAAAAGAAGCTTCCTCCGAAGAAGGATGTCGTCAGACGTTGACCGGTATCCAGCACGGTCTCGCCGACGCGACCGGTTAGGAGCGCACGATGAACCTGGCTCCGGTCGAGTCATCAGTGACCAGAGTGACGCTAAGCGCGCGGCTGGTTTCCGAACTCGGCGATCCGCACAGCACGTTGAGGGCGGTGACCCAGCGCAGCGGCCCCGTGGTGATCATCCGCGCGGGCGGTGAGGTCGACGCCGCCAACGAGCACACCTGGCGTCAGTTGGTCGAAGAGGCGGCCGCGGTCGCTACCGCACCGGGCCCTTTCATCGTCGACATCAATGGCCTTGATTTCATCGGTTGCTGTGCGTTTGCCATCCTGGCAGCCGAATCAGAAGGCTGCCGCCGTCGCGGCGTCGCACTGCGTCTGGTGAGCTGCGACCCCGGTGTGGCCCGGGTGATCCAAGCGTGCAATCTCTGCGGCGTATTACCGCTGCATCCGACCATAGACACCGCGCTGGCGACAACGGTGGCGTGAGGTGGCCCCCTTGTCTGTCAGCAAACTCACCAGCCGTTAGCAAATTGGTGCAACAGGTGACCGCGAGCCATTGCTAATCTGATTACTTGCGTGTGTCGAATAGACTCGCGCCTCGTTAGATTTCTTGGTCCGAGAGGAAAGGTCCGCGGGAGGCTCCAAGGAGGGACGGCCATATGGTGGCCGAAAAGGACTGGGACAAAATTGTTGGTGCGGCTGACGACGTACGCCGCATCTTCGAGAAGGTCCCCGCGATGTTGATTGGCCTGGAAGGGCCCGAGCATCGCTTTATTGCGGCCAACGCTGCCTATCGCGCCTTGAATCCAGGCTTCAGCCCGGTGGGAAAGCTGGCGCGTGAGGTCTATCCCGAACTGGAGAGTCAGCAGATCTTCCAGATGCTGGACCGGGTGTATCAGACCGGTGAGCCGCAATCCGGGGCGGAGTGGCGACTGCAGGCCGCCTTCCACGGGTCCCTGGTCGAGGAAAGGTTCTTCGACTTTCTTGTCACGCCCCGCCGCCGGCCGGACGGCTCGATCGAGGGTGTGCAAATCATCTTCGACGACGTCACAAGCCGCGTACAGGCGCGATTGGACGCCGAGGCGCGCATAGAGGAGCTGTCGGAGCGCTACCGCAACGTCCGCGATTCGGCCATCGTCATGCAGCAGGCGCTGCTGGCCGCGTCGGTGCCCGTCGTTCCCGGCGCCGACATCACCGCGCAGTATCTCGTCGCCACGCAGGACACCGCGGCCGGTGGCGACTGGTTTGACGCGATACCCCTCGGGGATCGGTTGGTGCTCGTCGTCGGCGACGTCGTCGGCCACGGCGTCGAAGCCGCGGCGGTGATGTCGCAATTGCGCACCGCGCTGCGGATGCAGATCTCGCAGGGCCACACCATCGCCGAAGCACTCGAGGCAGTTGACCGCTTCCACGAGCACGTGCCGGGATCGAACTCGGCTACTTTGTGCGTCGGCTCGCTCGATTACGCGACCGGCGAATTCCAATACTGCACCGCCGGTCATCCGCCGCCGCTCTTGGTGACCGCCGCAGCGACCGCACGCTACGTGGAACCTTCGGGCGCGGGTCCGCTCGGCAGCCGCGTCGGGTTTCCGCTGCGCACCGAGGTCCTCGACATCGGCGACTCGATCTTGTTCTATTCCGACGGACTGATCGAACGCCCGGGCCGGCCGCTGGGCGCCAGCACCGCAGAATTCGCCGAGCTGGCCGCCAACATCGCCGGCGGCATCGGCGGGTTTGTCATTGATGCACCGGTGCGAACCATCGACCGCATCTGTTCGGAGACGCTCGAATTGCTGCTCCGCTCAACGGGTTACAACGATGACGTCACGTTGCTTGCGGCACAACGATGCACTCCACCGGCGCCGCTGCACATGACGCTGGACGCGACGATCCACGCCGCACGCGCCGTCCGCTCCCGGCTTCGCGGATGGCTCTCCGAGATCGGCGCCGACGCCGACGACATTTCCGACGTGGTACACGCCATCTCGGAGTTCGTCGAGAACGCGGTCGAACACGGTTACGCCACCGAAGTCCCCGATGGCGTTGTCGTCGAGGCATCGCTGTCCGGTGATGGCAATCTGCATGCCGCGGTGATCGACCGCGGACAGTGGAAGGATCACCGTGAAGGCGAGCAGGGTCGTGGGCGCGGACTTGCGATGGCCGAAGCTTTGGTTTCCGATGCGCTCATCACGCGCGGCGACAACGGAACCACTGCCAGCGTGACGCACCGTCTGACACGACCGGCCAACTTCGTCACCGACACGATTGTCAGCCGGGCGATCAACCGGCGCGCCATCGACAACGAATTCGTCTCACGGGTCCGCGAGGCCGGCCACATCGTGGTGAGCGGTGACGTCGACTCCACCACCGCATCCACGCTGGATCGCCAGATCGCGGTCGAAAGCCGTTCGGGCATAGCGCCTTTGACGATCGACCTCAGCAGGGTCACCCACCTTGGATCCGCGGGCGTCAGCGCGCTGGCCGCCGCCCGTGACCGGGCTCGCAGACAGGGCGGCGACTGTGTGATGATCGCCCCGCCCGGAAGCCCCGCGCATCACATCTTGTCGATGGTTCAGATACCCGTCGTCAGCGATGATAGCGCGAATGTCTTCGCCGAAGACTAGTGCGGACCAGACCGCGATCAGCGGGTCTGGCCGTGCCGCACCTGATTGAAGGGCACGCCGCGGTCGGCGGCGTATTCGCGTGGAAAGCCCAGCACCCGCTCCCCGATCACATTGCGAGCCATTTCCGTTGTGCCACCACCGATGGCGACATTCTGCCGAGACAGGTAGCGTAGCCCGGTCTCCAGGCCTTCACCGATCTCCCCTACCACTGAAGCGGCTCCCGAAATGGCCAGCGCGGTGTCCATGTCCAGAGTCACGGTCTCGGAGTGGAAGAGCCTGATGAGCGTCCCGGCGGCCGGCGGCAACACACCGTCCCTGACATTGCGGAACACGTGATCGATCAGCTGCTCGGCCACCGCCCGGTGCACGAACACGCGGCCCGCCATCTCGCGCACGCGCTCGTTGTCGGCCTGACCCGTTTTCTCGGTAAGGCTAACGTAGTCAACGGGATTCGTATGGCCGCCCTCGCTGCCACTGCCGCTGGCGAACTCCGAACCCTGCCCGACCGCCCGGCGTTCGTGATACAGCTGCCGCGACGCCACCGCCCAACCACCATTGACCTCGCCCACAACGGCGTCGTCGCCGACGTCCACCCCGTCGAGAAACTCCTCGCAAAACTCAGTGGAACCGCTGAGCATGGTGATGTGGCGCAACGTGATTCCCGGATGATGGATCGGCACCAGGAACATGGTGAGCCCTTCGTGCTTGGGCACATCCCAGTCGGTGCGGGCCAGACACAGTCCATAGTCCGCGGCGAACGCACTCGTGCTCCAGGTCTTGGCGCCGTTGATCACCCAGCGGTCGCCCTGGCGTTCGGCGCGGGTGATGACGCCGGCCAGATCCGAGCCGCCGCTGGGTTCACTCAACAGCTGTACCAACACTTCATCGCCACGCAGCGCCGCGCCGATGTGCTGCTTCTTCTGGTCTTCGGTGCCGGTATCGAGCAGCGTCGCGCAGCAGATGGTGAACGTCGGGGTGTTGAGGATCAACGGCATTTCGTAGCGGAGCGACTCGGCGTCGAACGCCTTCTGGTATGCGTAGTCCAGACCGAGACCGCCGTACTCGCGCGGAAAGCAGATACCGGCGAATCCGCCTTCATAGAGCCGCTTTTGCAGTTCCCGGGCCCTCTTCCAGGCGTCCTCCTTATCGCGCGGTGCGGGCGGTGGCAACTCGGGATCGATCGCCGGCAGGTTGTCCGCCAACCACGTCCTGGCCCGAGCGGCGAACTCTGCAACGGATTCCGTCGGCGTCATCTGGTCTTGCGTCATTTCGCGGACCGGCCGGCTTTCTCTGACTCATACACCCGCAGGTTGTGCTCCTCCGGCGTGCCGAATAACGAGCGGTACAACGCAACTCGCCTCAGGTAGAGGTGCAGGTCGTGCTCCCATGTGACGCCGATACCGCCGTGCATCTGTACGCAACCCTGCACGATCCGCCCCGCCATCTCTCCGACGTAGGACTTGGCGATGCTGGCCGACAAGCCCGCCGCCGGTGAGCGGTCGGCAACGTCGGCAACCGCGGCGCCCGTGGTGGCACGGCACGCCTCCAGCCATAGCTTCATGTCCGCGAAGCCGTGTTTGAGCACTTGGTACGACGCCAGCGGGCGGCCGAAAGTATGCCGGTCCAGCGCCCACTGGACGGTGAAGTCGAACACCGTTTGCAGGACGCCGACCACCTCGGCGCACTGCAGCACCTGAGCGACCTGGCTCTGCCGGTCGATCAGCGCGGGGGTCTCTGCGGCGCTGCCGACGGCCTCGGACGCGTCCACGTCCACCCCGTCGAAGTGCACCCGCGCATATTGCTTGACCAGGTCGACTGACTGTTGAGGCTCAATCCGGACGCCCGGCGCGTCCGTCGGAACCAGGAACTGACGAATCTGGTCGCCACATCGCGCCACCACGAGCAGCAGGGCACTCTGGGCGCCGGCCTCGACGCGGTCCTTGGTGCCGTCGATGCGGTAGCCGGCGTCGGTCTGGGTGGCCGTCACCGACGGGTCCAGCGGCGCCCATCCGCGGCCCGGCTCCGAGACCGCCCAGGAGGCCACGGTTTCGCCGGAGATCAGCGACTCGATGACGGCGGCGTGCGCTTGCGCGTCGGCGCATTCGGAGAGTGCGCTGAGCACGACGCTGACCGGATACAGCGGTCCGGGTGCAACGGTCTTGCCGAGTTGTTCAGCGACCATGGCCAGATCCGCGACACCGCTCTCCGAGACGCTGCCACCGCCCAATTCCTCCGGAACGAGCAAGCCCGTCCACCCAAGTTCGGCGGCACGCTGCCACCACGCCGGATCAAAGCAAAGGCCCGCCGCGTGCAGCTCCCGGACACGGCTTAGCGGCACTTCCTTCTGCAGAAAGGATTGGGTGGTCGAGACGAAAAGTGTCTTTTCGGGAGAGTCGATGGCGGTCATGATGCCGACAGACTCTTCCTGAACATTCGGTCGCCGCTGCCAAGGATCACGAGGTTGATGTTAGCAATGGGCAATACCGTAAGAGATACCGGAGTTCAGTCGATAATCCGATCGAGCCGCTACATGGCGAACACACGGCGCACCGACTGCGCATGCAAAGCCCGGTTCTCTTGTGAGACAGCCCAATCCGGCACCATCGAATCGAAGCCATTGAATGTCGCTGCGATGACGTGCAATTCGGTGTGGACGAAGGCATGCAGGAGCCGGTTGGCGTAGTCGATGGCTTCGTCGCGACACGGGTCGATCTCGGAGCAGCTGATGAACGTGGGCGGCAGCCCCTCCACGTTCGCCCGGTGCGCCGGGACGTGTTGACCGCTGGCGCTGTCAGAGCCGAGGTAGTGGCCCCACGCGCGACTCACCGCGGGACCGTTGAGTCCGGGCGTGCGCTGAAACTCGCGCCGCGACGGCGTGGCGTCGCTGTCGAGCATCGGCTGGTGCAGGATCTGCATGAGGATCTGGGGACCCTCGTTGTCGAACATGCGCTGGGCCAAGCCCGCGACCAGGGCAGCGCCCGCATCCCGGCCCATCACCGCGATGCGGCTCGGATCCACATCCAGCTCGGCGCAGTTCCGAATGGCGTAGTAGAAGCCCGCCTCGACATCGTCGAGTGCCGCCGGACACAGATTTTCCGGTGCCAGCCGGTAGTCGACCGAGACCACCAGACAGCCACCCTCGCGCGCCAGCTCCACGCACTGCGCGTGGTCGGTGTCCAGGTTGCCGGTTACGAAGCCACCGCCGTGCGCGTACAAAAGCAAAGGCGCCCCTGCGGCGCCTTCGATACTGCCCCGGTAGAAGCGAAGGTTCAGCTGCTGGCCACCCGGACCGGAGACGGAGCGCGATTCGATGGCCACACCACCGGTGTCGGCTGCCGCAGCACGCGCGGCGGCCAGCCGGTTGGCGTGCTCTCGCTCGGCGGCCAGTGTCTCGGCACGGAATTCGACGATTCCTAGCTCACTCGCAGCATCGCGCAGCACCGGGTCGATGCGGTTAATACCTTGCGGGCGCGTCACATCCGTTTGTGTCATACCCTCTCAACTTCCGGGCTCATGGGGCGGGCTCGTCGTCCGGGTCTGGCGGGCGGCCATGTCGGAAACCATCTTCAAACGTAGACCTGCAATTCCATGTGGTGAAAGACGCGGTCTAGCGCCGACAATTTCTCGTCGTATTGGCTGATCAGGGCCGTCGGCCCGGCGATCAGGCCGGGCTTGGGCGACTCAGTCTTCTCCGGTGGCGGCGGCGGCCCGCTCGCCGGGGAGTGCCTTGACGGTCGCCGGCAGCCCGTACAGGGCCGTCGCGTTCCCGTGCATAATCCGCTCCCGCTGGTCGGCGGGGAACCGGTTAATCGCGTAGGTCGGCGAGTCATAACTCCAGTGCGGGTAGTCCGTCGAGAACATGAGATTGTCTCCCAGGTCCATCATTTCCAGATACTCGCGGAACTCTACGGTGTCGGTGTCTTCCAGCGGCTGGGTGGTGAAGCGAACATGTTCGCGCACATAGTCCGACGGGCGGCGTCGCACCTGCGGCAAGTCAGCGCGGCGGGCTTCCCAGATCCGGTCCATTCGTGACATCACCGGCATGGCCCAGGTGAAGCCACCCTCGATGAACACCACCCGCAGGTCGGGGTGCCGGTCGAAGGCGCCGTCGAAGACCAGGCTCATCAGGTGCGACACATAGAGCAGTGGCCAGGACGCGAAGAAGTCGTGCCAGTGCGCGGGATTGCCGACCGGATACAACGGGATCAATTCGAACGGCGTCTGACCCATCAGGTGGGTGGCCACCGGCAGCCCGTTGCGCGACGCGGCTTCGTAGAGCGGGTCGAAATGCGGGTTGCCGAAAGGGATTCCGCGGGTCTGCGGTGTCATCAGCACCTGGGCCATGTAGGGATGGCCGGCCCATCGCTCGACCTCACGCGCGGCCTGCTCCGGCGTTTGCGCGCTGACGCTGATCGACCCGCGCCAGCGGCCGTGCGCGTTGTGCTTTTCCAGCCAGACGTCGGCGAGCCAGTCGTTGTGGGTGGACTTGAGCACGTGCTCGGCCTGCGGCAGCTGCGCGTCGCACATCGGCTCCAGCGATGCGATGCTGACGCCGGCGTCGACCAGCAGCTGCTGGGCGGCGTAGTCCGGGTCGCTGCCGGCGACTCCCCCGTTGGGCGGCCACGAGTCCATGCGCAGCGACGACGTCTTGAACGAATCCGGGGTGTCGTAGAAGTACGACATCGGACTCACCGCATTCCCGGTCGGCCAGATCTTGTCCACCCACTCGGCCGGCGCGTAAGACTTGAGCACATCGGCCGAGACAGGCAACGGGTGGACATCGGTGTCGACGATGGTGACCGCAATTTCGCCGTCGCGACCGGTCGACGACTCGGCCCGTTCGATCGTGGTCATGGCACTCTCCTATCCCGGCCGAGCCTGCGCCCGGGCCGTAAGCCCATAGAGTTCACTGGCGTTTCGCCACAGCACCTGGTCGCGTTGCGATGCATCGAGCCCCCGGGCCGCTGCCTCCGGCGACGCCGTCGACCAGTGCGGGTAGCTCGATCCGTACATCAGCAGGTCGGTCTTGCCGGTGAACTCCATCCAGCGCTGCGTCATGGCCGCCTCGACCGGCCCGTCGAATGCCGACGAGCAGAACCGGACATGGCCGGGCAGGTACTCGCTGGGATAGCGATCAACCCACGGCGTCTGGTCGCGCATCGACAACCAGAAGGTGTCCAACCGCCACATCAGCGGAGTGAGGATGTCGTAGCCGCCGTCGGCGAAAACGAATTTCAGGCCGGGCAGCCGGCCGAACACGCCCTCGATGATCAGCGTGGCCAGGTGCACGAAGTAGTTCAGCGGCATGAATGCCGCATATCCCGGGTAGGTGTGCGCATGCCCGGCGAAGGTGGGCGCATGGTCGACGCCGTTTCCGCCGTTGATGTGCACCGCGACCGGCAGCCCGTGGGCGGCGGCGGCCTCCCAGATCGGCTCGAACATCGGCTTGCCGTACGGCTCGCGGGACTGCATCGGAACGCCGACCTGGACCAGCTTGGGGTGACCGGCAAGGCGCTCGATCTCGGCGACCGCGCCCCTCGGGTCTTCGGGGTTGACGCGAATGGTGCCCCGGAATCGGTCGGTGGTGTCGGGCTCGATCCACCGGTCCAGTAGCCAGTCGTTGACCGCGGCACAGATCCTGCTGTTGAGCAGGTAATCGGCGATGTTGCCGCGGGTCAGCGGGTTGAGGATGGCGAAGTCGATCCCCAAGTCGTCGAACAGATGACGGCTGACGGTCTCGGGGTCAGAGCCCGGGTACTGCTCGCCGTAAAGGTCTTGCCGGTAATCGCCGCCCGGAGCCTGGTACCACTGCTGCTCCACGTCGGGTATCGACCGCAGTTGGTGGGCAGACGAGAGGTAGCGCCGGATCTCGGCGTTGTAGCGAAAGTGCGGTTGCACGTTGGCATCTATGACGGGCCCGTTCATGCGGTCAGGTACACCTCCCCGTCGGTGACGTCGACCGGGTAGGTCCGGACGCGGCGCTTCGAGTCGGCCAGGTTCTGCCCGGTCGTGATGTCGAATTCCCAGTTGTGCCAAGGGCATCGCACGATCTGGCCGTCACGCACCCGCCGTACCCTGCCGGGTTCGTCCGGGGCTGATTCGGTGGTGCCCCCGAGCAAGCCCTGGCATAGCGGTGCGCCTTCGTGCGAGCAGTAATTCACGATCGCGTACAGCGCACCGTGCACGTTATACACACCCACACCGAACTTGCCGACGTCGACCAGTTTCATCCCGCCGGGGGGCAGCTCATCGAGGGAGCACACGAATCGCCGCTGGGGCACTTGCGAATCACCGCCTCCATGACCTACCCAGATCAATACTGTGCCCGTTACGGTAACCATCACAAGCCGTTGGGCTTCGTTGCTATTTATACTATGATAGCGACATTCCGCTCGGACACGCCCGCCGAAGACGCCGGGGGCCTCAGGGACCCGCGTCAACGGCCTTACTGGTTGCTCAGGAGAAGCGCTGATGCCGTTAAGCACCGACCCCGTCGGCCAGCCCGTCACCCTCGATTTCACCGGTGAAACCAGCCCCTATCCGTTCTTCGAATACATGCGACGAACCGATCCGGTCTGGCATGGCGCCCTCGGGGACCACTCCCAGATGCCGGAGGAACTGCGGCCGAACGACGAGTGGGTGTTGTTCAGCTATGACGGTGTGTTTCAAGCCTTCCGCGACGACCGGATCTTCACATCGGCCGCCTATGAAAAGACGATCGGCTTGGTCATGGGCCACACCATCCTGGCGATGGGCGGCAAGGAACACCACGACCACCGCAGCCTGGTCGCGAAGGCCTTCCGGGCCACCGCGCTGGAACGCTGGGAGCCGTCGGTCATCGGGCCGGTGTGCGATCAACTGATCGACGAAATCAAACACGACTGTCACGCCGACCTGGTGAAGGCGCTGACGTTCGAGTTCCCGACCCGGATCATCTCGGTGCTGCTCGGACTTCCCCCCGAAGATCTCGATATGTTCCGGCGGCTGTCGCTTGACCTCATCTCGATTCCGACCGACATCATGGCCGGGCTCAACGCCGCGACCGAGCTGCACGGTTACTTCCTCGAGCAGGTCGAGCAGCGGCGCCGCAAACGTACCGACGACATCATCGGCGACCTGGTCGCCGCCGAGATCGACGGCGAGAAACTCACCGACGACGCCATCATCGCGTTCTTGCGCTTGCTGCTGCCCGCCGGACTGGAGACGACCTACCGTTCGTCGGGCAACCTGTTGTACCTGCTGCTGACCCACCCCGAGCAACTGGAGATGGTCCGGCAGGACCGGTCACTGATCCCGGCTGCCATCGAAGAGGGCCTGCGGGTCGAGACGCCGCTGACCATGGTCATGCGGACCACCACCGAAGAAGTCGAAATCGGCGGCAAGACAATCCCTGCCGACGCACAGATCGATATGTGTATGGGCTCGGCGAATCGCGACGAAAGTCGTTGGCCCGATGCGGATCGTTTCGATATCCGGCGGCCGCGCCACTCCCACATCGCGTTCGCCGGCGGCATTCACATGTGCCTCGGAATGCATTTGGCCCGGCTGGAAACCCGGGTCATGCTGGACAGCCTGCTCGACCGCGTCTCGAACCTGGCCTTTGTTCCGGACGACGGCACCGGCGAGGAATCCAGGATCATCGGCCTCACCTTCCGATCGCCGAACAAACTACCCGTCACGTTCACCCCGGCACCATGAAAAGCCGGGCGGCGATCCTGCATGATGTCGGCGGGCCCTGGTCTGTCGAGGATTTCGAACTGGACGCGCCGCGCGCCGGCGAGGTGTTGGTCGAGATGGCCGCCGCCGGGATGTGCCACTCCGACGACCACATTCTCAAGGGCGACATGTCGGCACCCAACGAGATGCTGCGCTCGCTCGGATTGCCCACCATGTTCCCGATGATCGGCGGTCACGAGGGCTCGGGTGTCGTGCGTGAAGTCGGCGACGGCGTCACGGAATTCGCGCCGGGCGACCACGTCGTGATGTCATTTGTCGCTGTCTGCGGGCAGTGCCGCTGGTGCGCGAGCGGCATGGAGTACATCTGTGACATGGGTGCCAGCGTGCTGACACCTGGCATGCCGACCGACGGGACCTACCGCCATCACACCGCCGAAGGCAAGCCACTTGGCCATCTGGCCAAGGTGGGAGCGTTCGCCAAACACACTGTGGTGTCGACGAATTCGCTGGTGAAGATCGAGCCGCACCTACCGCTGGCGCCCAGCGCGCTACTGTCCTGCGCGATTCCGACCGGGTTTGGTTCGGTGGCGAACCGCTCCAATATGCGACCAGGCGATACCGTCGTCGTGATCGGTGTCGGTGGAATCGGCACGGGCGCGATTCAGGGCGCTCGGGTCGGCGGTGCCGCGTATATCGTCGCCGTCGATCCGGTGGAGTTCAAGCAGAAGTCGGCGTTGCAGTTCGGCGCTACCCACACCGCCGCAAGCGCGGTCGAGGCGGTGGATCTGGTGCGCGACCTGACCTACGGAGTCATGGCGGACGCCGTCGTGGTCTCGCCGTCGCTGATCGTCGCCGAGGATGTCCGCGACGCGGTGCGGCTCACTCGCAAGGGCGGGACCTGTGTGCTCACCGGCATGACCTCACAGTTGACCAGTTCAGTCAAGATCGATCTGCAGGACTTCATCCTGATGAACAAGTCGCTCGCTGGCACCGTATTCGGCTCGTGCAACCCGAAAGCCGACATCTTCCGGCTGGCCAGGCTCTACCAGACCGGGCAGCTCCAGCTCGACGAGATGATCACCAGGCGTTACCGTCTCGACGACATCAACGATGCTTACGACGACCTCCGGAACGGCAAAATCGTCCGGGGCATCATCGATTTCGGGATCGAGTAAATCCCCGCTACCCCCGCCGTCAGTCGTCATGCCTGCCCACCCTTTGCTGACCTCTTCTGTGCCATCAGCCGCTGCAGCTGGCCGTATGCGTCGATCGGACTGTGCAGGGCCAGACCACCGTCGGCGTGCACGATCTGTCCTGTCACCCAGGGTAATTCGAGCACGCCTATGATCGCCCCGGCCACGTCGATGGCTTCTCCCAGGCCGCCCAGCGCTGTTCGCTCGGACATGCCTTCCACCCAGCCGGGCAGCGCGTCGGGGTTCGGTAGCATCGGCGTTCGAGTGACACCCGGCCCGACGGCGTTCACCCGGATGCCGTGCGTCCCCCACTCCACGGCGGCGACCTTCACCAGCATGTCCACGCCGGCCTTCGATACGCAATAGGCGCCCATGTCCCGATCGGCGATCGAGCCGCTGATGCTGGAGACCGCGACGATCGAACCACCCACACCGGCGTCGACCATGGCCTGCGCTGCCGCACGAATCGTCAGCCAGGTGCCGGTGAGATTTACCGCCAGCACCCGTTCCCATTCCGCCGGCGACTGTTTGAGCAGCACGCCCGACGCTCCGATGCCGGCGCACGTCACCACCCGGGTGGGCACCCCGTGCTCGTGCACGGTTCGTTCCATGGCCGCCGACACCGCATCGGGATCGCTGATATCGCAAGCGATCTCGGCGCCCGACAGGTCCCACACCACGACGTCGTGACCCGCATCGCGCAGCCGTCCCGCGACTTCACACCCGATCCCGGAAGCGCCGCCGGTCACCAGCGCGGCGCTCATTGCGCCGGCCCGGTCAACTCGAGCCGATCTTGGCCAGGGTGCGATCCCACAGCTCACGGGCAAGACCGGGATCGTCGGCCAAGGGGCTGGCTTTGGCGATCCTGCGCTTCGAGTAGTACTCGCCGGAGGTCCATTCGACACCAGGTGTGCTGGACGCGAGCCACACCAGCTGGTCGGCTCCTTCGTCTGGGGTCGAGGTAAGTAGCACTGCCGGTGTATGCCGCTGCATGAAGACGAGGAAGCGTGATCCCGATGCCTCGCCGATGTTGGAGTTGACATTGCCGGGATGAAACGTCGCAACCGAAAGTCCACTGGGGCCATATCGGCGATGTAATTCCTTGGTGAACAATACAATTGCCATTTTGGTGAGCGCATAGGCGCCGGTGGGCCGGCGCCGAGCCGTGTTCTCCAAGTCGTCGACGCTGATTCTGCGAAGCAGTTTATGTGACGAGCTGGTCGTATTGAGGACGGTGGCTCGGGATTCGACGAGCACATCGAGCAGCTCCGTGGTGAGCAGAAACGGAGCCAAGTAGTTGACCTGATATGTCTTCTCGAGGCCATCAGCAGTCACCTGGGGCTTGCTGACTAGCCCGCCAGCATTGTTGGCTAACACGTCGATTCGCGGATACTCGGAACGAATTTTTCCGGCCAGCGCTCGCACCTGGGATAGGTCGGCGAAGTCGGCCACGAAATGGTCCGCGTCCAGTTCCTCGGCCACCGCGATGGTCTTGCTTTGCGAACGGCCCACCACGACGACCTTGTGGCCGTTACGGCTCAGCCGGCGCGCCGCGGCGGCGCCGATGCCATCGCTGGCACCCGTGATGACAATCGTCCTTGACGTCATATCGATCTGCCTCCACGGGGAGTGTATCGGCCGCGCCGCTTATCTCATTGACGTATGCGCCTAAGCGGGATCGCTCAGCCAGCTGCGCCATTCAGCGCAGCTTGGAATCGATCTCGAAGGCCAAGCACAACTCGGCAAGCTCGAGCGGGACATTGATCGATCGCCCGGTGCATTCCTCGATCCGCCGTAGCCGGTGGCGAACGGTGTTGGGGTGACAGAACAATGCCGCCGCGGCATCGGGTATCGAGCCGCTATGCGCCGCCCATACGCGAAATGTCCGATAGAGAAGGTCGCTATCGGCGATGCCGGCCAGGCCGCCCAGCACCGCGTCGGCCAGTCGCAGGTTGACGTCTGGAGCGGTCACCGCCGCGATGCCCAGGACGCTGTCCTCGAACTCCACGACCGGCTCGCTCTCGTTTGATCCAGTGACCGCGATCCGGGCGTAGCGAAGCGCGGTCCCGACCTCGGCCAGCGCATCGAATTGGGGACTGACTCCGATACCGTGGCTACTCATCCGTCGCAGGGTCGCGATCAGCCTCGCGCGGGCGGCCTCCGAGGGCAAGTGGACGATGCCGATTTGCAGCTCGGGCAGCAGTCGCCATGCCGAATAGATGTCGGTGCTGCGCAGGATGTCGACGATGCCGGGCAGCGGGTGTTTGCCCAGTTCGGGTGTCCGCGCGGCGACGACGACATAGGGGCCCCGAGTCGGAAGCCCCAGCAGGTCGGCGATCTCCCACGGGCTGTGGCTTGTCGATGCCGCGCCGGAGAACAAGGCCTCGGTGAGTGCCGCCCGTTCGGCCTCGTCATGGACGGCCTGCTGCGTCGCTCGCCGCCGGTAGCCGGTCGTCATCGCCTCGGTGTAGACATCCTGCGCCTCCCAGATCCGCTCCGTGACGGTGAGCAACGCGCGCTGGGTGATATCGCCATGCGCCTGGACGATCTCCAGCAGCGCTTGCCAAATGAGGTGCGAGCCGATGCGGTAGGCCGACATCACCACGGGCAGCGGGACCCTGCTCTGGGCCCGAGATTCGCCGGTGAGGGCGGCTGGCGTGGTGTCGAATGTCTGGGGCCCGGCCAATCCGCCGAAGATGAAACGCACATTGTCGGTACAGCTTTCGACAAGTTGATGCTGACTGACGACATCGGCGTCCCGATAGAAGTCGATGTCGACGCGGATCGCCGAGGCGACCGCGGCGCCGAGTTGTTCCGTTCGTCGGATCAACTCGGCACCGATTAGCGACACCTGTTCGGCCGTCCGTTCCGCGCTCATCCACTAAACGTAGAAGCGCGGAGCCCTCTCGTCACGCGCAATCATCGCCGCGCGTGTTCGAGTCGTCAGCCCAGATGCGCCAACTGCGGCTTGGTCCGCACCACGATGACCGTGGGCCCGTCGGCCGTCAGCGCCGTGGTGAACTCTTCGGCGAGCTTTTCGGTGGTGTCCACGTTCACCGAATGGAGGCCGAAACCTGCTGCGATGAAAGCGATATCGAGGCCGGGCAGGTCCAGCCCGGGCACATTCGGGGTTTTCTCCAGCAACGCGAACGATTTGAGGATCGAGTACTCCTCGTTGCGCATCACCACGAACACGATCGGCAGCCGGTGCTGGGCGGCGGTCCATATCGACTGAACCGAATATTGGAACGACCCGTCGCCGATGGTGGCGACCACGGTCCGCTTGACGCCGCGAGCGCGATCACCCAGTGCGACGCCGACCGCCCCGGGCACGCCCCAGCCGATTCCACCGCTGGCGGTGGCGAAGAACGAACCTGGTCGGGTGGTGGGCAACCAGCGCAACTGCTGAGCCATCGTCGACGTCGACTCCGTGACGACCGGGGAGTCCGCGGGTTTGACGGTGGCCAAGGTGGACCACACCGCGTCCGGGGTCAGCGGCGACGACGCCGCGTCGACGATTTCGATCTTTGCCGGCGGCGCAACCGGCGCCGACCCGGTGCCGCGGTCGCTGATTAACCCCACCAGCTGCTCAAGGGCCAGCCGGGTATCGCTGATCAGGCTGTCGCCGACCGGCGCGGCTCCGGCCAGGCCCGGATCGGCGGTGATCTGCAACAATTCGCTGCCCTCGGGCAGGTACTCGCCGGCCACATACGGGTAGTACCGGAAGACCTGCGCTCCGATCACCACCACCAGGTCGTGACCCCGCAGCACCTCGCTGACACCGGCAACGGTCAACGGCAGCATGCCCCGATACAGCGGGTGGTTCTCCGGAAATGACGCGCGGTCGGGCAGTGGGCCGCTGTGCACCGGTGCACCCACCTTCTCCGCGAACGCCACCCCGGCGTCCCAGCCGCCGCTGCGATCGACCTCCGGCCCGAAGACCAGCAACGGCCGCTGCGCGCGATTGATCCGCTCGGCGAAGTTGCGCAGCCGCTCGGCGTCCGGCGCCACGCGATGACTCACCGTCCTGACCACCGCCGGCCCCAAGGCCGGCTTTTCCCAATCATCAAGCGGTATAGACAGATACACCGGTCCGGCCGGTGGCTGCAAAGCCACGGTGTAGGCACGCATGAAAGCTGCCGGTACATCCTGGGCGCGCTTGGGCTCGTACGCCCACTTCACCCACGGCGCCGGCATTATGGTCGGATCCGGGTTGGACAAATACGGATCGCACAACACCATCTCGCGGGTCTGCTGGCCCGCGGTGACGATGAGCGGGGTGTTGCCCTTGTAGGCCGCGACCAGGCTGCCCATCGCGTTGCCGGTCCCGGCGCTGGTGTGCAGGTTGACCAATGTGGGTTTGCCAGTGGACTGCGCGAACCCGTCGGCCATCGCCAACACCGAGGCCTCTTGCAGCCCAAGGATGTAAGTAAAATCGTCGGGGAAGTCCTTCAGGAAAGTTTGCTCGGTGGAACCGGGATTACCGAACACCGTCGTCAAGTCCAACTTACGAAGCAGGTCGTAGGTAACTTCGTGGACCGTTTTGACTTTTGCCATGAGAGCTTTCCAACTTTCTGTCCGCAAGCGGTAATAGGCGCCACGCGCCACCGCAACGCGCCGTGTTTCAGTCTCACCCCTGGGTGCGGCGATGTCGATGTAATCGTGCACAGCCTTGGGCGGGGCCCGGTGTGCCGAAACACAACGGCGTCGACAGGCTCATGCCGGTGCCGCACACTGATGGCCATGTATGGAATCCAAGTCAGCGAACTCGGCGGCCCGGAAGTCCTGTCCTACGTTGAGATCTCACAACCCGCGCCCGGTGCCGGTGAGGTGTTGATCAACGCCGAGGCGATCAGCGTGAACTTCTCGATACCTACTTCCGGTCGGGCCTGTATCCGCACGAGCTGCCGTTCGTGCTCGTCGCGGAGCTGGCCGGCACCGTCGCAGCAACGGGCGCTCGAGTAACCGGATTGCGGGTGGGGCGACCGGGTGGTGACCGCGGACGCCTCCGGTGCCTACGCCGAATACTGCATTGCCCCTGCAGATCTCGTCGCTGCGCTGCCGGACGGCGTGGCTTCCGATGTCGCCGCCGCGGCATTGCTCAAGGGCATGACCGCGCACTTGCTGGTCAAGTCGGTGTACCAACGGGCCGGTTCCCCCCTTAGACCCGCAGCGCCTGAACGCGGTTGGGGGTGCAGTCCACGCGCACCGAGATCTTCAGGGCCGCAAGACCACCGGCTCGGTAATCCTCACGCCGTAGACTCAGGCCAACGAATAGCGAACCGGCAGGTGTTTCAGGCCGCCGACGAATGTCGTAGCGGTGAGTTCCGGGGCGCCGGTCAACTCGATGGATTTCAGCCGAGGCAATAGCTGGGAGAAAAAGCTGTTGACTTCCATGCGTGCGAGGGCCGCGCCCATGCAGAAGTGCACGCCATAGCCGAAGGCCAGATGTTTGTTCGGATCGCGGCCGACGTCGAAGCGGAACGGGTCGTCGAAAACATCCTCGTCGCGGTTGCCCGACACATACGACAGCAACACGGAATCTCCTGCAGCGATGGGTATTCCGCGCACGGTAGTGTCCTCGGCCGCGGTCCGCATGAACTCCTTGACCGGGGTGACCCAGCGGATCATCTCCTCGGTGGCCAGTGGCATCAAGTCGAGATTGTCCCGCAGGCGGGCGAGCTGGTCCGGGTTCTCGATGAGGGCCTGAAGGCCGCCGGAGATCGTCGCGCTGGTGGTGTCGTGACCCGCAGTGGCGACGATCAGGTAGTAGGACACGGTGTCGATGTCCGACAACGGTTCGCCGTCGACGCGGGCGTTGGCAATCGCCGACGCCAGATCCTCGGTCGGATGCTCACGCCGCGAAGCGGTCACGCCGTTGAAGTATTGGAACATGTCGAACAACGCGGGCAGCTGATCCTCGGTGCCGGCGCCACGCTTGAATTCGCTGTCTTCGCTGCCGAATAACTCCTGGGTGAGCTTGAGCATCCGGGCGAAGTCGGCCTCCGGGATGCCCAGCAAGGACATGATCACGTAGAGCGGGTAATTGACCGCGACCTGCTGGACGAAGTCACACTCGGGCCCGGTGGCCATCATCTTGTCGACGTATATCTTGGCCAGTTCATCGACTCGAACCTTCAACGCGCGCATGGCCTTCGGGCGAAACCAGTCGGCGCCGATCGCACGGACGACCCGGTGCTGCGGATCGTCCATGTGAATCAGCGTGCGTACCCCGGCCTCGCTCTGCAGCTCGTCGCCCTGCCGGGTCGCCAGGACCGGGCGGGGCCAGTTGGTGAACAGCGTGTTGTTGCGCTCGATGTCCATGATGTCGGCGTGCTTGGTGATCGCCCAGAACGGCCGGTAGTCGGGGGCATCGACCCACGACACCGGTGCGCTGGCGCGCAGGTGAGCCAGCGCAGCGTGCAGGCGCCGTTCGTCGGTATACGCGAGCGGATCTGCGAATAACTTGCCGGCATCGTCCATCGTCGTTGTGCTCACTGGCGAAACTCCTTCATTGCGGCGGTAATACAGGCCGGGGAAGCATTGAAAAATATCGGCAGCACGCGGTCGACCACGCCCTCGCAGCGGTTCTTCAGGGCGGCACCGACTTGGTCGACGGGGCCGACCACCGCGAAAGCCGCGAGCATTTCGTCGTCGATCAGCGACCCCATGGCGTCCCATTCACCCTGCTTGGACAACCGGTTCAGCTCGGTGTGCAGGTCGCCCCAGCCGTGCAGCTCAAGCACTTTGCGGTAAGCAGGCGTGGATCCATAGAAGGCGATCTGCTTGCGTGTGGCCGTCGCAGCCGCCGCCACCTCGTCGTCGTTTTCGCCGGTCGCGACCATCACCTCGCACGACACCTCGAAGTTGGCGCGGTCGCGGCCGCTGGTACCCAGGCCGCGCAGCAGCGCGGGCATGGTGACCTCGTTGAGGTAGCGCTTCGAGACCATCGGGTGGCCGAGGTGGCCGTCGCCGACCTCGCCACACATCTCGGTCATCACTGCACCGACGGCGGCGATGAAGACCTTTGGCACCGAGTACGGGTGCGGCTCCGGGGTGAACATCGGCGTCATGATCTTGTGCGTGTAGAAATCGCCCTCGAAGCTCAGCTTGGTGCCGTCGGTCCAGGTGGTCCAGATGGCGTGCAACGCGGAGACGAATTCGCGCATCCGTCGCGCCGGATGACTCCACGGCATGCTGAATCGCTTCTCGATGTGGGGCTGGATCTGGGTGCCCAGGCCAAGAATGAACCGGCCCTTTGAGTACGACTGTAAGTCCCAGGCGACGTTGGCGACGATCATCGGATTGCGCGCGAACGCCACCGCGATGTTGGTGCCCAGCGCGAGTCGCGACGTGTGCTCGGCGGCCAGCAGCAGCGGCAGAAACGGGTCATGACTGGTTTCGGCCGTCCAGCCCCCGTCATACCCCTGTTGTTCCAGGTTGCCGACCGCTTCAACCACGCGTTCGAGCCGGTTGGGGATGCCGCCGTCGATCTTCAGGCGGGGCCTGTTACCCATGCGGGTGACTTTACAGTAAGCAATCCAGTATGTGACCCTGCTCATCTAGGCGCGCGCGATCGCACCCGCACGAGGTAGGACTGACGCATGACGAAAGCCCAGGATTGGGACGGGACGCTCGAGGATCTCGACCGTCGCCGTCAGCACGCGTGGGGCATGGGCGGGCCCGAGCGGCTCGACAAGCACCGGGGCAAGGGGAAGCTCGATGCCCGCGCGCGCATCGAGCGGCTGCTCGACCCGGGCACCTTCCGCGAAATCGGCACGCTCGTCGGCGGTGACATCGCGGCCGACGCGCTGGTGGTCGGTTCCGGCTCGATCAACGGCTCGCCGGTCATGCTGGGCGCCGAGGACTTCACCACGATGGCCGGCAGCATCGGACCCGGCGGCAATTCCAAGCGATACCGAATCGCCGAGCTGGCGCTGCGCGACAAAGTTCCGCTGGTGATGCTGCTCGAAGGCGCCGGGTTTCGTCCCACCGGCGGACACTACGGGCGCGCCCCCACCGACCTGCTCGCCCAGGCGCAGTGCTCGGGCCGCGTGCCGACCGTCGCCGCCGTCCTCGGCCCCTCGGCCGGACATGGCGCACTGGTCGCTCCGGTGTGCGACTTCCGGATCATGAGCTCCCAAGGCGCGATCTTCACGGCTGGTCCCCCCGTCGTCAAAGAATCCACCGGAGAAGACATTTCGAAAGAGGACCTCGGCGGACCCGCCACCGCGTTGCCCAGCGGAGTCATCCACAACGTCGCCGAGGACGACGAAGCCGTGATCGCCGATATTCGCCGCTACCTGTCCTACTTTCCGCCCAGCGCATGGTCGTACCCGCCACCGCTGCCCGCCTCTGAAGCGGGCGCAGACAGCGCGCCACGGCCGACACCCGAACTGCTCGACATCGTCTCGCGCGACAACCGCCGCATCTACGACATGCGTGCCGTGCTCGATGTGGTCTTCGACCGGCCGGACTGGTTCGAAGTCCAGCCGCAGTACGGCAGAGCGATCATCTGCGCGCTGGCCCATCTCGGTGGCCACCCGGTCGCGGTCGTCGCGAATCAGCCCAATGTGCTCGCCGGATCCATTGACGCCGACGCCGCGGACAAGGCCGCGCATTTCATCATGGTGGCCGACTCATTCCACCTGCCACTGATCTTCTTCGCGGACAATCCCGGCATGCTGCCCGGGAGCCGGTCCGAACGCAGCGGGGTGTTGCGCGCGGGCGCGCGAATGTTCGCCGCCCAGACCGCGGCCACCACGGTGAAGCTGCACGTCACGTTGCGCAAGGCCTACGGGTTCGGCTCGATGGTCATGTCGCTGCTGGGTTTCGACCACCAGACCGCGACTTTCGCCTACCCGGGAGCGACGATGGGCGCGATGAGCGCGGCTGCGCTCGGCCGGGCTACGCATGCCGGCGAGGACCTGGCCGACAAGCTGCGCAACGCCGAGTTGGAAGCGTCGTATCGGTCGGCCGAGCACATGGGATTCGACGAACTTATCGATCCGCGCGAGACGCGCGACGCCTTGCTGGCTTCCCTGCTTCGGGGTCTGTCGGCCCGGCAGGCGGTCGCCGAGCCGGTGAGCCGCACCGTCATCATGCCGTAGGTAGCTCCGCTCCCCCATCGGGTGTGCGGTGAGGGCATCGAGTGTGCGTCCAGGGTGGGGAAAACGCCGAAACGCCGCCCCCAGCGCACACTCGAAACCGAGAGCGCACACTCGAAACCGCGGGCCGATGTCCGCGAGACCCCTGTCGCCAGTGTGGCTCGCTAGGGGCTCCGCCGGTAGGCCGCGACCACGGGCTCCAGCTCGTCGGGTGTCGCCCCGTGCATAATCACCGCATCGGCGCCGTAGTCGAATTCTGTGCGGATGCGATCCGCACACTGCCCGGCTGACCCAGTGGCCGACGGCTCCAGCCACTCGTCGGGAATCAGTGTCGCGATGTGCTCGATCTGCTCCGGTGTGGCCTTGTGATCGATCCCGCCGGCGATCGACGTCACCACCGAGTCTGTCCGGAACCGTTCCAGCACAGCGGGATCCCACTTGTTGGTCTGTACCAATAGGTCGCCGTACCCCTGCAGATAGGTGGCCAGACGCGCGACGGTCTTTTTCAGCCGCAGCTGTTCGGGCAGGTAATCGCCAACCGTGGCGAAGCACGACCACACCCGCACGCTGTCGGGATCGCGGCCCGCCTTTTCCGCCGCGGACTTGACAGTTTTGACGCAGCGCTGCAACGTCTCCGGCGTGAAGTAGGTGTGCAATATGACGTCATCGAACGCGCGGCCGCCGAGCGCCAGCGTGTTGGGCCCGAATGCCACCAGCGCCAGGCGAATGTCTTCGTTGAAGTCCGGGTCGAGAAAGAGGATGGGGTATTTGCCCATCGGGCCATCGTGGTTGAAGATCAGCTCGCCGTGGAACAGGCGCCGCATGACCTGCGCCCAATCCTCCATCTGCGCGGTCGTGACCGCCGGAATGCCGAACGCGCCATAGATCGCGGCGATGCCCCGGCCGATGCCCAGCGTGAACCGCCCGCCGGAGAGCCGGTGCATCGTGGTCGCCCACGATCCGGTGATCAGCGGATGCCGCGTGTTGTGATTGGTTGCGGCGGTGGCGATCTGCATTCGGCTGGTCACCGCGCACGCCGCCCCGACCAGAGACGACGCTTCCTTGACGTTCCAGCGCTCGGAGATGAATGCGGTGCCGAGGCCCAGCTCCTCGCCTCGACGAGCTTCGTCCATCAGGGTCGCCGGTCCCTCACCTCCGGCCCCGGCCAGCAGGTAGTAACCCAATTCGTCGAGCACGCGATCAGTCAATTCCAAACTCCTTGGTGGTAGCCGCAGTTCCAGACTTCGGTGATCCGGCCGGCAACGACGCGGAACACTTCGATGCTGGCGATGTGGGTTTGCGTGCCATCGCTGGTGGCGATCGTCGAGTCGTAGACGATGGCGACGTGCTCACCGTCGTCATCGGCGATCACGAGGTTCAGGTCGAAGTGCAGTGACTCGACGTGTTGCCACATGTCCGAGACACGGGCAACGGCCTGAGCGTGGGTCAGCGTTCGCGCCTCACCGACCTCATGCCGGATAACGTTGTCCCCCAACAACTCCTCGGCCAGTTCGATGTTGCATTCGTTCCAGACCACGAGGTTGTAAAGTTCGACCACTTCGCGCGCCGTCCGGGTGGCCGTCATGGGGCCGGCACCACGTCCGGTCCTTTTTGCGAGGCCACCCCGCGCAGGAATCGCTCGGACACTCTTTGCACGCGGCGGGAGAAAATGTGGCCCACGTGGCTGCCGTCGTACCAGTACAGCTGGCCGCCCCAGCGTTCCTGCAGCGCTTCGGTGGGTTCGCGCATAGCCATTCGATCGTGCCATGCGCCGACGATGAGCCGGCGGTGCGGTGGCGGTGCCGGATCGACTGTCAGGGGGTCGATCACCGACGTGAGTTGCGCAACCACCGGGGACCCCAGCAGATCCCGGAAGTCGTCACGAGCAGACCCCCAGCGCGATAGGTGCCGCGCGATCATCGCGTTGAGCCCCAGAATCGGGGTGTACAGCGCAACCCCGTCGACTTGCCGCTCCAGATGCGAAACCAGCGCAGCAACCGGGGTGCCCATCGAAATCCCCGACACCACAACCGCACTGGCTTGGGGCTGCACCCAGCGCACCACGGCACGCACCTCCGACACCGCGCGCATCATGCCCGCGACGTTGCCGAGTGGATCCATATCCGGATAGGCCGGCCATTCGCGGCGCCGGCACCCGTGGCCCGGCTGCACCGGCATCGCGACGTTGAACCCCAGCGTGTGGTGGATGCGGCCGATGCGAGACAGCAACAAGTCTTCGGTGCCGCCCTGACCGGCCCCGTGTACCCAAACCAGCCACGGCCTCGGACCGCCGCGGTGGCGGCACAGGTGCACCACCGCCCTCGCCGGGCCACTGAGGCCTTCGACCGCCAGCGTCTCCGGTAGCTCCGGGTCATGCTCGAACGTCATCCGCTCGTACGCCAGTTTGCCGATCCGCCGGCGCCGTATCGACGTCACCTGCAACGGCTTTGGCGCAGCATGTGCGCCGTCGATGCCCAGCGCCGACAGCTGCTCGGCCGCCGGTGCGCACGCGCTCAGCGGTCGCACATCTTTGGTCAGGTTTCCGCCCAGCAACGAAAAACCACTCAGGACAAGTTCGTCCAACATGACCTCGCCGAACTGGCGCACACCCCGCGGCGAGGCCGGCACCCAGCCCGTTGATTCGTTGAGGCCGGCCACCGTGCGGGGCAGCACCATGCCCAGTTCGCGGCCTAGCTCCCTGGAGAGGCCCAAGGACCGTTTCGCCAGCGAAAATCCAGCCATGCCGCTCACCTTAAACCGCCTAAGTCAGCTTGAAGCCGGTATATCCGCCGGCGGCGACTTCATCGCAGCGGCGCCGATATTCGGGGATTCCACCGGTATAGCCCATGTACATCCGCTTCTTGCCGGGCACGTTACCGCCGTTGTACCAAGAATTGCAGGACGGGTGAACTAGCACCGTCGGCGCGACAAGCGCGGTGGCGTGGTCGATCCATTCCTGCTGCGCGCTACTAAGCGCCTCGATGGCGCGGATTTCGTTGGCGCGCAGGTACACGATGCAATCGCTGATCCACTCCACATGTTGTTCCAGCGCTGCGACGAAATTCGTGGCGGCGCTCGGGCTGCCCGGGCCCTGGATGGTGAACAGGTTCGGGAAGCCGGCGACCGCCAACCCGAGGTAGGACAGCGGCCCCTCGGTGGCCCAGAAGTCGCCGAGCGACATGGCGTCGCGGCCGCGGATGTCGATGCGGCTGAGCGCACCGGTCATCGCGTCGAACCCGGTGGCGTAGACAATCACGTCGAGTTCGTACTCATCGCTTTCGGTGCGGATGCCGTTCGGCGTAACTTCGCGAATGGGCGCCTTGCGCAGATCGACGAGTGTGACGTTGTCCCGGTTGAACGTCTCGTAGTAGCCCTGGTCGATGATCGGTCGCTTGCACGCGAACGGATGCACGGGCACCAACGAAGCCGCCGTCTGCGGGTCCTTGACGATCCGGGCCACCGCCTCGCCGTACAGCTTGGCGGCCATCTGATTGGCTTCGATGTCGAAGAAGATGTCGCCCCAGTTGAGTGCGCCCAGTACGCCGTTTTCCTCGACAGCGCGCATTTGCTCTTCGCGCGATGCCGACTTCAGCGGCGGGCTGCTCAGCATCTCCAGCAGTACGGAGAAGGCGCTCAGTCGCGCCGCCCCGATCGGGTGGGCCCGTTGGGCTTCCCGGATCTCGCCGTATCGGGATTTCATCTCATCCAGCTCGCCTGGCTCGAAGCGGTGCACGCGCCACGGCAACGTGTAGGCCGGTGAACGCTGAAACACGCAGAGCTGCAAGGCTTGTCGGGCGACGACGGGGATAAGCTGAACCCCGGTGGAGCCGGTACCGATAACGCCGACCCGCTTTCCGGTGAGGTCGAAGCCCTCCTTCGGCCAATGGCTGCTGAACAGTGACGTCCCGGCGAACGTCGCCATTCCCGGGATGTCGGGCTCCAGCGGCACCGACAGGATGCCGGAAGCCGCGACGACGAACGGGGTGACGAAGGCCTCGCCGGATTCGGTTCGCACCACCCACACCGCGGCGTCCTCGTCGAATTCCATCGCGACGACCTTGGTATGGAACGAAATATCACGACGCAGGTCCAACCGGTCGGCGACGAAATTCAGGTACGCCTCGACTTCGGGTTGAGCGGGCATCGACTCCGTCCAGACCCATTGCTGCTGAATCTCTTCGGAGAAGCTGTAGGAGTATTCGATACTTTCGATGTCACATCGCGCGCCGGGGTAACGGTTGAACAGCCAGGTACCGCCGACGTTTTCGGCCATCTCCAGCACTCGGGTGCGTATTCCGAGCAGTCGCAGCCGATGCAGCATGTACAGGCCGGAGAACCCGGCACCAATCACCAGCGCGTCGAAATGTGTGGCATCGCCTGCGTCAATCGCCATTGCTACCGCTTATCCTCAGCATCGTTGGAGTCAGGCCGTGGCGGTCGCGGCCGAGGTGAGGGTGAGCTCCGGAGACCGCCCTGTCCAGGGTGACCACCACATCGGTGGTGAACACGCTGCGCCAGGATTCGACGTCTCGGACAATCCCTTGAGTCATAACGCTCCTTACCGCGCCCTGGACGAACTCCTGAGGACCTGCTGAAATCTATACTGTAATGGACTTAGTATGAGCGAAACTACTACCGGAGGGCAGGCGTGAGGGTCCCGTTCACCTGGAAAGTCACCGGATGGTTCATGGTCGGGTGGTCCCCGGAATTTCCCGTTGGCGAGGTCCGGCCCCTGCACTACTTCGGCGAGGATCTCGTCGCCTATCGCGACAAGTCCGGCGAGCTCCACGTTCTGGAAGCGCACTGCAAACACCTCGGCGCCCACATCGGCCACGGTGGCAAGGTGGTCGGCGACTGCGTCGAGTGCCCCTTCCACGGGTGGCGCTGGGGTCCGGACGGCACCAACCGATACATCCCCTATCAACCGGACCGCCCCAACCGGGCGCTGCGGCTGCGGGCGTTTCCGGTCCGCGAGCAATACGACTGCGTGTTCATCTGGCATCACCCGGACGGCAAGGAACCGCAGTGGGACATGCCGGACATCTTCGGTAAGTTCCCGCAGTTCGAAACCAATCCGGCCGGTTACTACCGGGCGTACCCGGAGTTCTCCCGGCGTGCCGAGCGCGAACCGGTGCATCCGCAGATCGTGGCGGAGAACGCCCCCGACAGCGCCCATTTCAAGTACGTCCACCACGCCACGGTGACGCCCAGGGTGCTGGACTGGAAGATCGTCGACCACGAATGGCAATTCATCGCGGGATGGCCGGATACGCGCAGCGACAATCCAGAGGATCTCGCATTACGGTTCCACAGCCATTTGTTCGGTCTTGGCGGGGCGATCAGCGTCTTCGAGGGCGCACAGAACCATCGCCTGATCTTTACGTGCACGCCGGTCGACGACGAGTGCTCGGATCTGTTCTACTCGATCTGGTGGCCCCGAATCCCCGGCGATGACTCCGACGTTCCCGACGGCAAGCTGCGCGAGCTCATCGAAAAGCAGTTCCTGTCCACCGTCTTCGACGACCTGCAGATCTGGCGCTACCAGAAGTACGTGGAACATCCGGCGCTGTCCAAGGTCGACGCGAAAGGATATATGGCACTGCGGAAATGGGCGACGCAGTTCTACGATGCGCCTGCCGTGAGCACGCGGGCATGACCGCCCGACTGGCCGGGCTCGCCGCCCCCGAGCACACCGCGATCGTCACCCAGGAGTGTCAGGGCGCGGTGATGGGTCCGGACGCGGGACTGGCGGCCCTCGCCGACGAAGCACGCCGGGTGGCGCTGCCCAACATCGCGCGCCTGCTGCCCGCGGCCCGAGCCGCCGGAGTCCATGTCGTGCACTGTCTGGTGCAGCGGCGCCCCGATGGCCTCGGCTCCAACCACAACGCCAAGATTTTCGCGCTCGGTCGCGGCAACGTGGACATCACCCCCGGAACACTCGGCGCGGCATTGCTACCCGAATTAGGCCCCGAACCAACGGATTTGGTGCTCAGCCGCTGGCACGGCGTGGGGCCCATGGGCGGCACCGACCTCGATGCGGTGCTGCGCAATCTCGGGGTGTCCACCATTGTCGTGGTCGGTGTCTCGCTGAATATCGCGATCCCCAACGTCGTGATGGACGCGGTCAACGCCGCCTATCGGGTGATCGTCCCCCGTGATGCAGTGGCCGGCATACCCGCCGACTATGGTGCAGCGATGATCGCCAACACGCTGTCGCTGCTGGCTACCATCACCACGACCGACGATCTGCTGCAGGCATGGCAGCCCGCCGAAGGGACGCGATGACCGAAACAGCGCCGGATGCGCTAGAAGTTCGAGGCGGATTTCCCGATGTCAAGCCGGTCGGAGATGCTCCCCCGGAGCTGGGCCCGTTTGTTGCGGCGATGCGCCGCCTACAGGACCTGACCATGTCCTCCAACCCGGATCCCGCACTGTGGGCCGCCGCGACCGCCCACGTCGACAGCGCTTGCGCGTTACTGGACGGCCACCAGGTCCCCGAAACCGAGGCCGTGGCCGGCCGGGTGCTGAGTCTGCCCGGGCTGGGTCATCCCTTGCTACCGCCGTGGACCCTCACGGAATCCGGACCGGACGGCGTGATCATGGAAGGTCACTTCACCCGATCCCACGTGGGCGGCAATAACGCCGTGCACGGGGGAATGATCCCACTGTTCTACGACTGGCTGTTCGGGATGGTGGTGTCCACCGCGGGCATTCACCCGACCCGCACTGCGTACCTGCACGTCGACTACCGCAAGATCACCCCGATCGACGAACCATTGATCGCCCGGGGCCACATCAGCGATACCGACGGCAGGAAAGTCTTCATCTCCTCGACGATGAGCGCGGCCGATGGTTCACTGCTCAGCGAAGCGAATGGCCTGATGGTCCGCCTGCTACCCCACCAGCCGTGAGAGGCGCAATGTCAGATACCGCAACACAATTCACCGTCCCCGCCGTCGCCAAGGCCGTCGCGGCCGCGATCGGCGACCGGGAGCTGCTGATCCAGGGTGATCAGCGATTCAGCTACGCGCAGATCGTCGAGCGGTCCAACCGGCTCGCCGCGTATCTGCACACCCGTGGGCTTGGCTGCCACACTGAGCGCTCTGGCCTTGCCGGCCATGAGGTGGGCCAGGACCTGCTCGGCCTATACGCCTACAACGGAAACGAATTCGTCGAGTCGTTGCTCGGCGCCTTCCAGGCGCGCGTGGCTCCCTTCAACGTCAACTTCCGCTACGTCAAAAGCGAACTGCAGTATCTGCTGGCGGATTCGGGCGCGACCGCCCTGGTCTACCACGCCGCGTTCGCGCAGCGGGTGGCCGAAGTCCTGCCCGACCTTCCGCGGCTGCGGGTGCTGATTCAGATCGCCGACGACTCCGGCAACGACTTGGTCCACGGCGCAGTCGATTACGACCGCATCATCCGTTCCAGCTCGTCCCAGCCGCCGCCGGTGCAGCACTCGCCCGACGACTTGTACGTCCTGTACACCGGTGGCACCACGGGGATGCCGAAGGGTGTGCTGTGGCGCCAGCACGACATCTTCATGACGTCCTTCGGCGGCCGCAACCTCATGACCGGTGAGCCCGCCGGGTCGATCGACGAGATCGTGGCACGAGTGACCGGCAGCGCCGCTACCAAGTTGATGATCTTGCCGCCGCTGATCCATGGTGCGGCGCAGTGGAGTGTGATGACCGCACTGACCACTGGGCAATCCGTCGTCTTCCCTTCGGTCGTCGACCATTTGGATGCCGAGGACGTGATCCGGACCATCGAGCGTGAGCGGGTGTCGGTAGTGACAGTGGTCGGAGACGCGATGGCACGACCGTTGCTCGCCGCCGTCGAGAAGGGCCTGAAATACGGGACAGCCGACGTGTCGTCGCTGGGCGTGATCGCCAACGGAGGCGCCCTACTGACCCCGTTCGTCAAGCAACGCTTGATCGAAGCCCTGCCGAATGCCGTCGTCGTCGACGGTGTCGGATCCTCGGAGACCGGGGCGCAGATGCATCACATGTCGGCGTCCGGGGCGGTGTCCACCGGCACCTTCAACGCCGGCCCGGACACGTTCGTGGCGGCCGAGGATCTGGCGTCGATCCTGTCACCGGGTCACGACGGGATGGGCTGGCTGGCCCAGCGCGGTTACGTTCCGCTCGGGTACAAGGGAGACGCGGCCAAGACGGCGGCAACGTTCCAGGTCATCGACGGGGTGCGGTATGCGGTTCCCGGAGATCGGGCGCGCCATCGCGAGGACGGCAGCATCGAGTTGCTGGGCCGCGATTCGGTGACGGTCAATTCCGGCGGCGAGAAGATCTTCGTCGAGGAGGTCGAAACCGCGATCGCGTCGCATCCCGCGGTGGCCGACGTGGTGGTCGCCGGACGGCCGAGCGAACGTTGGGGTCAGGAGGTCGTAGCCGTCGTCGCGCTGGCCGAAGGGGCTCACGCCGATGCCGATGATCTGGTCGCCCACGCCGCGCAATCGCTGGCTCGCTACAAGCTCCCCAAGGCGGTCGTGTTCCGTCCCGTCATCGAGCGCAGTCCCTCGGGCAAAGCCGACTACCGCTGGGCGCGTGAGCAAGCGGTGAACGGCTGAGCGGGAGTTAAAGCATGAGGTATCAGGGTCGTGTCGCCGTCGTCACCGGTGCCGGGTCCGGAATCGGGCGCGCATTGACCTATGCCCTCACTCAGGACGGGGCGCACGTCGCGGCATCCGACATCGACATGACGAGTTTGGCTGAAACCCAAGCAATGTGCCGGTCCGGCCAAGTAAGCGTGTACCAGGTCGATGTCGCCGACCGCGAGGCGGTGTGCGGGTACGCCGAAGACGTACGCCGCGACCTCGGGCCCGCCTCGATGGTGTTCAACAACGCCGGGGTTGACTTGTTCGCCAGCGTGGCAGACATGTCCTGGAAGGACTTCGACTGGCTCGTGGGCATCAACATCGGTGGCGTGGTCAGCGGGACCAAAGCCTTCCTGCCGCAGCTGATCGAATCCGGAACTGCCCAGCGGCCGGCGCGGTTGGTCAACCTGTCCAGCGCGTTCGGTCTGATCGCGGTCCCCTACCAAGGCGCCTACAGCACTTCGAAATTCGCGGTGCGGGGCTTCACCGAGGCACTGCGCCAGGAGATGGTCATGGAGCGCCATCCCGTGACCGTGCATTGCGTGCACCCAGGTGTCGTGCGCACCAACTTCGGGACGAACATGCGCACCGCGGCGACGGAGGATCCGGAGGTCGCGGCGAAGTACTTTGGACGGATGGCACTCACGTCGCCGGAGAAGGCCGCTCGGGTCATCCTGCGCGGAGCCGAGAAAAACCGCGCCAGAATCTTGATCGGACCCGACGGGCGTGTGATGGCAGCGATGCCGCGGCTCCTGGGTGTCCGATACGCCGATCTGATGGCGCGCGCCGCGAGGCTGAATCCCACGGCCCGCTAGCCGCGCGGGCGACCGCCCCTGAGCCGGCGACGCGTACGGGCTCGCGTCACGCGCATCATGGCGTCGGCATACATCCGCATCGGCTTCCCGAACGGCGGGGCAGCGCTTCCGGTGACGCTGAATGGCAGGTCGCTCCCCACCACTGACCGGTGATGGCTGAAGGCGTCGAAGCCGGCTTTGCCATGGTAGGCGCCCATTCCGCTTCGGCCAACGCCGCCAAATGGCGCGGCTGACGGAATCATCTGCGCGGCAAAGTCGTTGCGGGCGACGCCACCGCTGCGGGTGTTGCAGACAAAGTTGCGGAAGTCGGCGTCATCGGGTCCATACCAGTAGGCAACCAGCGGCGCCGGGCGCTGGTTGATGTAGTCGATGGCCTCGGCCAGGCGCGAATATCCCTTGACCATCAGGACCGGACCGAAAATCTCCTCGCTGGCGATTTTCATCCGGTCGTCGATGTCGCGGACGATGGTGGGTGCGATCTTGCGGGTGCCGCGGTCGGGCAACAGCTCCCCTTCCGGCGCAACGATTTCCACTGTTGCCCCGTTGACTCGTGCGTCCTCGATCAGACCGACCACCCGGTCGAAATTGGCCTGATTGACACTCGAGCAGTAGTCGTCGTTGGCAACGATGCTGGGAAACATGTCGCGCAGCGTCTCCCGTGCGACGCCGACGAAGGTGTCGATCTGGTCGTCGGGGACGAAAACGTAGTCGGGGCAGACGCACACCTGTCCCCCGTTGACCATGCGGCCCTGCGCGATCCGGGCGGCGGATCGACGGATGTTGGCGCCGGGCGCGACGACGACGGGGTTCTTGCCACCGAGCTCCAGCGTCACCGGAACCAGGTTCTGTGCGGCGGCCCGTTGCACCAAGGCGCCGACGGACGGCGAACCGGTGAAGAACAGATGGTCGAAGGGCAGCGTCGCGAAGACCGCGGCGACGTCGGGGCCGCCGGTGACAACGTCGAGTTCGTTCTGGTCGAAGTAGTTCGGTGCGGTCGCCTTCATCAACTCGGCGGTGTGAGAGGTGATCTCCGACATCTTGATCATCACCCGGTTGCCCGCGGCGAACGCCGTCGCGGCGGGCAGCACCACGAGATTGAGCGGGAAGTTCCACGGACCGATGATTCCCACGACTCCGAGCGGCGACGGCTGGACCTCGGCGCGCAGCCCGAACAGCCCAGCCGCACGCATCAGCTTGGTCGCCCGCATCCATTGAGCAACATGGGATCTCGTGTGCTCGATGACCGAGATCATCCCGATGACCTCGGTGAACAACGTTGCCGCCTTGGACCGCGTGCCGAAATCGGTGGCCATCGCCTCGACAAACTCGTCGGTGTTGTCGAGAACAAGCGCCATCAGCCGGTCGATGCGGTTGCGCCGCAGCGCCAGGCTGGGCGGCCCGTCGGCGATGAAGGCTTGGCGCTGTCCGGCCAGAATCGCGCCCAACGCCGCCCGCTGCTGTTCGACTGTGCTGGCAGCGCGTTGCTCGAGTGTGCTCATTTTGACCTCCTTTGACCGTGGCGCCGGCCGGCTACCAACTTCTCAGGACGGTGCTGATCGTAAGCCCATATTGTCTACTGTAATAATTACAGTACGATCTTACGCAAAGGCTGCCCGTCCGTGCTGAGATGGAAGAAGATGCTGGAGATTTAGTGACGACCAACGTTCACACCGCCGGCACCGGCGACCAATCCGTCAGCCTGCGTGACCCCTACCCGTTCTTCGCGCACAAGCGCCGCGAGTCCGGCGTCTTCCGCGGGACGGTCATGGACTACAGCAAGACCCCCGAGTCCCTGCTGCCCAAAAACGAGTACTCCGCGGTGTCGTTCAACGCGGTCAACACGGTGTTCCGCGATGGCCGAGTGTTCAGCTCCAAGCCGTACGACAAGACCATCGGCCTGTTCATGGGTCCGACCATTTTGGCAATGGAGGGCAAAAAGCATCGCGAGCACCGCAACCTGGTGTCGGCGGCATTCAAGTCCAGGGCGCTGGCCCGCTGGGAGCCGGAGATTGTGCGCCCGATCTGCGACGGGTTGATCGACGAGTTCATCGAAACCGGTACAGCCGACCTGGTTCGGAACTACACCTTCGAATTCCCCACCCGCGTCATCGCCCGCCTGCTCGGTCTGCCGGACGAAGACCTGCCGATGTTCCGCAAGCGCGCGGTGGAGCTGATCAGCTACCACGTCAACTACGAACGGGCCTTTGAGGCTTCGGCAGCGCTGAAGGATTACTTCGTCGAGCAGATCGAGCAGCGCAAGTCCAAGCCCACCGAAGACATCATCGGCGATCTGGTGACCGCCGAGATCGACGGCGAAAAGCTCAGCGATGAAGCCATCTACTCGTTCCTGCGGCTGCTGCTGCCCGCCGGGCTGGAAACCACCTACCGGTCCTCGGGGAACCTGCTGTATCTGCTGCTCGCCCATCCCGACCAGTTCGCCGCGGTACAAGCCGATCACGAGCTGATCGGCCCGGCAATCGAGGAAGGCCTGCGCTTCGAGACGCCACTGACCACCGTGCAGCGGTTCACCACCGAAGACACCGAACTGGAAGGGATGACGATTCCGGCGCGCTCCGTGGTCGGCGTGTGCATCGGTTCTGCCAATCGCGACGAAACCCGCTGGGAGCGATCGGAGGAATTCGACGTCCTCCGCAAGCACCTGCCGCACATCTCCTTCGCCGCCGGCGAGCACACCTGTTTGGGACTGCACCTGGCGCGGCTGGAAACGCAGGTCGCGATCGAATGCCTGCTGAACCGGTCGACCAGCATCACGCTGCTGACGGATGACGACCCGCACATCTTCGGTCAGCCGTTCCGCTCACCGACCGCACTTCCCGTCACGTTCGACTCCAAGTAGCGTCGCGGTAGTTCGTCAAACGTCCGGCCGGAAGAAGACGGAGTTAGTGGGAGAAATGGTCAAGGTAATGCAGGGCTTTCGAGTCCTCGAGCTTGCACAGTTCACGTTCGTCCCCGCGGCGGGCGCGATCCTCGCCGACTGGGGCGCGGACGTCCTCAAAATCGAGCACCCGCTGCGCGGTGATACCCAACGCGGCTTCCTCAACATGGGTGGCATCCAGGTCAATCCGGACCGTCATCCGCTGATGGAGCATCCCAACCGGGGTAAGCGCAGCGTCGGCGTCGACGTCTCCACGCCGGGCGGTCAGGAAGTGATCTACGAACTGGCCAAGACTTCCGACGTATTTCTTACCAACTACAAGCCCGCACAACGGCAGAAGCACAAGTTCGACGTGGAGCACATTCGCGCGGTCAATCCGAACATCGTCTATGCCCGCGGTTCGGCCTACGGCGACAAGGGCGCCGAGCGTGAAACCGGCGGCTACGATGGGACGGCGTTCTGGACGCGCAGCGGCGTCGGTTACGCGCTGACGCCCGAGGAGTTGGGCGGCGCACTGGGACAAGGCATTCCCGCGTTCGGCGATTCGATCGGCGGCATGTTCATCGCCGGCGGCATCTCCGCCGCGTTGTTGCATCGCGAACGCACCGGCGAGGCCCTCGAGCTCGACGTTTCGCTGCTGAGCACTGCCTGGTGGGCGGCAGGGGCGAGCATGACGCAGGGCATGGAGACCGGAGAGGTCATGCGCACGCCCATGCCGGGCTCCGCCACCGCGATGTCGGTGAACCCCTTCATGGGCAACTACTTGACGTCCGACGGCGGCACGATCAACCTGTGCATCATCAGCCCGACCGGGTTGATCCGCGACACCTTCGAACACCTCGGCATCCCGGAGGCTGCCGACGATCCGCGCTTCTCCGAGGTACTCCCGTTGATACAGAACGCCGGCGCTGCAGCGGAGTTGATCACGAAGGCGTTCGCCGACAGGCCTTTTGACTACTGGCGGCAGCACCTGAAGACGATGAAGGGGCAATGGGCGCCGTTCCAGAGCCTGCTCGACCTGGCCAATGATGAACAGGCCATCGCCAACGACATGATCGCCGAAGTCGAAGTCGCCAGCGGCGGAGCGCCGTTCAAGGTCGTGCGCGGACCGGTGCAGTTCAACCACGAGCCGCTGGTGACCACCCGCGCCCCGCAGGCGTCGGAGCACACCGAGATCGTGCTGATGGAGATCGGCATGGATTGGGACCGGATCGAGGAGCTCAAGAAGGCGGGAGCCATCGCATGAATCGCCCCGGCGACGATGCAGAGCGGAGCGATGAGGAGGAGTGGGGCGCATGAAGGACGTCGCGATCATCGGAGTGGGCTTACACCCGTTCGGGCGATTCGAGGGCAAGTCGGCGATGCGGATGGGTGTCGACGCCATCCTCGCCGCGGTCGCCGATGCCGGTATCGCCTGGCAGGACGTCCAGTTCGCCACCGGCGGTAGCTGGACGGTGGCCAACCCGGACGCGATCGTTGGCATGGTTGGCCTGACCGGCATCCCGTTCATCAACGTGTTCAACGCGTGCGCCACCGCGGCCAGTGCTGTCAAGACCTGTGCCGACGGAATCCGGTTGGGCGATTACGACATCGGCATCGCCATCGGCCTGGACAAGCACCCGCGCGGAGCGTTCACCGAAGACCCGGCGCTGGTGGGCATGCCGAGCTGGTATGCGGAGAACGGGCAATATCTGACCACCCAGTTCTTCGGGATGAAGGCCAACCGCTACCTGCACGACCACAACATCTCACAGGAGACGCTGGCCAAGGCCGCCGCCAAGAACTTCCGCAATGGAGCCCTGAACCCCAATGCATTTCGCCGCAAGCCCATCTCCGAAGAAGAGATTCTCAACTCACCGATGCTCAACTATCCGCTGACCCAATACATGTTCTGCGCGCCCGACGAAGGCGCCGCGGCGGCGGTGATGTGCCGGGCAGATCTCGCACACCGCTACACCGCCAAGCCCGTATACCTGAAGGCGGTGGAGGTCCGGACCCGGCGCTACGGCGCCTACGAGGTCAACACCACCTGCGCGCCGGTCGAAGAAGATTTGGCGCCAACGGTTTACGCTGCCCGTAACGCGTTCGAGAAGGCCGGCGTCGCCCCCGAAGACGTCGACGTAATCCAGTTGCAGGACACCGATGCCGGTGCCGAGATCATCCACATGGCCGAGTGCGGGTTCTGCGCACACGGTGACCAGGAGAAGCTACTGGCCGAGGGTGCTACCGAGATCAACGGCCCGATGCCCGTCAACACCGACGGAGGGCTGATCGCCAACGGCGAGCCCATCGGCGCCTCCGGGCTGCGGCAGATCCACGAAATCGTTCGCCAACTCCGCGGTGAGGCGGGCGATCGCCAGGTGCCCGGAAATCCGAGGGTGGGGTTCACCCAGTTGTACGGCGCCCCCGGCACTGCCGCGGCGACCATCCTGACGACCTGAACCTCCGCGAGCAGACGCAGAACCGCCTGAGGCGCCGACGTTTCCGTTGATCTTGCGTCAGGAGACCTTCTTGACCGGCGTTGAGTAGTTGGGCTTGCCCAGGCCAAGCGTGTACTGGCCGATCATGTTGCGGAACACCTCGAGGGTGCCACCGTAGATTCCGACCAACGGGGCGAACCGGTAGACGTATTCGGCGCTGCCGTCGTCGGCGGCCCCATCGGTTCCGAGCGGCAGGGTCGAGGCCGCTCCGTGTAAGTCCATCAGATCCGGGGAGATGTCTCGCATCGTTTGGGCGATCGCCACGCGCCCGTAGATGTTTGGGGAGGACAGTGCCGCCTCCAACCGGGAGACGCTGCGGCCCAGTCGAAACGCGACCGACTCATCGTCGACAAGCTTGCGCCCGTTGGGATCCGGCCGTGTCACGGCCGCCACCGCGTTGTCAACCGCCGTCGCCATCGAACCGGCCTGGTGCATCATGATCGAGGTGTCCTGCAAGCCGTCAGGTTCGGCCGCGACCGCGCCGTGCTCGGTGTTGAGCGGCTCGCGCAGCACCGTCCAGCCCCCGTTCACATCGCCCAGCCGGTACTTGTCGTCGACGCGGACATCGCTGTAGTAGACGATGTTGGTCCGGTCGCCGTCCACAGTGCGGAGCCCCTGGATCTCAATGCCCGGGGAGTTCAGCGGAACCAGGAACATGGTCAGGCTCTTGTGCTTTGGCACTTCCGGTGCGGTATTGGTGATCAGGAAAACGTACTGGCAGTTGTGGGCGCCGGTGGTGAACATCTTCGACCCGTTGATCACCCAGCCGTCGCCGTCGCGCACCGCGCGGGTTTTGCAGGTGGCGATGTCGGAACCGCCTTCGGGTTCGGTGTAACCGAGGCAGAGCCGGACCTCGCCGCTGAACACTCTGGGCATCACCTCGGCCTGCAGCTCGGCCGAACCGAACTTCGCGACCGACCGCGCCACCATGGCGGTCGTCCCCCACGTCACCCACGGCACGTGAGCCCGCCGCTTCTCCAGCTCCCAGATACGCCGGTGCAAGCGAGTGAATCCGCCATCGGATGCCGGCTTCCATTCCAGCGCCAGATAGCCCGCGGCGCCGATCGCCAGATGCACGCCCTCGTCGAAGTTATCACCGGTCTCACGGTCACGACGTCGGACCTCTTCGGTCACTTGGGTTTTCAGGAACTCGCGCACTTCCTCGCGGAACGCGTTGTCCTCATCGGATAGCTCCACCCGGGAGAAGTCCATATTTCTTCTGCTCCTGTCCTAGACGGCCGCAGCCGCGCTCTCGCGGGCGGCCACGATCTCGGCGACCCGCTTGGCGGTGGCGCCGGGATCACCGGCCGCCAGCGGCCATCCCCGGGCACGCACGAGGTACGCCGTTGCCGCGGCTTCGGCCGAAACGCCCAGTCCGCCTTGGATGTGGACGGCCATGGTGGCCGCCTTGGTGGCCTCCTCGGCCATGAACACG
>DASYJS010000207.1:0-21305 GCA_035996225.1 Mycobacterium sp. | reverse complement strand
ACTTGCTGTCGCAGGCCCGGGCACCGTTTTCGGCAGTAGTTCGCGAGACCGACCGGGTCGCAAGCATTGCGCTGGCCGATCACGACTACCTCGACAATCTGCTCAACACGCTGCCGGACAAATACCAAGCCCTTTACCGGCAGGGTATGTACGGCGACTTCTTTGCCTTCTACCTGTGCGATGTCGTGCTCAAGGTCAACGGAAAAGGGGGTCAGCCCGTGTACATCAAGGTGGCCGGTCAGGCCACCGGACGGTGCACGCCGAAATGAAATCGTTCTCTGAACGCAACCCGTTGATCATCGGCACCGTCGGCATCGCGGCGGTCGCCGGGCTGGTACTGGCCGCACTGAATTACCAGCGGCTGCCCTTCGTCAACCAGGGCAAAAGCGTCTCCGCCTATTTCGCCGACGCGGGCGGGTTACATACCGGCAACGGGGTCGAGGTCTCCGGTTATCCGGTGGGAAAGGTGTCCAGCATTGAACTCGACGGACCTGGTGTGCTGGTCAAGTTCAACGTCGGCAAGAACATTCGTCTCGGGGACCGCACCGAGGTGGGAATCAAAACCAAAGGCCTGTTGGGCAGCAAGATCCTCGACGTCCTACCCCGCGGCGACGGCCAGCTCAACGGTCCCATCCCGATCGAGCGGACGATGTCGCCCTACCAGCTGCCTGACGCACTTGGCGACTTGGCCACCACGATCAGCGGGCTGGACACCAACCAGCTGTCGGGATCGCTGGCCACCCTGGCGCAAACCTTCGCCAATACGCCGCCCGATCTCAAGGACGCGGTACAGGGGGTGGCGCGGCTTGCGCAAACCCTGGACGAGCGCGACGTCCAAGTCCGCCGACTGCTCGACAACGCCGCCAAAGCGACCGGGGTGCTGGCCAAGCGCACCGACCAGATTGTCGGCCTGGTGCGGGACACCAACGCGCTGCTGGCGCAGCTGCGGACACAAAGCGCCGCTTTGGACCATATCTGGACGAATATCTCCGCGGTGTCGCGTCAACTGAAGGGATTCATCGCCGAGAACCGACAGCAGCTGCGGCCGGCGCTGGACAAGCTCAACGGGGTGCTGGCAATCGTCGAAAACCGCAAAGAGCGCCTGCAGCAGGCCATCCCACTGATCAACAACTACGTCATGTCGCTCGGTGAGTCCGTTTCGTCCGGGCCCTTCTTCAAGGCATATGTGGTGAATCTGCTGCCGGGCCAGTTTGTGCAACCGTTCATCAGCGCCGCGTTCTCCGACCTGGGGTTGGACCCGGCCACGTTGCTGCCATCGCAGCTGACGGACCCGCAAACCGGCCAGCCCGGTACCCCGGCGCTGCCGGTGCCGTACCCGCGCACAGGCCAGGGCGGCGACCCGCGGTTGAACCTGCCGGACGCGATCACCGGCAACCCGGGCGACCATCCGTGCGCATTGCCCGGCTTGCCGTTGCCCGGCCCCGGCTGCTACCCGTATCGGGAGCCACCGCCGGCCCCGCCGCCGGGCGGTCCGCCGCCTGGGCCGCCCGCGTCAGCGCCGCCCGGGCTCGAATCCGTGCCTGAGCCGACCCCCTCGCCGATCAATGTGGAAGTGGGTCCGGGCCCGTCGCGTCCGGGAGGTCAACCGTGATCCCGAGGCTGCGACAGTCCCGCACGGCGTTGGCGACCATCCTGGCCCTGGTGCTGGTGGCCGGGCTGTTCGTCGCGATGCGAGCCGCCGACGAGGCGGCGCGAACGGTGGTGGTCGCCTACTTCGAAAACAGCAACGGCGTGTTTGTCGGTGACGACGTGCGCATCCGGGGCGTGCCGGTGGGCAAGGTCGAAAAGATTGAACCGCAGCCGCTGCGGTCCAAGGTTTGGTTCTGGTTCGATAGCAAATACAAAGTCCCCGCCAATGCCAAGGCCGCGATCCTGTCGCCGCAACTGGTGACGGGTCGGGCCATCCAGCTGACGCCGCCCTACACTGGCGGGCCCACCATGGCCGATGGCGCGGTCATTCCGCAGGACCGCACTGCGGTCCCGGTTGAGTGGGATGACCTGCGGGCGCAACTTGAGCGGCTGACCGACTTGCTGAAGCCCACCCAGCCGGGCGGCGTGAGCACGCTGGGTGCACTCATCAATACCGCCGCCGACAACCTGCGCGGGCAAGGCCCCACCATCCGCGACACCATTATCAAACTGTCGCAAGCTGTTTCGGCGCTCGGCGATCACAGCAAAGACATCTTCACCACTTTCAAAAATCTGTCGACGCTGGTGACGGCGCTGCACGACAGCGCGGATCTGCTCGAGCAGCTGAACCGCAACCTGGCCGCGGTGTCGTCGGTGTTGGCCGACGACCCGAACAAGGTTGGTCAGGCGGCCGAGGACCTCAACGCGGTCGTGGCCGACGTGCAGAGCTTTGTCGCGGACAACCGCGAGGCGCTGGGCACCACGTCGGACAAACTTGCGTCGATCAGCAAGGCGGTCGTTGAGAGCCTCGACGACATCAAGCAGACGCTGCACATCGGCCCGACGGTATTGCAGAACTTCAACAACATCTATGAGCCGTCCAACGGTGCGCTGACCGGCGCGCTGGCGGGCAGCAACATGTCCAACCCGCTGGCCTTCCTCTGCGGAGCGATCCAGGCCGCCTCCCGGTTGGGAGGCGAACAAGCGGCGAAACTCTGCGTGCAGTACATGGCGCCGATTGTCAAGAACCGCCAGTACAACTACCCCCCGTTAGGGGAGAACCTCTTCGTCGGAGCACAGGCAAGGCCGAACGAGGTCACCTACAGTGAGGATCAGATGCGGCCCGACTATGTTCCGCCAGCCGCGAATACGCCGCCGCCGGACCAACCGCCGGCACCTGGTCCGCCGTCGGCGGCTCCCCCGGGTGGGCCACCGCCCGCCGAAGCTCCGGCTCCGGGTGCGCCGGATATCCAGACAGGCAATGGGACCGTGGTCACCAACCCGGCGGCGGGCCTGACCGGCTTGATGGTGCCGCCCGGAGGTGGCTCATGAGAGGCGGCCGCTCGCGCCGCGTGGCGGTGGGTCTGGTGATGATCCTGGTGACGGCCGGGATATCCGGCTGCGGCTGGCGTGGGCTGAATTCGCTGCCCCTACCCGGCACGCAGGGCAACGGCCCGGGCGCCTTCGTGATACAGGCGCAGATGCCCGATGTGAACAACATCCAGCCGAACTCGCGGGTGCGGGTTGCCGACGTGACGGTCGGCCACGTGAGCAAAATCGAGCGCCAGGGCTGGCACGCGCTGGTGACTATGCAGCTCAACGGCGACGTCAAGCTACCCGCCAACGCGACCGCCAAGATCGGCACAACCAGCCTGCTGGGTTCGTACCACATCGAGCTGGCGCCACCGAAAGACCAACCGCCGCAAGGCAAGCTGCGCGACGGCTCACTCATTCCGCTGTCTCATGGCGGTGCCTACCCGAGCACCGAGCAGACGCTGGCGGCGCTGTCGTTGGTGCTCAACGGCGGCGGAGTGGGCCAGATACAGGACATCACCGAAGCGTTCAGCACCGCGTTTCGGGGCCGTGAGCAAGATCTGCGAAGCCTGATCGGGCAGCTGGACAAGTTCGCCGCATACCTCAACGACCAAAAGGGTGACATCATCGCGGCCACCGAAAGCCTGAACAATCTGGTTGGGAAGTTCGCCGCCGAGCAACCGGTCCTGGATCGGGCACTGGCGACCATCCCCGACGCGCTTGCGGTGCTCAACGGCGACCGGGACCAGCTCGTCGAGGCGGCCGACCAGCTGGGCAAATTCAGCGCCTTGACCGTCGACTCGGTCAACAAGACCAAAGAAAACCTGGTCAAGGAACTACAGCAAGTGGGGCCGGTGCTGGAGTCGCTCGCCAACGCCGGGCCCAGCCTGACCCGATCGCTCAGCCTCCTTCTCACCTTCCCTTTCCCGAACGAAACCTTCGAGAACTTTCAGCGTGGCGACTACGCCAACCTGACGGCGATCGTCGACCTCACGCTCAGCCGAATCGACCAAGGGATATTCACCGGCACCCGGTTCGAGTGCCATCTGACCCAGATAGAGCTGCAGTGGGGCCGCACCATCGGCCAATACCCCAGCCCGTGCACCGCAGGCACCCCGTCCGTGCGCGGCAACCCGCTGACCGTTCCGTACCACTGGGACCAGGGGCGGTAGATGCATCTACACCGAAGAGTCAAGATCCAACTCGCCATCTTTAGCGTGATCGCGCTGGTTGCGCTGGCAGTGATGTCTCTGCACTTCGTGAAGCTGCCGGCCATGCTGTTCGGCGTCGGTCGCTACAACGTGAAGATGGAGCTGCCGCAAGCCGGCGGGCTGTATGGCACCGGCAACGTCACCTATCGCGGCACCGAGGTGGGCCGGGTGGAATCCGTACGCCTCACCGACTCCGGTGTCGAAGCTGTGCTGTCGCTGAAATCCGGTATCCACATACCGTCGGATCTCAAAGCCGAGGTGCACAGCCAATCGGCGATCGGCGAATCGTACGTCGAGCTGTTGCCCCGCAACGGAACTGCGCCGCCGCTGAAGGACGGCGACGTGATTCCGGTGGCCGACACCTCCGTGCCGCCAGACATCAACAGCCTGCTCACCGCCGCCAACACCGCTCTGGGGGCAATACCTCACGACAATCTGAAGACCGTCATCGATGAGTCGTACACCGCGGTAAGCGGGCTCGGCCCGGAACTTTCCCGCCTGATTACGGGTTCGTCCAACCTGTCGATCGACGCGCGCAAAAATCTTGACCCGCTGGTGGCCCTGATCGATCAATCGAAGCCGGTGCTCGACTCGCAGACCAAGACGTCCGATGCGATTGCGGCCTGGGCATCGAACTTGGCCACCGTGACCACTGAATTGCAGACCCACGACGAGGCCGTCGCCGGCGTCATCGACAAGGGCGGCCCAGCGTTCGACGAGGCACGCCAACTGATCGAGCGGCTGCAACCCACCCTGCCGATCCTGCTGGCCAATCTCGCCAGCGTCGCCAAGGTCGCCCTCGTCTACCAGAACGACATCGAACAGCTGCTGGCGGTCTTCCCCATGTCCATCAACGCCGAACAGGCCGGCATCGTCGCCAACGCAAACACCAAGCAGGGATACCGGGGTCAGTACCTGAGCTTCAACCTCAACCTCAACCTGCCGCCGCCGTGCGCCACCGGATTCCTGCCGGCCCAACAGCAGCGGATCCCGACGTTCGAGGACTACCCGAACCGCCCGGCCGGCGACCTGTACTGCAGGGTGCCGCAGGATTCGTGGCTCAACGTGCGGGGCGCCCGCAACACCCCGTGTGAAACCGTGCCCGGCAAGCGCGCAACCACGGTGAAGCTGTGCGAAAGCAACGAACCGTATGTGCCGCTCAACGACGGCAACAACTGGAAAGGTGACCCCAACGCCACCTTGTCCGGTCAGGGCATCCCCCAGCTGCCACCCGGATCTCCGCAGGCTGGTCCGCCGGCTGCCGGGCCCCCACCCATAGCCGCCGCGCCGTACGACCCGGCTACCGGCACCTATATCGGACCAGACGGGCGTCAGTACACCCAATCCGACCTGGCCCAAAATGCGCCGAAGGACAAGACATGGCAATCGATGCTGCTGCCGCCCCCGGGCGGATGACAGCAATGACGCATAAACGTTCCAATCACGATGACGGAGGACAACATGTTGGTAGCAACTGATTCAGACCTGCGCCCGGATGATGACGCAGTCGACGAAGTCGACGAGATCGACGAGGAGGGCGCAACCTCCGAGCCCGCTGCGGATGACGCAGACAGCGAACCGAAGGCCCGATCCAAAACAAGAAAAAGGATGTCGCCGCAGCGGTGGGCGACGCTGTTCAGTCTGACGGTCGTCGTCGCCTTGTCGGTCCTGGTGGGATGGTCGGGATTTCGTGTCCACCAGTCGCAGAAGGCAGAGGTCCAGCGAAGTCAATTCTTACGGGTGGCCAGGCAGGGCGCGCTGAACTTGACGACGATCGACTGGCAGCATGCCGACGCTGATGTGCGCCGGATTCTGGACGGGGCGACGGGGGAGTTCTACGACGACTTCGCCAAGCGGTCGAAACCATTCATCGAGGTGGTTCAGCAAGCCAAGGCGTCCACGGTGGGCACGATTACCGAGGCTGGGCTGGAGTCGGAGACGGGCGACACAGCCCAGGCGCTGGTGGCGGTGTCCGTGCAGACGTCGAATGCCGGCGGAACCGACCAGGAGCCGCGGGCCTGGCGAATGCGCATCTACGTGCAAAGAGTCGGCGATCAGGTGAAGGTTTCTAACGTCGGATTCGTGCCATGATCCGGCTCAACTCACGCCACGCCGGCGACCAGAAGGGTATCGGCTCCGAGATGGAAACACCGGCTGAGCCAGTGCAAACGGCGATCATTGAGGACGAGACCGCGCAGGACGCGCCCGTTGAGGATAAGACCGCTGCGGACGCGACGGCGGAGGACGATACCGAGGTCAGCGACACTGGCACGGAGCCAGGCGGGACCGGCGACGAGCCGCCGGCGAGAGAGCGCCGCCGCATCCGCTGGTCGCGGCTGATCACCTACGCGCTGCTGCCCGGGCTGGCTTTGGTGCTGGCATCAACAGCGGGCTTTCTGAAATGGCAGGACGTCTCTCTCCGCGACGCTGCGGTTGCCCGCGCGGAATCCGTGCGGGCGGCCACCGACGGCACCATCGCGCTGCTTTCCTACCGGCCCGACACCGTGCAGAAGGACCTTGAGGCCGCGCGGGGCAGACTGACCGGCACTTTCCTCAGTTCCTACACATCGCTGACCCACGATGTGGTGATCCCGGGAGCCAAGCAAAAGCAGATCTCCGCGGTGGCGACTGTTCCAGGCGCCGCCTCGAAGTCGGCGACCGCCAACCACGCCGTCGTCCTGCTGCTCGTGAACCAGGCCGTTATTGTCGGTCAGGACGCGCCGACCAACACCGCATCCAGCGTTCGGGTCACCCTCGACAAGATCGATGGACGTTGGCTGATCTCCGGATTCGATCCAGTCTGATCGGACGACGACCGTGCAGCACCGAACCGTATCCCATCGCATCCTGGACAAGTCGCTTGCGGGTGTGGTTTTCGCGTGTGCGGGCCTACTCGGTGTCGTGCCAGTCGCGGTTACACCATGTGCACGCGCCGATGCGGTGGCCTATCTGGTCAACGTGACGGTGCGCCCCGGCTATAACTTCGCCAACGCTGACGCCGCCTTGAGCTATGGACATGGCATCTGCGACAAGGTATCTCAGGGCCGCAGCTATGCACAGGTGATGGGCGACGTGAAGGGCGACTTCAACACCTCCGACGAATTCCAGGCCTCGTATCTGATCAGTCAGGCGGTCAACGAACTGTGCCCCGCGCTGATCTGGCAGTTGCGAAATTCGGCAGCACACTACCGGCCACCGCTCGCTGGCGGCTGAACAGAAGGAGATCAACATGCAGTATCGGCCGCTTGCCGCGCCCGCCTTGGTAGTCGTCGCCGCCATGCTGGGCATGCCCGCCGCACATGCGGATGGTGACAACAACACGCTTATACCGAACAACAAGCGACTCAATGACGGCGTGGTCGCCAACGTCTTCACCATGCAGCATCAGGCAGGCTGCACCAACGACGTCAGAAACAATCCCCAGCTTCAACTGGCTGCCCAGTGGCAAACCCACGATGTGCTGAACAACCGCAACCTCGACGGTGACATCGGCTCAGACGGGTCCACCCCCCAAGACCGCGCCGGCAGAGCGGGCTTCCACGGTCCAGTGGCCGAAACCGTGGCGATCAATCCCGCCCTGGCGATCAGCGGCATCGAGCTGATCAACCAGTGGTACTACAACCCTGCGGATTTCGCGATTATGTCCAATTGCGCCAACAGCCAAGTCGGGGTGTGGTCGGAAAACAGCCTGGATCGCACCGTCGTAGTTGCTGTCTACGGGCAGCCTCAGCGCCCACCCCAGGCACCACCGAACGGACCGCAAACGGGGCCTTCGCCTGTGGTGGCCATGGGGGAGAATATCCCGCCCGATCCGACTCCTGACTACGACGCCAGCGACGAGGTCGAATTCGGTATCGGCTGGGTGCCGTGGATCCTGCGCGGCGTGTACCCACCGCCCGGCCAGCCGCCGCAGTAGGCATGGGCCAGAGCGCCGTTGGCACTGACAAGTGCGGTCTCATTGTTACACAGCGGGGTCAGCCCTTTTGCGCGCTGGCTTTGCCGCGTGAGCTCTTAACGTCGCTACGACCGCCGGCATCTCCGGCAGATTGTGGCGGTAGGAACGACGCGGCAGCCCCTACTATCACCACCGCGAAGCAGATGCTTATCACCGCTGCCACCAGAACGACTGGCGTCGAGGTGTGCTCGAGATGCACAGCGATGATGGTGGGCCAGCCGGCGCCGAAGTTGGCCATGAAAAACGTGCACGGGAAGAGCACGAAGAGGCCCAGCAGCTGCCACTGAGCGGTACAGCGAGCACGCAGCTGCGATGCCGCCACCGCAAAGCAGATCACCTGCGCGGCTTCGAGCACGCCAATCACCAACGGGTACTGGAAGATCCGGAGCACATGCGGCCCCCAGTAACTATAGAGGCCGCCGTTGATTCCGACGATTTCGAACGCGGCCGATTCAAGCAACGTGATTCCCGCCCAGGCAAACAGCGTGCGGCGGGTCACCATGCCACGCGCGATCCGGTGAGCGATGTAGATGCCCGGGGCGGCATACAGCACCACATAGCCGCTGTGCGTCCAGATCGGTTGCGGGATGTCGAATGCAGTGAAATGCGTCCACATGCCATGTGTGGAGTAGAAGTACAGCATCATCGCTACGTCGTAAAGCGGCTCGGCGAATGCGCCGACCAAGGCTCCCAATACCATGAGCGCGTAGAACGGCGTCCGCTCGCGCACACCCATCCGGATCGCAATCAGCAAGAGCACCGCGGTCAGCACCCAGCTGACGTCGGTCAGGATCGCCTGTGTGGTGAGGTTCAATTCGTGATCGATAGGTGGCACCTGGTCACGGTACGGAATAGCTCCTCCCTGCGCGTCCCCCGATCAGCCGGATTTTGTGCTCCGACAGAGTGACAATGCTCCGAAGGAGCGACGAAAGCCCCGAAGCCGCGCCTATATCGACGTAAATCAGTTGAGTGCAGAGCCTTCCGCGGCCAGCCGTTCGCCGGCGGCCAGGAACGAACTCACCAATCCGGGATCGGCGTAATAGGGGTCGCCGACGCCGCTTTCGAACCGCCGGCGGCTGTACTCGTAAAGCGCGGCGAGTTTGTACATCGCCAGCGTGGCATACCAATTGACTCCGGCGACATCGGCTCCGGTGCGCTCTGCATATCGGTCGATCAGCTCGCTGAGTCGGGGGTAGCCGGGCTCCAGCACCGCGGTGCCCATCGCCGATGTCGGAACCAGCGGCTCGCCCGGCATTGGGTACGACGTGATTAGGTATCCCAGGTCGGCGAGCGGATCGCCGATGGTGGCGAGTTCCCAGTCAAGGACTGCGGCAACGCCGCCGGCTTCAATGTCGACGATCATGTTGCCGATGCGAAAGTCGTTGTGAACGATCGCGGTTCCGGATTCGGACGGAAGATGCGTGTGCAGCCAGTCGTCCAGCGCGGCGAAGGCGGGCGGCACGGTTCCGTCCGCAGCGATCAGCGACCGCATCCGCCGCAACTGCCGGGCGTTGAACCCGTCGGGCTTGCCGAAATCACCGAGCCCGACCTCGCGCCACGCCACCTTGTGCAATGCGGCGAGGGTGTCCACCAACGATTCCCCGATGCGTCGGCGCAGCCGTTCGTCGCCGCTGGGCGCGGGTGTCGATTCGGTGATGACAACCCCATCGACGAAGTCCATGACGAAGACCGGGACGTCGAGTAGTTCTCCGGCGGTCGCGATGGCGCGCACTCGCGGAGTGGGCACGTCTGTCCGCTCGAGCGCGGCCAACAGCCGCGCCTCCCGCAACACATCATGGGCGCCCGGAGGCAGCGGAGGCGGTGGTGGTCGGCGAACGACCATTTTTGAGTGCCCATCTGACACCAGGAATGTCAGGTTGGAATGCCCATCGCCGATGGCCTGGGCGGTTATGGCTGGGCCGCACAATCCACGGCCGGCCAGGAAGCGCCCGAGTTGTTGGAGCTCGCCCTCAGACCATGACCACATCAGGTGCCCCGTGTCGATAGATAATCCAGATAGCTCCCCTGCCAATGTGTCTCGAACTGTCCGGCACCGTGTTCACCGTCGATGACGGCTCGGCAGGCCCCTTCACGAATCACCGTTTGCAACCTATCGTGCGTCGGCAACTCGATCACCCCGAAGACATCCAGCTCCAGCTCGGTTCGCGCACCGGTGATGTCCGTGAGGGTCGCGCGCAGTCGACGCTGGCATATTTGTTCACCGTATTCGGCGTGGTGGTCGATGTGGCGGACTGGGTAGGTGACCCCGTCGCGGACGACGTAGCCGGCAAAACCCCACTCGCCCTTGGCGATCCATATCCATCCATTAAGCGCCCGGCCAGATTCGGTATAGGCGACAAACCACTTCCAATGCTGCGGCACGCCCCAGTCGCGAACCCCCCAGGAATGGTCGCGATGTCCCATCCGGTCCCACTCGATGTGCCGGCCCGCGATTTCGAGCCCGCCGCGAACCCGACCGGTCTGCTCGATCCGGTTCAACGCGAACCACGACGGCAGGCCATCCGGATTGCTGTGGTAGCTGAACGCCTCATGAATGCCGGTGAATGCGAACTCGATTCGTACGCCATCGCCGTCATAGGTCAGCAGGCACGACTTGCGCAACTCGGGCTGCGCAAGGGTCAGTCCGTCGAACGAGAATTCGTCGAGATCGGCGTGCTCTGGCACCCGCCCCTGGTGGAGGTGCAGCGCCAACGGTCGCTCATGCGGACCCCAAACGCAGACGTTGTACCCGGCCTTCCCGCTCCCGGTCAGGTAGAGGTAGACCTGCACGCCGAGTTCTTCCTCGGGCATGATCAACTCCCAGAACAGGCTGTCGCGCGTTCTCTCCCCGTCGACCGGCCGGTGCCGGAGGTCGTCAGTGGGACCGAGCCCGTCACGCAGTTCCCCGGACGCGGTCACCGCGCCCGGTCCTGCAGGCTCGCCAGCGCACCACGGGTCGTCGGCACCTGCACCGCTAGTGCTTGGCCGCGATTGTCCATCTCGAGCGCGGACTGGAACGAGTTGTTCTCGAGGTTGCGGACCAACGCATTCTTGGTGGATCTCATACCGTCGTCGGAGTTTTCCGCGATGGTTTCGGCCAGCTCGATCGCTGCGTCGAGCGCGCTGCCCGTGGAGGTGAGCCGGTCGGCCAGTCCGATGTGCCGAGCTTCGACGGCCCGTACTGTGCGTCCGGTGAATGCCAGCTCCGCCGCTAGGCCCGGACCGATCAGCCGGACCAGGCTCCACGACGTACCCAGCTCGCCGATGGAGAGGCCGACCCGCACGAACCCGGCGCTGAAGCTGGCGGTGTGGTCGGCGATCCGGATGTCGGCGGCCAGCGCCAGTGATAGCCCGCCGCCGGCCGCGGGACCGCTGACGGCGGCGATCACCGGGTACGGCAGCGCGCGCAGCGCGGTTGAACCAGACGCGGCAGTTTCAACGAGATCGGTGAATTCTGACACCGACATCCGGGTGAGGACATCGATCTCGTCCAGGTCGAAGCCGGTGCAGAACGCCTTTCCCCCCGCCCCGGTTACGATCAACGCCCGCAACGGCGCATGGCGCAATGCGGCTGAAGCCCAAGCGATTTCGCCGAACATCTCGATTGTTTGTGAATTTGCGCGGTGTGGACGGTTAACTGACATCACGACGATGCCGCGACGACGTTCATCGAAGGTCAGGGTGTGTGCTGTGCGCAGTTCGTCGAGGACGTCGGCCAGCGGGCGCCGCGACACCCGATTCCACTGCGACGTAGCGGTGCTCATGTTCACCGCCCGGAGAAGTTCGGTGCGCGCTTGGCTTTGAAGGCTTGTAACGCTTCGGTCATGTCGTCACAGCGCGTCAGGAGTGCCTGCCCGCGGTTTTCCAGTTCGAGCGCTGCGGCAAAGGAGGCAACTTCCATATTGGCCTGCAACGCGCGTTTGGATATCCGAATGCCACCGGGGGAGTTGGCGCAGATCTGCCTTGCCATGGCAAGGGTTTGGTCGAGCAGGTCCTCTGGACCCGTCACGCGGTTGAGCAGGCCGAGTCGTTCTGCCTCATCCGCCTCGACGATGCGCCCGGTGAAACCGATTTCCGCGGCGGCCGACGGGCCTATCAGGCGCGGCAGTAGCCAGGAGGCACCCAGGTCGCCCGCCGAGAGCCCGATCCGCACGAACGCAGCATTGAACTTCGCCGCGGGCGATCCGAGCCGGATGTCGGCCATCAGGGTGAGCGACATGCCGCCGCCGGCGGCGGGCCCGTTCACGGCGGCGATCACCGGGACCGGTACCGCGCGTAAGGCGCTCAGCGCGCGGGCGGCGCGCTCCTGACGATCCAACATGCCCAGGGCCGACAACGAGGCCAGTTCTTCGGCTTCGTCGAGGTCGTACCCCGCACAAAAGGCCTTGCCCGCACCGGTCAGAATCACCACCCGGATGTCGCGGTCGTCGCCGACCGCGCGCGCCACCGATTCCAGCTCGTCAAACATGGTCACCGTCATCGCGTTGAGACGGTCGGGCCGGTTCAGGGTCAGCTGGACCACGCCGTCAGCAGGCGAGCCGAGAAGCAGTGTCTCATAACGGCGTTCGAGATCGATCATGACGCCCACTCCGATCGTTTGGTCATGCGAATTCTGGTGTGCGCTTGTCGATGAATGCGCGGATTCCCTCGACCGCCTCGCCCCGTTCGAACAAATCTTGGATCTGATCGATTTCAAAGAGCAGGCCGTCAGGGAGTGGGCGGTCGTAGGCTGCGTCGACGGTGCGAACCACGGCCAGTTGTGCGGGCGTCGAAGCCGCGGCCAACTGACGGGCCAGTAGCCACGCCGTGGCCCGGGCCGTTGTGCCTGGTTCAGCAAACCGGTCGATCAGCCCGATCCAGAACGCCTCGTCGGCTTCGACCTGGCGTCCGGTCAGCATAAGGTCGAGTGCTCGGCCGCGTCCGACGAGACGAGGCAGTCGTTGGGTGCCCCCAGCGCCGGGGATCAGGCCCAGTTTGACTTCGGGGAGGCCCAGCCGCGCCGGGGCAGCGCCGACCCGCAGGGTACACGCCATCGCCAACTCGAGACCGCCGCCCAGGGCGAGCCCGTCGACGGCGGCCACCGAAATCAGAGGCAGGGCGGCGAGGCGTTCCACGGCGCCGCGCAGCGCGTCGCCGTACTCTCGAAACGACGCCGGGTCGACCGCGGACATGTGTTTGATGTCGGCGCCGGCCGCGAAGAAGCCGTCCACCGCAGAAGCCAACACGATGACCTTGGCGTCGATGGCTTGGATGTAGTCGATTGCGATGTGCAAGCCGGTTATGATCTCTAGCCCAAGCGCGTTGGCCGGCGGCCTGTCGAGCACGATCTCGACGATCGCCCCATCCCGGCTCCACGTCACGGGTGCGCGGCTTGGTGGCTGTGTCATGGGAAACTCCTTTGATAACGGGGGGATTGGGGTCAGGCCATCGTGAGTCCGCCGCTGACGGACAGTGTTTGGCCGGTGATGTACTCGGCGGCGTCCGATGCGAAGAAGGCGACGGCAGCGGCGATGTCCGACGGCTGGGCCAAGCGCTTCATTGGCACGGAGCGCGTCATACCGCCGATCACCTTGTCGGCGTCCTGCCCGGAGCTGTCGGCAAACTTGCGCAGCGCAGGTGTGTCGGTGGGGCCCGGGCAGACGGTGTTCGCTGTCACCCCTTTGGTCGCTACTTCACGGGCCAGCGTCTTGGTGAACGCGATGATGCCGCCTTTGGCGCCGGAGTAGACCGCTTCCAGCGATGAGCCCACGCGGCCGGCGTCCGAACCGATGTTGATCACCCGACCGAAACCGCGTTCCACCATGCCGGGTACGACGGTGTGGGTCACGCGCAGTGCGCCTTTGAAGTTGATGTCAATGACCTTGTCCCAGAAGTCCTCTGAGGTTTTCAGGAACGGCATGAAGTCGTCCCAGCCGGCGTTGTTGACCACGATCTCGATATCCCCAAGCTCAACGGCGACAGTATTGACGGCGCTGCGTACCGATTCTGTGTCGGTGACGTCAACGTGGACACCGATGGCTTCGCCGCCCGCAGCGGCGATGCGCTTGGCGGTGGCTTCTGCAGCCTCCAGGTTCAGGTCGGCGACCGCGACCCTAAACCCGTTGGCCCCCAAAGTCTCCGAGATCCCCTGACCGATGCCTTGGGCTCCGCCGGTGACGAATGCGACGCGGTGGTTCATATGTATCTCCTTGCAATGGTTAGTGGTATCGCTAGTGGCAGGATGGGGCGTCTGAGTCTGGTGCCCAGTCGATTGGACCGGCCACGATGGAGTGACTGGTCAGTTTGCGGCCGAGCACGTGTTGAGCGGCGCGGGCCGCATCGATCACGGCCGGCAGCGATACCCCGGTGGATACGCCCATCTCCTCGAACATGCTGATCAGATCCTCCGAGGCGATGTTTCCGGTGGATCCCGCCGGCACGGGGCAGCCGCCGAGTTCACCGAAGCTGGACTCGAAGCTGGTGCACCCGGCCTGCAGCGCGGCATATGCGTTGGCCAGTCCCTGGCCGCGGGTGTTGTGGAAGTGGGCGGTGACCTCGATGCCGGGCAGTCGTTCGACGGCAGCCGCGAAGAACTCACCGACATAGCCGGGGTTGGCCATTCCGGTGGTGTCGCCGAACCCGACTTCGCTGGCACCGGCAGCCCCGAACTGCTCGGCGATGGCGAGCACCCGCTCCATCGGCACCTTGCCCTCGAACGGGCAACCATAGGACGTGGCGATGACGGCGGCGCAGCGCAAATCCTCGGCGACGATGCGCTTGGCGATGACCTCGTTGTCGGCCATGGACTCGGCGATGGTTCGATTCACGTTCTTCTTATTGTGTGTCTCCGACGCGCTGACGAAAATCGCAACCTCGGAGAAGGTCTCGCGCACCTTGAGTGCGTTGTCGAGCCCTTTGCTGTTGGGTACCAGCACCATCAGCGACACGTGGTCGGGCACATCGATGCCGCGCAGCACCTCGACGCCGTCGGACAGCTGCGGGATGACGTCGGCACGGACGAAACTGGCCACCTCGATGCGCCGAAGGCCGGTCCGGGCCAGCCGATTGATCAGGTCGATCTTGTCGGCCGTGGCGATGGTTTCCGGTTCGTTCTGGAATCCGTCGCGCGGGCCGACCTCGCGGATATCGACATGCGCGGGCAACCCGCTCATAATGTGCTCCTTTCGCGGTCGAGCTCATCACGGAACTTGGGGGCGGCGATTGCGACCAGTCGTCGCGCTCGTTCCCTTAGGCCGCAGCCGCGCAGATGCGCGACGCCGTATTCGGTGACGACGGCGTCGACGTCGGACCGCGTGGTGGTGACCACCCCGCCGTCGAGCGACGCCTTGATCGTGGACTGGCCGCCCGATGTGGCCCGCAACGCGATAATCGACCGTTTGCCGGTGAGCGCGGCGGCCCGGGTGAAGTCCACCTGCCCGCCGACGGCGCCTATATATACGCCGCGGCTGACCTCGGCGCCTACCTGCCCGGTCAGGTCGACCTCCACGGCGAAGTTCACCGACACCAGCGAGTGCAGCTGCGAAAGTACCTGCGGGCTATGGGTGTAGCTGGTTGGCAAGAACCTGGCGGGGAGTTCGGACACCCGGTTGTAGAGCTCGGCCGAACCGAGTGCAGTGCCGGCGACGATCAGCCCTGGGTCGATCTCCTTGTGGCTGCCGGTCACCACACCTTTGTCGACGAGCCGCAGCAGGCCGTCAGTGACCATGCCCGTGTGAAATCCCAAATCCTCGTGTTCGGCGAGCGCATCGAGCACTGCGGCGCCCAGTGAGCCGACTCCCAACTGCACGGTGTCGCCGTCATCGACGAGTTCGGCGACGTGGACGGCGACGCGCTGCTCGGTGGCGCCGGGTGCGCGGGTCGGATCTTCAGCCAGCGCACGGTCGGTGGTGATGGTCGCCGCGAACCGCTCGAGCGGAATCCGTTGGGTGCCAAGCGTGGCCGGCATTCTTTGATTGATCTCGGCGATGAGCACCGGCGTGTGCCGCATCGCATCGGCGACATAGTCGACACCGATGCCCAAAGAGCATGTCCCCTTCTTGTCGGGCGCGGACACCTGCACCAAGCCGACGTCAGACGGCAGCCGGCCTTCGGCGAACATTCGCGGTAATGCCGAATAGTGGCACGGCACCACGTCCAGGCGTCCGGACCGGCTCAGTTCGCGAAGCTCGCCGAGCCCGCCATAAGACACCATCGACATCCGGCCGGGCATCGTGATCGCGAGCTGGTCGTTCCAGCTCAGCCCGGTGAACGTGCGGATCGGACCGATCCGGGGACTCTGCAAGATCAGCGCGTCGACCAACGGACGCGGCTCCGCGGCGGCCTGACCCCACCAGACACCGTCACCCCGGGACAGGAATTTGGAAAAATCGATCACGTCGGTACCCGTTGGATCAACGTTGCCGTCCCAAGGCCGCCGCCGCAGCACATCGTCACCAAGCCGAGGTCGGCCTCGCGGCGTTCGAGTTCGGCGACCAATGTGGCCAGCAACCGGGCGCCCGTGGCGCCCACCGCGTGTCCCAGCGCGATGGCGCCGCCGTTGACGTTGACCCGATCGGTGTCTGGACGCAGCTCGCGCTGCCATGCCAGCACCACCGAGGAGAAGGCCTCGTTCACCTCGAACAAGTCGATATCACCAATAGATAATTCGTTACGCTGCAACAACTTCTGTGTCGCCGGAATAGGGCCGGTCAGCATGATGATGGGGTCGACGCCGACGGTGGTCTGGTCGATGACGCGGGCACGAAGCCGCAGTCCGAGTCGGCGCGCGGCATCGGCGGAGCACAGCAGCACCGCCGCGGCGCCGTCACTGATCGGAGACGAGGATCCCGCGGTGATTCGTCCGTTCTCCTTGCGGAACGCCGGCTTGAGATTGGCCAACGTCTCCACTGTCGTCTCCGGGCGCACGCATTGGTCGGCGGAGCGGAGCTGGCCGTCGAGTGTCATCGGCACCATCTCGGCAACGAACCGGGCGTCGGCGATGGCCTTGGCGGCGTTCTGGTGCGACTGCGCGGCGAAGGCATCCATCTCCTCGCGGCGCAGCTGCCACCGGTCGGCGATCAGCTCGGCGCTTTCGCCCTGGTGCACAAAGCTGTAGCGGTCGCACAGTTCGGCCGGCCACGGATCGCCGTACAGTTCGGAGATCTTGCCGGGTGAGTCGATCGGGACGTGGCCCATGTGCTCCACACCGCCGGCGATCACGACATCATGAGTGCCCGATGCCACCAAGGCTGCGCCCATTTCTACCGCGGTCTGCGCCGAGCCGCAGCGCCGGTCCAGCGTGGTCGCCGGTACCTCGGGCGGATAGCCCGCCTGGAGCCAGGCGTTTCGGGCGATGTTGCGCGACTGCTCACCGAACGGGGCGGTGCAGCCGATCACCAGATCTTCAACCGTTCCGGGCTCGATTCCGGTGCGCCTGATCAGCTCCGTGTAACAGGCCGCAAGCAGCGCGTTGGGGTGGATATCGCGGTACCACCCGCGCTCGGGATGCGATTTGCCAACCGGGGTCCGCACGGCCTCGGCAATGTAGACCTCGCGGCCCGTCGAGGCGAACGGCCCAGTCACGGTGCGGGCCATCAGATCACCGTCCCGCCGTCGACCGGCAGCACCTGGCCGGTGATGTAGGACGCGGCGTCCGACGCCAGAAAGACGAATGTCGGCGCGATCTCATCAGGGAAAGCCCAGCGCCCCAACGGGATTCGGGCCAGCGTCTTGGCGGCCAGCTTTTCGTTGCCGCGGATGTTCTCGGTCATCGCGGTGGCGGCCAGCGGCGCGACGGCGTTGACGGTGATGGATTGGCGCGCCAGTTCGCGGGCCAGCGACTTCGTCAGGCCGATGATGCCGGCTTTGGCCGCCCCGTAGTTGGCCTGCCCGATGGTTCCGGTGATGCCGGCCGCGGAGGTGACGTTGATGATGCGGCCGGTGCCGTCGGTCGGCAGGTGTCCCAGTGCCGCGTGGCTGCATACAAAGCTGCCAACCAGGTGGATGTCGACGATCCGGCGGAAGTTCTCCTCGGAAAGGTCCTTGAACATCGCGGGCGCGATGGCACCGGCGTTGTTGACCAGGACATGCAGTGTGCCGCCGCCGAGTTCGGCCGCCGCGGCAGCGGCTTCGCTCGCCGCAACCGAGTCGCGCACATCGAGGACGAACGGCTGGGCGGTACCGCCGGCGGCGGTGATCGATTCCGCGGTGGCCACCGCGGCATCCTTATCGATGTCGGACACCAGCACCGCGGCCCCGGCCGCGGAGAAAGCGCGGGCAATCGCCGCGCCGACGCCGCTGCCCGCACCGGTCACCAGCGCCGAACGACCGTCAAGCCGGAAGACGTCACGCTGTGGGGTCATCAGTAGCTCCTCGGCAGGCCCAGCACGTGCTCTCCCAGGTAGTTGAGCACCATCTCCTGGCTGATCGGAGCGATCCGTGTCAGCCGCGCTTCCCTGAAGTACCGGGCTACGTGGTACTCCTCGGAGTAGCCCATCCCGCCGTGTGTTTGCAGTGCACGGTCGGCTGCGTCGAACGCGGCGTCGGCACATAGGTATTTGGCTGTATTAGCTTCGCGTGCACAGGGTTTGCCGTTGTCGTAGAGCCAGGTGGCCTTGCGCAGTATCAGCTCCGCTGCGTCCAGGCGGGCCAACGAGTCGGCAAGCGGAAACTGCAGTCCCTGGTTCATGCCGATCGGCCGGCCGAACACCACACGTTCGTTGCCATAGCGAACCGCCGCGCGCAATGCGGCGCGCCCGATACCCAGCGCCTCAGCTGCGATCAGGCAGCGTTCCGGGTTCAGACCGTCGAGGATGTAGCGGAAACCCCGGCCTTCTTCGCCGACGCGATCCTCGACGGGGATCTCGAGGCCGTCGATGAACAGTTCATTGGACGAGACCGCGTTTCGGCCCATCTTGGGGATCGGGCGAATGTCGATCTTGCTGCGGTCCAGGTCGGTCAAAAAGAGGGTGAGGCCATCGGTCTTGCGCGCGACGTCCTCGAACTTCGTGGTGCGCGTCAGCAGCAGCACCTTTTCCGATTCCAGCGCCTTGGAGATCCATACCTTGCGGCCGTTGACGACGTAGTGATCGCCTTCGTGCCGGGCGAAGGTGGTGATCTTGGTGGTGTCCAGTCCCGCGCCCGGCTCGGTGACGCCGAAACACACATGAAGATCGCCAGTCACGATGCGGGGGAGCGTGCGCGACTTGAGCTCCTCAGACCCATGCACGATCACAGGGTGCATGCCGAATATCGACATGTGCATCGAGCTGGCGCCATTCATCCCGGCGCCGCTGGCCGCGACCTCCTCCAGCAGGATCGACGCCTCGGTGATGCCGAACCCGTGACCGCCGTATTCCTCCGGTGTGGTGATACCGAGCCAGCCGCCCTCCGCGAAGGCGCCATAGAACTCTGTCGGGAACTCGTGCTGCTGGTCTTTGGTCATCCAGTAGTGGTCGTCGAACTTGCCTGCCAGTTCAGCGACAGCTGCGCGGATCGTCTGCTGATCCTCGCTCAATTCGAAGTCCACACTGCTCTCCGCTCGACGACTGTCGGGAATCGATCTAAACGTCAATCATACTAATGGACAGACCAAAAAGGAAGGCCGCTTATTGAAGTCCTGATCACCTTCACGCGGCTATCCCGTGGCGGGCAGTAGCGGCAGAACGTCTGCGATGCGGTCGTTCCATGCCGTCGGTGTGCCGAACAGCACCCGGTCGAGTTTGGCCCGCTTGTAGAACAGCTGCAGATCGTGGTCCCAGGTGTAGCCGACGGCACCGTGCAGAGTCAGTGCGCTGTCGGCGATTTCGGCGGCGCCACGGGTGACCTGCGCCTTCGCGACGGCCGCATGGGTCGCGCGCTCAGGCAAACCCTCCTCTGCCGACTGCGCCGCATAGCAGACGATCGACTTCGAGGACTCCACAGTGACCAACATTTGCGCGGCGGCGTGTTTGACCGCCTGAAACGAGCCGATCGGCCGGCCGAACTGCTGGCGTTGTTTGCTGTAATCGACGGCCAGTTGGAGCATCCGTTCAGCCGTGCCCAGCGCGTCGGCGGCGACGAGAATCGCTGCCCTGGTGGCGATTTCGCTGAGCGCGGCGGTGGCGTCGATATCGAGCCGACGGGCAGCGACGTCATCCAGGATGACATCGGCGACATCTCGCGAACGGTCTAGCAGCGGCCGGGGGCGTACCTCGACCCCGCCGTCAGCGGCGTCCACCAGCCACAGCGACGTGGCCTCGCCTTCGGCCACAGGCACCAGCAACCGACGCGACTGAGTAGCGCCCAATACGCACGATATCCGCCCGTGCAGACGACCTGTGCGGCTCTGCACCGACGTCACCGCCGCCGGGATGCGGTCTGCCCGGACCGCCAATGCGGTCACGTCGCCAGACTCCAATGCCGCGCGGACCAACGCCGCCTCGTTGGCCAGCGACGGGACGACGATCACCGACTGCAGCCAGCCGGCCGATGGTGCCGCCGCGCGCCCCAATTCCCGCGCGGTGAGCGCCAATTCCAGCAGGCCGCCGCCCTGGCCACCGAGATCCTCGGCGAAGCCGACTCCGGCCCAACCCTCGGCGACGAAGAGTCGCTCGAAAATGGGATCGCCGGTGTCCAACCAGCCACGGACCGATGACGCGGCTGCGCGTTCGCCCAACCACTCGCGCAGCGAAGTGATGAACAACTCTTGTTCGTCGGAAAGCTCTAAGTGCATTGGCGCTACTCCTGCGGCCGTCGGCCGTCGGACAGGGTTGGGTATTGAACGGCCGAACACAACAAATGGTAGTTTAGGTCTGACCATAAACCATGAGGGGCACCCGATGAAAGCAGCCGAACCTGCGAACGCTCGTTCGCGATCCGAGATCAGGCTGAGTCCGGTCGAGGTCCCCAAAGCGTCCGACGTGCTTGCCGGCGAGCTCCGCGAGCGGATCCTGACCGGTGAACTCGCCGAGGGTGACCCGCTGCCCCCAGAGCGCGAGCTGGTCAAACAAACGCAGATGAGCAGGGCCACCGTGCGCGAAGCGCTGCGCATTCTTGAAGTGCAAAGCCTCGTTCGGGTCAGGGCGGGGCGTGCTGGCGGCGCGTTCGTTCAGCGGCCCACCACCAAGTCGATGGCGAACTCCGTGAGCATGCTCATCCGCGGCAGGCGCATCAAACTCGTCGACCTGATGGAGACCAGAGAGGCCCTGGAACCGTTC
>DASYJS010000206.1:0-2331 GCA_035996225.1 Mycobacterium sp. | reverse complement strand
AGCACGTAGGCGTCGACGGCGCCCAGCTCGGCGAGCAGCTCACCGGCTCGCTCGACATCCTCGTACAGCCGGTCCTCGGTCCGGTTCTCAAGTCCCACAACGAGATACGCCTGACAGCTGTCCCGGATCTGGTCGGGAATGCCGAGTTCGAGGTTCTGGGTGTGCACAAGCGCGGCCATCGTGACGTTGTCGATGTATTCCAGGATGCAGGGGCCCAGCCCGCTGGCGATGACTTGGGGCACCGCCTCCATGACCTGGTCGAAGTCGGCGAAGGGGGCGAGCACGGTGGCGCTGTGACCTTGCCGCGGGTGCAGTTTGACGATCACCTCGGTGGCCAAGGCCAGGGTGCCTTCGGAGCCGACGATGAGCTGGGTCAGGTCGTAGCCGGTGGACACCTTGGCGATTTTGCCGCCGGTGCGGATGATTTCGCCGGTCGGCAGCACCGCCTGTAGCCCGAGCACGTTGTGGCGGGCGACCCCGTACTTGACCGCGCGCATGCCGCCGGCGTTGGTGCCGACGTTGCCGCCGACGGTGGAGGACAGCTCGCCGGGTTGGACCATGTAGCGCAGCCCGTCCGGGGCGGTCGCGGCGTCCAGTTCGATCAGCGTCACTCCCGGTTGGACAACGGCGACCTGATTGGTCGTATCGACCTCGAGGACGGCGTTCATCCGCTCGAACGAGATGACCAGCCCGTCCTCGCGCGGTGTCGCCGCGCCCGACAAGCCGGTCCCGGATCCGCGGGCCGTCACCGGAACCTGGTGCTCTGTGGCCGCTTTCAGCAGCTGGGCCACCTCGTCGGCAGTGGCCGGGTTGGCGACGTAGGCCGGCTGCTGCGGCGGATGCGTCAACTCCTCGTCGTGCCAGTAGTCGTCGGGGATTGCGTCGCCCGTCAGCAGGTTGTGGTTGCCGACGATTTCCGCGAACCTCGCGGTGATGTCGCCCATGAAGGCACTGTAGGACTTTCACTCTGGGAGCGGCGTGAGCCGACGCACGTTACGTCGACGCCGAAAAGGGGAACCCGGCGGGCTGACCCCCTGGAATTGGCGGAAGGAAGCCCGTTGTTCTCCTCGTATCGCCCGCGGCTCGGCACCCGGTTCGGGCCCTACGAGCTGCGATCACTGCTCGGCACGGGCGACACGAGTGAGGTATTCAAGGCCTACGACACGGTTAACGACCGGATGGTGGCATTAAAGCTGGTGCGTGCGAAGATCGCGAGAGATTCTGGCTTCCAGCAACGCTTTTGGCGAGACATTCGGATAGCGGCGCGATTGCGGGAGCCGCATGTCATTCCCGTGCAGAACTTCGGCGAGATCGACGGAGTGCTTTTCGTCGATATGCAGCTGGTCGAGGGGGGCAGCCTCAGAGACCTGCTGCGCGAGCAGGGTGCGCTGGGGCCCTCGCGTGCGGCGTCGATCGCCGGGCAGGTCGCGCGTGCACTAGATGCCGCGCATGCAGCCGGGCTGGTCCACGGCGCTGTGGGGCCGGAACATGTGCTGCTCACTCGCGACGACTTCGCTTACCTCGTCGACTTCGGCGTCGGGCGTTCGGGCTCATTGGCTTACATGGCGCCAGAACGGTTCAGCGGCGGGTTTGGGCCGCAGACGGACGTCTACTCGCTGGCGTGCGTGCTCTACGAGTGCCTTACCGGTCAACCGCCGTTCGAGGGGGCCGAACAGGAGGTCAGGGACGCGCACCTGTTTTCGCCGCCGCCTCGGCCCAGCATCATGCGTCGGGGGATCGGCCGGGGTCTCGACGACGTCATCGCAGGCGCGATGGCAAAGCGGCCCGATGCGCGGTATGCGTCTGCAGGCCAGTTCGCCCGAGCGGCCAGAGAAGTAGCGTCCCCGGCCTACGAGCCGGTGCCTGCCGGGGCTGGCCCGAGTCAGCCGCCCCTTCCTCGGACGCGGCCGTTCCCGGCGGTCTATCCGAATCCGGACGACTCGGGGTACAGCCCGTATGCGCCTTCGGAGGCTTCCGGACCACCGCGTCGTGCCGCCGGGGTCCCTGTGCCGGTGGTGGTGGGCGCCGCGGCGGTGGTGGTGGTGGTCGCCGGTTTGATGCTGGCGGTGATATCGGTCTTCGGCAACGATCACCATGGGCCGCCGCCCCAGACGCCGACGGCCGCACCGCCGGCTCCATCGGCCCCGCCTGCACCCAAGACGCCGACGCTGTCATCGCCTGTGCGTGGCGCCGACGGGCTGGGGTTCGTCGGCGAAACCGCCCGGTGCGACCCGGGGAATCCGCCGGCCGCTGTGGTGCGGACCAGCCAGTCGCTCGCCGTGGTGTGCCAAAACCTCAGCGGCACTTACTACTACCGTGGGGAACGCATTC
>DASYJS010000205.1:0-2424 GCA_035996225.1 Mycobacterium sp. | reverse complement strand
TCATCGACGTCACCCTGCGGGTGGCGTGGCTGATGCCGGTCGCGGTCGACGGCTACGTCGTCGTCGCCCTCGTGCTCTGGATGTCACCCGTCCCCGCCAGTGTTGCCGCGTTCGCGAAGAAGAACACCTACGGCGCGGCGGGCATCGGCATCGCCGCCCAGTCCGCCTACCACCTCCTCGCCACCCAATCCGCCACCGACCAGACCTGGCGTGTGGTCCTGGCCGCGCTCGTCGGCGCGCTGCCCCCGGCCGTCGCCGGTCTGGCCGTGCACATGCGCGCCCTGATCCGCCGCGAGGGCAGCACCGTCAACGCTGCTGCTAACGCTGTCCCCGCCACCGTGTCGCCGTCCCCCGTGACGACGACCGATGTCCCTGTCCTGTCCGCCGCCGCGACCGGCACCACCGGCCCGGCCCATACCGCATCCGTGTCCGTGGCTAGTGCGCTGACCAAGAAGGTTCACCGGGTTGGTGACACGCCGGTTGCGGTGTGCCCGGATGGGACTGTCCGGCCTGATCCTCGATAGCGATCGGCTTCGTCGTCGAGAGTGGGGTGGGCGGATGGCCGAGCAGGTCCGGGCGCGGCGACTGAGCGATGAGGAAGGCCGCCGGTTGCAACAGATCGTGCGGCGGGGCAAGCACGAATCGGTCCGGGTTCGCCGCGCGTTGATCATCATGGCGTCGGGGTCCGGCACGCCGGTGCCAGCGATCGCTCGTCTGGTTGCGGCGCATGAGGACACCGTCCGGGATGTGATCCACCGCTTCAACGAGGTCGGGCTGCGTGCGCTGGACCCTAACTGGGCGGGTGGCCGTCCCCGCCGTATCAGTCCCGACGACGAGACCTACATCATCGAGACCGCCAAGACGCGGCCCAAGCAGTTGGGCCGTCCTTTCACCCAGTGGAGTATCCGCAAGCTGGCCGACTACTTGGCCACCAACAAGGTCCGGCGGGTGCATCTGGGCCGGGAACGGCTGCGGCAGTTGCTGCGCCGCAACGACATCACCTTCCAGCGCACCCGCACCTGGAAGGAGTCCACCGACCCGGACAAGGATGCCAAGCTCGACCGGATCGAGGAGGTGACCTCGAAGTTCCCGGGTCGGTGTTTCGCCTTCGACCAGTTCGGGCCGCTGTCGATTCGGCCGTGTCACGGCTGCTGCTGGGCGCCGCGCACCCGGCCGGTCCGGCTGCCGGCGACCTACCACCGCACCCACGGCATCCGCTACTTCCACGGCTGCTACAGCCTCGCCGACGACCAACTCTGGGGCGTGATGCGCCGCAAGGGCGGCGACCACAGCCTGGCCGCGTTCCAGTCGATCCGTGCCACCCGACCCGACGGCGCCCCGATCTACATCATCTGCGACAACCTGTCCGCCAACACCACCCCGGCGATCCGAGCCTGGGCCGCGCGCAACAACGTCGAACTGTGTCTCACCCCGACCAGCGCCTCCTGGGCCAACCCCATCGAGGCCCAGTTCGGGCCGCTGCGCTCGTTCACGATGGCCAACTCCAACTACCCGAACCACACCGTCCTCGCCCGCGAGATGCAGGCGTACCTGCGCTGGCGCAACGCCAACGCCCGCCACCCCGACGTCCTCGCCGCCCAACGCCGCGAACGAGCCCGCGTCCGCAGCGAACGCCAACACCGCTGGGGACGCCCCCGAGCCGCCTGACCCGGCGAACCTATGTGGTCACCGCACTAGGGCGTGTCCTGTAAGGGTTCTGACCTGGTGTCGGTGACCATGTCTTGGTGGTGGGACGTGGTGAGCTGACAGAGAAAGCGTGGGCCCGGATCGAGCCACTGCTGCCGCCGATGGAGAGCGGGGGTCGGCGGTGGCGTGATCACCGCCAGGTGATCAACGCGATCCTGTGGAAACTGCGCACCGGAGCCCCCTGGCGCGACCTGCCCGAACGCTACGGACCCTGGAAGACCGCGCACGAACGCCTGCGGATCTGGACCGCCGACGGCACCTGGGAACGCATCCTCGACCAGGTCATCGTCAAAGACGACTCCGTCGGGAACGTGGAGTGGACCGTCAGCGTCGACTCCAGCAGCGTCCGGGCCCACCAGCACTCGGCTGGGGCCCGGGAAAAGGGGGCTGCACCACCGGATGGGTCGAAGACCTCGCCGTCGACGGAGAAGCCCTCGGACGGTCCCGCGGAGGCCGGACCAGCAAAATCCACCTCGCCGTCGACGGCCGCGGACTGCCGATGTCGGTGATCCTCACCCCCGGCCAGGCCGGGGACAACCCGCAACTGCTCCCGCTGCTCGATCAGATCTCGGTCGGCCGGGACGGACCCGGCCGGCCCCGCAAACGCCCCGACCGGGTCCTGGCCGACAAGGCCTACTCCCACCCCTGCACCCGGGCGGCGATGCGAGCGCGCGGGATCGCGTTCACCAGCCCGGAGAAGAGCGACCAGATCGCCCG
>DASYJS010000204.1:0-8075 GCA_035996225.1 Mycobacterium sp. | reverse complement strand
CCTTTCGGTTTGCGCTCCTTGAGCCGGGGGTCCGCTTAGTCGCGCAGCAGCTTCTGACCAGCAGAAACAAACAGAGCTGCCGTCAACGGTTATTTGTTTAGTCACTGCCATCATCTGACCGGTTGTGCCAGTTGGTCAGTGTTGCGGTGCTTGTGCTGGGCGGCGAAGAGATTGGACCAAGAGACCACCTCTGGGTGCTGCTTGAGCAACGCCCGCCGTTGGCGTGCGGTCTGGCCGCCCCAAACACCGAACTCCATTTGGTTGTCGAGCGCGTCGGCGAGGCACTCGGCGATGACCGGACAGTGCCGGCAAATAACAGTCGCTTTCCTCTGCGCCGCTCCGCGAACAAAGAGTTCGTCGGGATTGATCGAGCGACACCGCGCCTTCGTCACCCACACCGCCCGGCCTTCGTTACTGGAACGGTGGCCTTCCGCTGCTGCGGTCGCGACTGTGGCGACCAGGCTGCGGGTGTGCATCAGATCCATAAGTGCGCCTACCTGCTGTCGTTGGGAGTGTGCGACCGCCGCTAGCCCCTCTTGCCGACCGCGTGTGCGTGCAACGCTATGCAATTGAATGCAACTATGTCAATTAGACGCGTGTCACACTGCGGCCGGCGGCAACATTAGGAGCGGAAAATTCCGTTTGTTGCTGTCCGCGACGTCCGCGCCGGTTTGTCGGACATGGCCGTCGGGTGCTGGCACACTGAAGCCCACCAGCGGAGACCGGAGGCGGCGATGACGACGGTGTATGTGGTCACGGCGGGCAGTGGCGACACCTACCGCGTCGAACGCGTGTACCTCGATAACGACCAGGCCTACGAGTTCGCCCGAGACTACAACGGCATCGCCCCGGCCGAACCGGTCCAGGTGGAGGAATGGCAGATAGGCGCCCCGCCGGGCGCCTACGACGGCCCCTACTGGCGGGCGGAGTGGTGGGCGCGAGTCCCGGTGAGCAAGCGTCGCGGCGCGCTGCGCAACACGGACGAGGGCGAACGGTTCGACGACTTCGCCGTCCGTCAAGAATGGTGGACCGGCGACGCCCTGCCGGACGCCAAGGTGGTGCGCCGGGAACTGGCCGGGGTGCCGAGGGTGGAGGTCGTCGGGCTGTCGCGAGAAAAGGTGGAGGAAGTCTTCTGGGATGCGATTACCCAGGTCAGGGCTGATCTGGCGGGCATACCGAGGAAATAATTTCCGCTATTTTCCGCGTCGGACGGAACAAAATGTGTATGGCGACTCGACATTGCCGTTCTGGCGCGTCATGATCCCTGCATGGACCGACGCGCCTTGGAACGGCTCGGCCACTACATCGTGAGCCGGCGCGTCGCGCTGGGCTACCGCAACCGCACCGACCTGGCCGACAGCCTGCAGTTCACCCTGCGCACGCTCGCCGACATCGAGCACGGGGTGCGTAAGGCTAGCCCGGGAACCTACGCCATGCTGGAGAACAAGCTGGCTTGGACACCCGGCAGCATCGACACCATTCTCGCGGGTGGGGAGCCCAAAGAGCTGGTGGTCAACCTGCGCCGCCCGACTCACAATCCGCTGACGCGTGCCTCCACCGAAGCTCTATCCCACGCCTCCACTGAGGAGCTGTTGCTTGAGTTACGACGCCGCATCATCGCCCCCCGCCCCAGACGTCACGAGGGCTGGGATGATTGGGACGGCCTTGACGCGCAAGGCGACTGGCCCGAACAGGGATAGCAAGCTACCCGTGCGGCCGCCCATTTCGGCACTCGCTCTGAGACTGAACGTCGGCGATTGACTACGGCTGTGCCTGCTGCGGCACAATTCCCGGCTGGCGCGTCAATGCTGCGCTGTCGTGTGACCGCAATATCCAGGCGGCGACGAGCGCGATCAGCGCACCTGCCACGCCGGCGACCGGCGCCGGCCCCGCTGGTCCGCACAGCACTAGGTAGCCGAAGGCGGAACCGATGACGAGCAAAACCGAGTGGAGAAGTGTCCAGCGCAGGATCGAGCGCAGTCGGAAGGACACAGCAATGCCGAGCAGCAGCGCAATCACATGACCGATGGCGGTGAACTCGGCGCTCAAGGCCGCGGCGATGGCGTTGCCCAGCCACCAACCGATCCAGATTGGCCGCCACCGCGACGGTATCGACGCTGTGAGGGCCCCCAGGACACAAACCGCGCCGTAACTCATCCCCACGTCAGTGGTGCGCGCCAAGGACATCGGCAGCCACCCCGCCTGTAGCGCAGCAGCCAGCCAGACTGCGACGATCAATGTGGCACCAATATGTCCGAGTGCGAACGCGATGACCAAACCCCTGCTGCGCCAGATCAGTTCGCCAAGGGCCAGCAAGCACACCAGGCCCGGCAGCCAAAGAAGCACGCGGCCGCTGTCGCTGATAAACGCACTCCCGACCAAGGTGACCACGTGGCCGTGGGCCAGATTGTGCAGATTGGTGCTCATCTCGCTCACCGCGACGTCGTGCGTATGCGGACCGAGCGCCGTCAGCAAGAACGACACCCCGACCAGCATGACGGCGTACACGATCGTGGCCGGCAACCACGCCGCCACCGCCAGCACCCGCGCACTCATCGTCGTCCGACGATTCTCAACGCGAAGCACTGTGTTTATACCTTCGTGAGCGTTCCGGGTGACGATTGGCGACCAACCGTCGCCATGTGGGTGAAGGGGTATGTCAGACACGGTTATTCCCCACTCGCCTTGTCGATAACCATTGTCGCCGACCCACGGCGGTCCGGCGGGTGAGACCAATCACAGTCGCGGGTCAGCAGGTCAGCGATGGTTTCTCGGCGCACCAGTGCGCGAGACCGGCCGCCGGCGACAGCGATGAGTGGCGGGCGACCCACCAAGTTGCAGGTGGATCCCATCGAATAGTGGTAGGCGCCAGTGCACGCCACCGCCAGCAGATCGCCGGCACAGACGTCGGTGGGCAACTCGACGTCGCGTGCGATCTCTTCTCCGGTCTCGCAATGCCGGCCCACAATTGTGACGGGTGCGGTCGTGGTTGGTACATGCCGGTTGGCCAGTGCCACTGTGTATTTCACGCCGCGGAATGCTTCGTGCGGGTTGTCGACCATTCCGCCGTCCACGACGACGAAGGTGCGTCCGTCGGGCTGGTGCTTGACGGCGATCACCTCGTACAGCGTTATTCCGGCGCGCGCGACGACCGCTCGGCCCGGCTCGATCACGATCTGCGGGCGGGGATAGCCGTGTTCGGCGCAAGCGGATCGAAGCGTGGCCTCGATGACCGCGGCGAGTGCGCGTGGGCTGAATTCGGGATCGCCGGAAACGTAGGGGACCGCGTATCCGCCGCCGAGGTTGAGCTGGCCGAGCACGACGCCATGGCGGTCGCGCATCTCAGCCATCAGGGCAACCAATTGCCGGATCGCCGCACCGTATAGCGCCGCGTCGGTGAGCTGCGACCCGAGGTGGCAGTGCAGCCCGACCAGGTTCAGCCACGGCTGATCCAGGACGCGCTTGACGGCACCGGCCGCCCGGCCGTCCGCCAAGGCAAAGCCGAAGCTGGCCCCGTCCTGGCCGACGATGTCGGGAATCACCCGGATCAGCACGCTTTGGCGGCGGCGCACCCGCGCGGCCAGCAGCGCGATTTCGGTCGGGGAATCGATGACGATGCGGCCCACCCCTGTGTCGGCCGCGTCGTAGAGTTCGCCGCCGGTCTGGGCATTTCCGTGCAGGGTGATCTGCGACGACGGCACCTCGGCGGCTAATGCGGTGGCCAGTTCGCCGGCCGAGCAGACGGCGAGGCCGGCACCTTCGGTGGCGGCCCACTCGGCCACCGCGGTGCTCAATAGTGCCTTCGCGGCGTAGACCAGCTCGATCCCGGGAAGCGCGGCTTGATACCAGCGAAGACGGGCCCGAAAGTCCTCTTCATCCACCAAGTAGGCGGGCGTGCCGAACTCGGCGGCGATCTCGGTGACGGCCACGCCGCCGACACATAGTCGGCCCAGGTCATCGATGTGGGCACTCAACGGCCAGATTGCGCGATCGAGGTGCGGGTGCAGCCCGTGCCGTCGCGACGGACGCAGCTCGAACAGCGTCATGCTTCCAAATTGAGGTCTGCGGCGGCATCCTGCCACGCTATTAACGAATTTTTCACACCCAGGTGATCAATCTTCACGGTTTTCTCCGACGGCGCACCGCACGGCGATCTCCGCCCCCGTCTGGCTGCAATCTGCGCGTTTCCGCCGATGTTTTGCTGACGGCAGTCGACGCATGCTGGCTAACATGAGCGAGATTGATCCACGCGCGGATGTGCCGCTGGTGGATTGGAGCGAACTTGGCGTGAGCGGTCTGTTGCCAACCGGCACCGTGACGTTGCTGTTGGCTGATGTGGAGGGCTCGACGCGGCTGTGGGAAACCCAGCCCGCGGAGATGACTGCGGCCATCGCCCGCCTGAATCAGGCGGTGTCGGAGATTATCGCCGGCCATGATGGCGTGCGGCCGGTCGAGCAGGGTGAGGGCGACAGCTTCGTGGCGGCGTTCGCTCGCGCGTCTGATGCGGTGTCGGCAGCGCTGGAGTTGCAGCGCGCTCCGCTGGCGCCGATCCGGTTGCGCATTGGTGTGCATACCGGTGAGGTGCAGTTGCGCGATGAGGGTAATTACGCGGGTCCGACGATCAACCGGACCGCGCGGCTGCGCGATCTGGGCCACGGCGGCCAGACCTTGTTGTCGGGGGCGGCCGAGCAGATGGTGGTCGACCGGCTTCCGGCGGACGCATGGGTGACGGATCTGGGCACCCATCCGCTGCGCGATCTGCCGCGCCCTGAGCGGGTGGTCCAGCTATGTCATCCGGATTTGGTCAACGAGTTCCCGCCGTTGCGGCTCTCCAAAGCCATTATTTCCCAGCGTCTCCCGGCGCAACTGACCAGCTTCGTAGGCCGCGAAGCGGAGCTGGCTCAGGTGCGGGAGTTGCTGGCTGAAAACCGGTTGGTGACGCTGACCGGTGCGGGCGGAGTGGGCAAAACGAGGCTCGCGGTCCAAGTCGCCGCGCAGCTGACGAGCGATTTCGCCGACGGCGTGTGGTACGTGGACCTGGCGCCGATCACCGATCCCGACATCGTGCCGACCGCGGTAGCCCGCGCGTTGGAATTACCCGATCAACCGGGCCGCTCCACAATGGAAACGCTCACCCGTTTCGTCGCCAACCGTCACATGCTGATGATGTTGGACAACTGCGAGCATCTGCTGGATGCGAGTGCGACGCTGGCCGTGGCGCTCCTCGGTGCCGCCGACAAGTTGACGCTACTGGCGACCAGTCGTGAGCCGATCGGGGTTGCCGGCGAGGTGGGCTGGCGGATGCCGTCAATGTCGCTGGCCGCTGAAGCCATCGAGTTGTTCACCGAACGGGCTCGCCACGCTCGGCCCGGTTTCACCAGCACCGACGACAATGCCGCGACGGTAGCCGAGATCTGCCGGCGCCTCGACGGTTTGCCGCTGGCGATCGAACTCGCCGCGGCGCGGGTCCGGGCCTTGTCGCTGACCGAAATTCTCGACAGTTTGCACGACCGCTTCCGGCTATTGACCGGTGGGTCGCGCACCGCGGTGCGCCGCCAGCAGACATTGCGCGCGTCGGTGGATTGGTCGCATGCGCTGCTGACCGAACCCGAACGGGTGCTGTTCCGTCGGCTGGCGGTGTTCATGGGTGGCTTCGACCTCGACGCCGCCCAAGCAGTCGGTGGATCCGGCGCCGTGGAGCGCTATCAGGTGCTCGATCAGCTCAGCCTGCTGGTCGACAAATCACTCGTGGTGGCCGACGACAGCCGGGACCGCACCCAGTACCGGCTGTTGGAGACCGTGCGGCAGTACGCGCAGGAAAAACTCGGCGAGTCCGGTGAAGCCGACGCCATCCGCTCGCAACACCGCGACCACTACACGTCGATGGCGGCCGAGGTCGATGCGCCGGCCGGGACCGACTATGAACAGCACCTTGAGCGGGCCCAGATCGCATTCGACAATATCCGGGCGGCGTTCAATTGGAGCTGCGAAAACTCCGATACCGAGGCAGCGTTGGCGCTGGCGTCGTCGCTGCAGCCGCTGTGGTTTGCGCGAGGCCGGGTCGGGGAGGGGCTTGCGTGGTTCGACACCATCCTCACCCGCGAGGTCGCGCAGGATGCCGCGATAGCGGCGCCGGTACGTGCCCGGGCGCTGGCGGACAAAGCGGTGTTGGCCTCGATCGTAAGTCCGTCGGACAGCGTAGGTCTCGCCCAGCAAGCGCTCGCCATCGCACGCAACATAGATGATCCGGCCGTGCTGGCGAGGGCGTTGACCGCATGTGGATTTGCCGCCGCCTACAACGCCGAGTTGGCAGGTGAGTACTTCGCCGAGGCGATCGAACTCGCCCGGGCCTCCGACGATAAGTGGCGGCTCACCCAGATTCTGGCCTGGCAAGCGCACGCTGCGATTCTCGCTGGCGACCCGGTTGGCGCGCGGGTGGCCGGCGAGGAAGGACGCGACATCGCCGACGCGATCGGCGATGGGTTCGACTCGCGCCACTGCCGCACTACTATCGGACTGGTACAGCTATACGAGAGCGACCTGGACGGAGCCCTGGCGAATTTCCGTGCGGTGGCAGCCGAGGCCGTGGCGGCGCACGACGGGATCCTCGCGACAGGAAACCTCGCCCACCAAGCCAGCACGCTCGCGTGGCAGGGCGACACGGATGCGGCCCGGACCGCGGCAGACGCGAGCCTCGAATCCGGACTCGAATTCGGCTCGGTTATTGCAGGTCTGTGCTACATCGCGTCGGTGCACGTTGCGATGGCCAGTGGCGATACTGGATTGGCGCTGCACGCGGCCACGGTGGCCTGGGAATACGGAAGTGCGGTCCCCGTGTATGGCGCTCACCAGCTTCCCTTTATCGCGCAAGCCGCATTAGCGAGCGGTGATCTGGTCGCGGCCCGGCGCTGGGCCGACGATGCGGTCGCGGCGGCGACGACTTGGCTAGTCCTGACGTACGCACTGACTGCGCGCGCCCGCGTGGCGATTGCAGTAGGCGAGCTGGAGCGGGCGGAATGCGATGCTCACGACGCGCTGGCCTGCGTTCCGGAAAATTATCCGCACCTAGGTCTTTCTGACTCCCTGGAATGCCTAGCCACGGTGGCCGGAGGCAAGGGCAGCCACCGCGAAGCGGTGCGGATTTTTGGCGCGGTGGCGGCCATCCGGCGGCGTATCGGCACGGTTCGGTTCAAGGTATGGGAAGCCGGCTACGAATCCTGGGTGGCGACACTGCGAGAAGCCATGGGCGAGGCCGAGTTTGAGACGGCTTGGGCCGAGGGCGCCGCGCTGTCCTCCGAGGAAGCGATTGCCTATGCGCGTCGCGGTCGTGGGGAGCGTAAACGCCCCACCACCGGCTGGGACTCACTCACGCCGGCCGAGCGTGACGTGGTGCGGCTGGTCAGCGAAGGACTGGCCAACAATGACATCGCGACAAGGCTTTTCGTGTCACCACGTACGGTGCAGTCTCATCTCACACACGTCTACACCAAGCTGAGCTTGACCTCCCGGGTACAGCTCGCCCAGGAAGTAGCCCGCCACGCCTAGCTGGCGGCCTTCGCCAGGGCGAACGGGACGTCGTCGCGGGCAGCTTTACGGGCGGCCAACAGCGCGCGTGCGGCATCACCAACCGGAATACGCAGTGGCAGTTGAGGTTTCTCCGCGACGTCCACGACCTCGGCGGCGACCTGCTCAGGGGTGATCATTCCGGCCCGCGGTCCGCCGCCTTTCAGGATTGCCGTGTAGGGATCGTCGGGCAGCGTGTACGTCGTGACGTCGTCGAGTGCGCCGGAGCTGACCGCGCCGGGTTCCAGCAATGCGGCCTGGACGCCGAAGGGTGCGACCTCGATCGCCAGGGCTTCGACCAGCGCCTCTAACGCCCATTTCGTCGCCGCGTAGGCGGCGCCGGGCGGTAGCACGACCCGTCCGGCGATACTGGACATGAACAGCAGCTTGCCGTCGCCGCGGGCGCGCATTTGCGGCAGTACCGCTTGGGCCAGGCGGATGGCGCCAATGGTGTTGAGGTTCAACAGGCGCTGCAGTTCTGGCAACGGCGTGGCTTCGACCGCCGCATAGAA
>DASYJS010000203.1:0-2410 GCA_035996225.1 Mycobacterium sp. | reverse complement strand
TCTAGGTGGGCGGTGTAATTCGGGCGCGCCGGGGCGGCCGCTTGGCGGTGGCGCGTGTGGGTGCCCCGGTGGCCTTCCGTGATGCGGTGAACGCTGTTTCGGCGCCCGCCGGCCGGGCCTGCCGATCCGGCGCATGGGTCGCTGCCGTGGGGCGGTTCGCAGCGTTGTGATCGGTGTGCTGGTCTGTCACGCGGTGGCCACAGCCCAACCCGTGGAGGCGAAACGGAGTCCGAGCCTGGCCAAACGCGCGAGGTTGTGCGCGGCGGCGAGGAGGTTGAAATCGGCGTCGATCTTGGTGGTGCCGCGCACACGGGCGCGGCGCCCGCCGTGGCGGTGTCGCATCAGGTGGGCCAGCTTGCGTTCGACCTTGGGCCGGGTGGCCCGGTAGTCGGCCGCCCATTGCGGATTCTGCTGTTGAGCCCGGGCATCGGCCAGCCGCCGCTCGTGGCGGCCGACGCTGATGGTGCGCCCGCCCTCGGCCGTGGTGCATTGCGCGCGTAGCGGGCAGTCGCGGCAGGCCGGGCCGAAGTAGGCGATGCCGTCACCGTCTGCGTTGCGACGGATCGGGGTGCTGACCCCGTTCGGGCACACGACCGTGTCCGCGTCGAGGTCGACGTCGAAGTCGCTCTTGCTGAACATCCCGCCCGCGGCGGTGGGTGGCTGAGTCTTGCACCGTGACGCGATGTCGTTGTCGGCCAGATGCTCAAGGAACTCGCCAGCGCCGTACGCCGCGTCGCCGTACACGGTCGGCTCGTCAGCATCGGGACCAGCATCGGCCGCGCCGTGCCTGCTGCCGGTCGTGGCGGTGCTGACCGTGCTGGTCAGGTCGTCGATGAGATCGGCAGCCACGGCGGCGTCGCCGACGTTGCCGGCCGAGACGACGGTGTCGGTGATGATCTCGCTGTCCGGGTCGATCGCGGCGTGGCCCTTGTACCCGTCAAAGCCCCGCGCGACGGTCTTACGCCCGTGCCGGGCCTGTGGGTCCACAGTGGAGATGACTCGGTCTTTAGCCACCCGCCGGGCGATGCGGAACGTGTCATCGGCGGTGGTTTCCAGGTCCTGACCCAACACCGTGGCCAACAACTGGCTGGCCTGACTGACCGGCTCGCCGAGCCTGCGCCCGTCCAGCAGCGCCAGGCACGCATAGCCGTCGCGGGCCCGCGAGTCGACCAGCGCATGCCGGGCCGCAGCGTCGTCCCAGTCGATGTGCGGCTTGGCGTTGCCGGCGTAGTCATCGGCGCCCGACAGCACCCCGCGCAACTCAGCCTGCAGTTCGGCACCGGCCACGCCTAGCAGTCCCCGCACCGCCGAGCGGATCAGCGTGATCGTGTCCATCGTGGCCACCGCGTCATACAACGGGGTCGAGTCCAGCACCCGTTTCGCCCCGACCAGCCCGGCCTTCGACGCGGCCTGCAACGTGACCGCGAAGATCCGCCGCGGTTCGTCCGACTTCGCCAGCCGGGCCCGCATATCCACCAACACCGTGTGAGCGAACCGGCCCCAGCCCGTGCCGTCGTAGCCGCCCACCCCGGCCGCGTACCGCCACCGCGCGTCGAACGTATACCGCTCCACCGCGTCGCGGTCTGACAGCCCTTCCAACCGCTGCAGGACCATCACCGTCGCCACCACCGACGGTGGCACCGACCGGCGCCCCTTGTCACTGAACAGATCCGCGAACATCTCGTCCGGGAACAACCGATCACGCTCGCGGTACAGCACCGAATAGATCGAGCTCTCCGGCAACGCCTCGTCACAGAAGCGCGTCACATCATCGAGCAGGTCACCCTGACGATCAGCCTGTCCCAACGCCACCCGGCACTCCTGGACTAAGAACTACAACACTGTAATTCTCGATCCCAGACACCAAGATCACCAGAACTGGCGCTTCACAAAAGACACCAGCTACCTAGTACCGGTGCGAGCTGAGCGTGAAGATCGGTTCCGTCGGCTGACGTCGAGGCGCCTCGGCGCCTCTTGAGCCGGGCAAGTGGGAGCCGGTCCGGAACAGGTTCCGGCAGCGGCCGCTGGTACCAAAAGGTGAGTTAGTCAGTTTGCGAGGTACGAGATGGCCGTGTGAGCATGAGGTCCGGCGCCCGACAGGCGTCGACCGGGCGGGGACTAGCGCGTGCCGCCAGACCGACCGCGGTGACGGGAAAGAGACGGTCGGTATGAGCAACATCGAGCTCCATCCTCAGGAGACCCGTTGCGGCGGCCGCACCGCCGTGGCGGACGCACCGGTACGGGAGCTGCAGCCCGGGGCGTCGGTGGCCTTGGGCGGCCCGCGCGGGATGATGGTCACCCGCACGCTGCCGAACCGGACCCGGCGGATGGTGGGCGCCTGGTGTTTCGTCGATTTCTACGGTCCTGCGGACTTGACCCGTGCCCCTGGCATGCGGGTGCCGCCGCACCC
>DASYJS010000202.1:0-5861 GCA_035996225.1 Mycobacterium sp. | reverse complement strand
GTGGCCTCGGTATCGACGAGGGCGGGCTCGTCGGGTTCCTGCGGTGGCTTCAGTGCTCCGGAGAGTAGGTAGTTGTAGAGATGCACGACGCGATCGGCATTGCGGTAGTGGCGAGTACCGGTCAGCCAGAAGCCCACGTGGCCGATCCTGGGTGTTGTGCCGGCCTCTGCCTCGGCGATGAGCCGGTAGTAGCGGTAGCCGCGTCCACGGTGGCCGTGGCTGCTGCTCGACAAGGTGCTGCCTATTCCCAACGCGCGTTGGTAGCGTCCCTTGGCTGGACTGGTCGTCAGTCGTGAGCCGGAAACATCTTGCCAGTCAACGCCATTGGCGGACTTTTGCAGTCGTAGTGTGACGGCGCTATCGGAGGCGGTCCACACCGAGTAGCCGCCGAGTTGCGGTTGGCCGTCGAATTCGAAGGTGATCACCGGTCCGGGTGCCCGGTGCACCGCGACAGGAATGTTCAGCGGCTTGGTGTCCAGGGCCAAGCCGTTGGTCAGATACCAGATCGCGGCCTGCGTAGCGGCAATGGCTTCGTGTTCATCGAGATTGGCGTGTCCCAGCGGGTAACCGGACTGACGCAACTGTTGACTCAGATCCGCGGTCGTGCGCATCGGATACGAGTGGCGCAGAATCCAATCCACCTCGGCTTCATAATCGCGTCTGCGCAGATGCGGCAGTGCCGACCAGGTCCCCACGCGGTAGCGAGACGGCAGGTGCGGTGCGATGCCGGCGAAGTCCAGTGAATACGCGCGCAGGTTGGGGTTGAGCCGGATCAGGTCGGTCCGCGCGGTGCTGCCGTCGCTGAACACGATCGTGTCGACCGTGTGGGAGTAGGTGCCGCCCCGGTAGCGCGTCATGTGCGGTAGTTCGGTGGCCGGCCGGACCAGGATGCGCTGGCGGGTCGCCACCGGCGCCAGTGCGCGGCTGGGTATGGATAACACGGTCATGGCTGGTTGTTCTTTCCGGAAGATTTCGACTGTTGCGCGCTTCTGTACGCGCGGGCGTGCGCCCGCTAGCGGGAAAAAAGCGCGACGATTAGAAAGTCAGAACTGAGTCGTCAGGAAATCAACAACAGCAACAACAGTCCACGGCAAGGCAGCGCGAGCGGATGAGGCGCAGCTGTGCAGCGTGGTGCATGCGACCACTATAAGGCATCATCGCGACCGGGATCGTTCGATCGTTAGCGCGCACCCCGCGGTTGAAAAAATCTCGATGAGTTTTACACTTGCCCCGGCTCAATGCGGCGCTCTCGGTTGGTGGCCTGTGGCTCTACATCCGTGCTAGGTATTCGACAACGACGGAAGGACCAAGATGACGTCGGCTCAAAATGAGTCTCAGGCACTGGGGGATCTCGGTGCCAGGCAGCTCGCCAACGCGACCAAGACTGTTCCGCAGCTCTCGACCATCACCCCTCGCTGGCTGCTGCACCTGCTGAGCTGGGTGCCGGTGGAAGCGGGTATTTACCGGGTCAACCGCGTGGTCAACCCCGAGCGCGTCGCCGTGACGGCGCAAGAGGGCGACTCCCTCGACACTCCGCTGGAAGAGACCTTCGTCGACTATGAGACCAGCCCGCGCGAATACACGCTGCGGACGATTTCGACGCTGCTCGATGTGAGCACCCGGGTCTCCGACCTCTACTCCAGCCCGCACGACCAGATCACCCAGCAGCTGCGGCTGACCATCGAGACGATCAAGGAGCGCCAGGAGTTCGAGCTGGTGAACAGCCCCGAGTACGGGTTGCTGGCGCAGGCGACCCCGGAGCAGACGATCCAGACGCTGGGCACTGGCCCGACTCCGGACGACCTCGACGCGCTGATCACCCGGGTGTGGAAGACGCCGAGCTTCTTCCTGACCCACCCGCAGGGCGTCGCCGCGTTCGGCCGCGAGGCCACCTACCGCGGTGTGCCACCCGTCGTCGTCAGCCTGTTCGGCGCGCAGTTCATCACCTGGCGCGGCATTCCGCTGATCCCGTCGGACAAGGTGCCGGTGGAAGACGGCAAGACCAAGATCATCCTGGTGCGCACCGGCGAGGAGCGCCAAGGAGTGGTGGGCCTGTTCCAGCCGGGGCTGGTCGGTGAGCAGGCACCGGGCCTATCGGTGCGCTTCACCGGCATCAACCAGTCGGCGATCGCCCGATACTTGGTGACCCTGTACACGTCGTTGGCTGTGCTCACGGACGACGCGCTCGCCGTCCTCGACGGTGTGGCTGTGGACCAGTTCCATGAGTACAAGTGAGTACCGGTCGGTAGACGCCGAAAGCGACCTGCCGGTCAGCGCCTCGGAGCTTGCGGCGCTGGCCACGCAGCTGTACGCGGCCAGCGTCCGGCCCGGGCCGGACAGCCCGCCGCAGACGGCGCCGGTCGCCCCGCGCGGCAACGTGCCGGACACCACGGCTGCGGCATCGGCGGCCCGGGCAGCTGCCGGGACGTCGGATCCGTTCCCGGCACCGCTTCCGCCGATCGGCTTCACCGACATCTACGTGCCCGCTCCGACGTCTCCCGGACCTGAAGGTCTGCCGCAAGCGGTGCCCGTCGCCCCGCGCGGCAGCGTCCCGGACACGACGGCGGCACCGTCGGCCGCCTGGACGACCGCCGGGGTCGCGGATCCCTACCTGCCGCCCGGCGTCGCCGACCTCAGCGCCTTCGCTGTCCCCACTGAGGGCCTCGTCTCGACGCAGCCGGGTGTGCTGGCCGGCTCGGCGCCGAGCGCTCCGGTAGCCCCGCGCGGCTCGTCGCCTTATTCGGGAACCGAATGGCTACCCGAGGCGCCGTCGGTCGTCGACCTCGGCTGGTCTGACGCGGTGCCCGCCGCGCCGGCTGCGACCGCACCGGTCGGTGACGGGTACGACTACCGCTTCCTCACCGAATCCGACCCGGTGCCGCAGTTGCCCGACGAACACGAGGTGTTCGACGTCAACGCGATCCGGGCGGACTTCCCGATCCTGAAGGAGACCATCAACGGCAAGCCGCTGATTTGGTTCGACAACGCGGCGACCACGCAGAAGCCGCAGGTGGTCATCGATCGGCTGTCGTACTTCTACGCTCACGAGAACTCCAACATCCACCGGGCGGCGCACGAGTTGGCGGCCCGGTCGACCGACGCCTACGAAGAGGCCCGCGAGACCGTGCGGCGGTTCATCGGTGCACCCAGGGCCGAGCAGAACATCTTCGTGCGTGGCACCACCGAAGCCATCAACCTGGTGGCATACGCGTGGGGCGGCAAGCACCTGGGCCCGGGCGACGAGATCGTCATCACCCACCTGGAGCACCACGCCAATATCGTTCCGTGGCAACTGCTTTCGCAGCAGACCGGTGCCATTCTGAAGGTTGCTCCGGTTGATGAGGCCGGTAACCTGCTCCTCTCGGAGTTCGAAAACCTGCTGGGTCCGAAGACCAAACTGGTGGCGGCCGCGCAGGTGTCGAACGCGCTGGGAACGGTGACGCCGGTGGAAAAGATCGTCGAGCTCGGTCACCGGTACGGCGCGCGAGTGCTGATCGATGGTGCCCAGTCGATTCCGCATCTGCCAATCGACGTCGCCGAACTCGGCGTCGACTTCTTCGTGTTCTCCGGTCATAAGATCTACGGCCCCACCGGGATTGGTGTGCTGTATGGGTCCGAGGAGGCGCTGGCCGAGACGCCGCCGTGGCAGGGCGGCGGCAACATGATCGCCGACGTGACCCTGGAACGCTCGCTGTACCAAGGACTTCCCAATAAGTTCGAGGCCGGCACCGGCAACATCGCCGATGCCGTGGGACTGGGTGAGGCCCTGCGCTACGTCGAGCGGGTAGGCATCGAGCGCATCGCCGCCTACGAGCACGCGTTGCTGGACTATGCGACACCGCGCCTGGCCGACATCCCCGGTGTTCGCCTGGTCGGCACCGCGGACGAGAAGGCCAGCGTGCTGTCCTTTGTGCTGGCGGGGCACGAGCCGCTCGAGGTGGGCAAGGCGCTCAACGCCGAAGGGATTGCGGTCCGGGCCGGACATCACTGCGCGCAGCCAATTTTGCGCCGATACGGCCTGGAAGCCACCGTTCGTCCGTCGTTCGCCTTCTACAACACGTTCGAAGAGATCGACGTGTTCCTCAAGGCGGTGCGCCGGATCGCCGAGGGCGGTGCGAACGTCGGCTGAATCCTCGTCGCGGCTGTTCTCGGTTGCCGCCTGAGCCCGATGTCTCAAGGAAGGCGAAGGTGGCACGAAAGCGGCCCAGCCGACGCACTAGTTCCTTTGCCGTAGTGGGCGCGCCCGCGTTGGCATACCCTGGTTGGTGCACCAGCTGGGACGGCGAGGAACGGTTTTGAGCGATACACCGCACGACGACGCATCCGACCCGGAACCGCGCTCGGACCGAAGTCAGGGTGCGAACGTCAGCGGCACGCCACGTCCGGCACACGACGAGCACGATCCGCTGTTTGTCGGTGTCGGCGCGATCTGCCATACCGCGGCGCGGTTGACGGGAGTCGACGGCGCTGCGGTCGCTGTGCTGGCCATCGCGCAGGGAGCCCGCGAACTGGTCTATGCCACCGATGCGGTGGCCCAACAGCTAGACGAGTTGCAATTCACCTTGGGCGAGGGGCCGTGTCTGGACGCCGTCCGCGACGATGAGCCACAGCTGTGTGCACGCATCGACGACGAGGAGTTGGAACTGCGGTGGCCGGCCTTCACGGCCGAGGTGGCCGATGCAGGCGTCGCGGCGCTGTTCGCCTACCCCGTCCCCGGCCCACAACGACCCATGGGTGTGCTGGAACTGTATCGGCGAACGGCCGGGGAGCTGGGCGAGTTCGAACGACAGTCCGCGCAGGTGTGCGCCTCGGCGCTGCGAACTACCTTGGAAATCAATTGGCGTGACGAGCTGACTCGCACCGGCAGTGCCGAGGCGGCCATCGAGGCGGCCGCCCTACGAGGTGCGGAGATAGGCGGACCGGATCCGTTCACTCGTTCGCAGGTGTACGTGGCGGCGGGCATGGTCGCGGTGCAGTTGGGGATAACCACTCACGATGCGGTGGACCGGTTGCGCGCATACGCCTACGCGCATAAGCGATCTATCGTCGCTCTCGCCGCCGATGTCGTGGCCCGACGGCTGTCCTTCCGTGACCTCGATGACGAATCGAGTTTCGACTCGTGATGGCGGCGTCTTTGAAGCTGAAAGGCCGACGATGACCACGGCGCGCGACCGGTTGGTGATCGCACAACTGACGGCCGCCTTGGCCGGTGACTTCGACTTGCCTACGGTGCTGGACGATGTCGCTCACGATGCGCTTGCGGGATTGCAGGCCTGGTCGGCGGTCGTGGTGCTCCGCGATGACCGCCATCGTGCGGGCGACATCGGCATCCAGGTCGTAGCCGAAGCATTGTGCGCACCGACAGACGCCGATCTGAGTTTTGTAACTGCGGGACCCGCGTTGGTCACCGCCCGTGATGGGGCGGTAACGATGATCGTCGATCTCGCCGCCGCCGGCGAAACCCGTTGGCCCGGTTATCGTCGCGACGCGTTGCGGGCCGGGGCGCGTGGCATGCGCGGCTTTCCGCTTACGGTGATGGGTTCGTCGGTGGGGGCGCTGGTGGTGCACACCAATGTTCCCTGGGGAGTGGAGCGATCAAGCGAGTTCGGGCAGACACTGGCCAATCTGGCTGCCATCGCGATTTCGATCGCCCCGCACTCAAGCCAACGGCGCGCCGACGCCGGCGAGACGATCGAGACGCTGCTCCAGGGCACCATCGTGATCGCTACGGCCACCGGCATCATCGCCGAAGTGTCTGGAAGCGACCCCGCACGGGCGCGGCTGCAGTTGCACCGACTGGCTCGCGCGCATCAAGCAACGGTGACGACACATGGCGGCCGAATTGTGACGGCTTACAACAG
>DASYJS010000201.1:0-7757 GCA_035996225.1 Mycobacterium sp. | reverse complement strand
CGCGCCCACGACCGCGCACTGCCCGTTGCACTGATACCCGGTTCACGGGTAAGCCAGGGTTCACCGCCAAGCCTGAATTCCCGATTCCGTCGTTTTCGTGGGCCATCCAAATCCGGCCTCTAGGGCAAGTGCAGTCTGTCGACTCGTTTCGACCGTCGGATATTTCTTTCAACAACAAGCCGGCCATGTCGTCTCGCCGCTGGAACAACAATTGCCCACCCCGCAATTTTCGAGCGATGTTCAACGCAACCGGCAAGCGGGTCACCGACGTTGGCGATAACTCGCGAGAGGCTGGTCTGGCGATACGGCTGAACCTGGTCAGCGCGGCAACTAATCTGATCGCATGATCAATCAGGATGATCGCGCGCCGGTTCCTTCGGCGGACCTGGCCGCGGCGCTGGCACCGTTCGGCCGATCGCGCATGCTGCCGCGGGAGGCCTACGTCGATCCCCAGGTTTTCGATTGGGAGCAACGCAACATCTTCTCTGAATGGACCTGTGTGGGCCACGCCGGCGATATCGCTTCGGTTGGTTCCCAGCGCGCGGTCGGCTCTGGCGCGAACGGCATGCTGTTGGTGCGGTCCGAGACCGACATAGTGCGCGCGTTCGCCAACACCTGCCGCCACCGCGGCCACGAACTGCTGGCGTCTGGCGGGGCGACTAAGAAGCGCAGCATCGTCTGTCCGTACCACTCGTGGTCCTTTCGGCTGGACGGCGCGCTGCAGAATGCGCCCGGCTTCCGCGACGCCGACGACTTCGACCCGGGCGAGTTCGGGCTCACAGAACTGCGCCTGGTGAATTGGCACGGCTGGCTTTTCGTCGACCCGAGTGGGCGCGACGCCGATTTCGCCGAGCACGTCGCTGGGCTCGAGGACATCGTCGGCCCTTACCGGCCCGAAGACCTGACCATCGTCGCCCGACACTCCTACGAGCTCGCCGCCAACTGGAAGGTCATCGTCGAGAACTACCAGGAGTGCTACCACTGTTCGAGAATCCACCCGGAGCTGTCCCGAGTCAGCCCGCCGACCAGCGGGGAAACCCTCGACCTCGAGGGATCGTGGCTTGCCGGCTGGATGTCGATCGTCGAGGGCGCGGAGACGATGTCGCTCACCGGCAAGAGCGGCGGCGTCACCATCGCCGGACTGTCCGAGCAGCAACTGCGCAGCGTCATGTACGTCGTCGGATACCCGAATCTGCTGGTGAGCTTGCACCCCGACTACGCAATGACCCACCTCATGGTGCCGCTGGCCGTCGACCGCACGCACGTCGAGTGCGCCTGGGCTTTCCCGAAAGACGTTGCGGCCCATCCGGATTTCGATCCTTCGTATGCGGTGGACTTCTGGGACCTCACCAACCGCCAGGACTGGGCGGCCTGCGAGTCGGTGCAACGTGGGCTCGCCTCACCGCACGCCCGTCCGGGGCCGCTGGCCCCGGACGAGGAGGGCGTCTATCAGTTCGTCACCCGGGTGGCTAGGGCGTACTCCGGTTCCGCGCCGAAGCGCCGGTGACACTTTCTATCGACTTAGCGAAGGTGCGCTCGGCGGGGCGGGCGGAGCTCGAACCCGCGACCAACGGATTATTGAGTCCCTATTCCCCGCGCCAGGTGCCGTGATGTCCGATTCTTCGATGAAGGCCGCTGTTTCGGGCTAGATTGCCCGCAAACCTTCCCGTGCTGCCGAAAGGGGCGCATCGTGGCTCGTGTTCTCGTGACCGGCGGGTACGGCCGGGTTGGCAGGGCGGTGGTGGAGCGGCTCGTCGCTGACAAGTTTCAGGTGGTCGTCACGGCGCATCAGACCGTGAGACCCTCACTGCCGGTCGGTGTGGATGTGCGTCCCGTGGATCTGAGCCAACCCGATCAGGTCAAAGCCCTCGTCGACGATGTGTCGCCGTCTGTGATAGTTCACTTGGCCGCGGTCATCCCGCCACGGTGTTACACCGATCGCACGTTTGCTCGTGCGGTCAACGTCGACGCCACCGCCGCCCTGGTGCGTGCCGCGACGGAACGGCCGTCGCCCCCTCGTTTCGTGCACGCATCCACCGGGGCTGTGCACGGTATCCGGAACCCACACCGGGTCACCAATCCGGTGACACCCGACTCACCGCTGGCGCCGGCCGACCTGTACGGCTGTCACAAGGCCTTGGCCGAGAACATTGTGCGGTCATCGGGTTTGGAGTGGTCGATCCTTCGGCTCTGCAGCGTCATTGCGCTTGATCAACTTACCCACTTCCGGAATACCGATGCGTTCTATTTCCGTGCGCTGGTACCCGAGGACACCCGAGTCCATACCGTCGACCCTCGCGATGTCGCGGCGGCGTTCGCGGCAGCGATCACCACCGACGCGGTGCGGGAAGTTTTCATGATTGGCGGCGACGACTCCCATAAACGGGTATGGGGCGAATTAGCGCGGGAGAACGCCGAGGTGATGGGACTCGCCGCAGCGATGTTTCCGGGCCGACCGGGCAACCCGGACGACGACGGGGACTGGTACCCGTTGGGCTGGTTCGACACCGCCCGCGCACAGCAAGTCCTGTCTTTTCAGCGCCACTCCAGCGCGGACGCGTACGCCGAGATTCGCGCCAGAATGGGCTGGAAGTCGCGCCCGCTACGTATCGCGGCGCCGGCGTTGCGCGTACTCATGCGGCGCCAAGCGCCGTACTACAAGGCACCCGGTCGTTACGCCAACCCCTGGGGCGCGATCCGGAAGAAGTGGGGCGATCCAGCACCGGACGCGTTGACGATTTAACCGGGTCGCTCTCGTTACCGGTATCAGGGTTGGCGCCTGGCAACACGAGCGTCGAAGCCCTCCCTGGAGTCGGCCGGAATTGACCGATTGTCACGGGAGCGTTTAGATCACCAATCTAGTTGTCGCGCAGGGTAATTAACCAACAACCGGCATCGTGGGTCATACCGTTTGGTAATCCCTAGGTCGCTGATCACCGCCAACACGGCCGCATACCGCTGCTCGGCCACGCTCAACTCCCTCACCTAGGAATGCTGGCTCGCCAGCGCGATGATGCGGTCGTCGCGGACTGCCGACGACACCCGACTTCGTCAATCTCTAGCCTGAGCGAGCGAGAGCTTCGCGCAATCTCGTGCCTGTAGGTTGCAAAACTCCGTGTCATTTCCCAACCCCCAGAAGTGCGGGTTTGCCGAATTGCATTGCATATGTCGAAATGGTTTTTTGCATTCAGGATGGCGGATCCCATTGCCGTATCGGCACTTTCGCTGCCGAATAACGCCGGGCGCTTCTTCTTGGACGCTGCAGGAGTCCGGTGCCGACTTGGTCGAATTCGCTAATGTCCGTGAAGAACTAGCTGTGGTGTCTCAGGACATTGGTGGCACGGAGTTACAACGCTGCAGCGAGCCGACGGAGGGTAAATTCCGTGCACGGGCGGCGCCCCAACCCTCAGAGTCCTCGTAGGCCACGCAGAGTCCTTCTTATCAGTTCACGTCGTTCGTCGATTGTCATCGAGTCACCGAGGGGGGCGTGCACCCGCAAATAACCCTGTGTCACCAGGTCGTCCACCAGGAACCGCGTCGCACCGAGCGGCAAGGATAGACGAGCGGCGATCTCTGCGACCGTGGTGCTGTGCACGCACCACGTCAGGATCTGGCCCCGCACATCATTTCTCGGCCAGCGCGGCGGCTTCGCTGTGGTGTTCAGCGCTTCGACCGGAGCCTCGAGCGCCAGTTCGACACCAGAGTCGATACGGTCTGCCGTCAGCGTGTATGGCCGGACCAAGCTCGGCTCGGCCGCGGTTTCCGGTTCCGTGAACCAGTCGCCGATCGGTTCGCCCTTGCCCTCCGACTGCTGATGCGCGTCGGTGTGCTCCTCCCGGACATGTGGCGAACCATGCGGCACGTTGTGGTTCTCCAAGAACCACAACGTCTGGTCGGCGTGCACCGATGCGCGCACCTCGCTGGAGACGACCTTGAGTACGGTGCGGTCCGTGTCGATGACGAATGTGGTCCGTCTGACCGGCAGCAGTCGGGCCAGCAGGCCGCGGCGCCGAGTGTGCCGGAAACGCCGGCCCGCCTCACGCGCCACGACGGATCTACGCAGCTTGGCGAGCCTGCCTCGGCGCACCCCGAACAGCTCGGACACCACGCCGTCCGCGTCGGAGAGCAGCGGATAGTCGAACGAGCGCTGTTGGGCGAAGTGGGCCTGCTTGTCGACGGTGTCGGTGCTGATGCCGACCCGCTGGGCGCCCACCGTGGCGAATTCGTTGCTCAGGTCCCGAAAATGACAAGCCTGGGCTGTACAGATCGGTGAGGACGCTATTGGGAAGAAGAACAGCACAACCGGCCCTTCGGAAAGGAGCGCGGACAGTGTCCGAGGCCGACCGGTGTGATCATACAGAGTGAAGTTAGGCGCCTTCTCGCCCGCGATCATCGGCAAAGAATAACGCGGGAAGCTCTGCGCGACGCACCTTCGTGACGCCCAAGTTTTACAGCGATCTTTGAGAAACTAACAACGTTAGTTCTGAGACTGCACCGCTGGACACCGGCGCTCTTATAGGCCTCGGTCAGTGAGCCAACCGTCAATCCTTTCGGCGACTGCCTGCCATCCAGGCTCAAGCATCATGTTGTGGCCCATGTTGGGGAAGATTTGAGCCTCGCTGCCATATGCGCGTGCCGTGGTCTGTGTCTCCGCCTCTGTTACACAGGCATCAAGTTCAGCACCCAGGACCAGCAGTGGCGTGGTGACGCGTTCGGGTTTTGGGCAGGTTGAGCACCCAAAGGTCGAGGGTCAGTCTCCCTCCACACTCTTCACCTAGGGCTGCGGCGTAACGGACGACCTCGGACTCGGGTACTCCGGCGGAGTAGAAGTGTTCACGTGCGCGTTCGGGCGTTTTGACAAGGTGCAGGCTCTTGCCCGTGATGGTCGATCTAACGAAACTCAACGGGTGTCGTTTCGCCTCGCGCACAAAGAATCCACCCGCCCCGCTCGACGATAGGGAGGCGAGCAGCACCCCGGCGGGTGCTTCGTGGAACTCCAGATACTTTTGGACAATCAAACCGCCGAAAGAATGCCCGACCACGATGGGCGGTGAGGGCAGCTTGTCGGCGACCGAGACGACATCATCAACGAAATTCGCCAGCGAACAAGTCCGCATGCGTTTTACCGCTGGGCTATTTCCATGATTACGAAGGCTCAGGGCGACGGCGCGATAACCCTTATCGGCAAAGAAGTCGAGGAAGTGCTCATCCCAACACCAGGCTCCATGCCACCCCCGTGAACAAGAAGCAGCGGAACGGGATGCGATTCGGAGGCTGACCCCTTGTCGATCACTTCAAGCATGGGCCGCCCTTTCGATGCGTTGCGGCATTGCGTTGCGGCATTCCCACGTATCTTCTTAGCCCATGTGGGCTGACGTTTGACGCGATATTTGAGGAGCCAAGAACGTTAGTACTGGGACGGCTTTGGATTGCCGTCTGATGCGGACGCGGGCTCGTATCGACGGCAGCCCGCCGGCCGCTCCCGCGCCCTCGGGCGCAGTGCTGCACTAGCAGCAGCTCGGAATCACGATCTTCCGGTCACGCGTGTGCTGACGTAAGCAGTCGTGATAGGTGCACATCAACTGCGACTACAACCATGCCGACTTTTGAGCGAATCTAAAACGAGTGGGGCGGGCGGGGCTCGAACCCGCGACCGACGGATTATGAGTCCCTAGCCGAGGCCGCCGCGACCAGGCAAAACCGTTAGCTGGGATGGCTCAAATCGCCTGTAACACGGTGAGATTGACCATTGCTGGTACGTCTTCGGTACGCGGTCGGTACGGCCCAGATTCGCCCCTGGACGCCGCGTTGCCGCGGCGACGGGACGGGCTGACAGGTGTTAGCTAGTTAGCTAGAGACGGACCGCCGCTGATACGCCGATCCATGCACGAGGTGATGTGACCTTGACGCTCACTTCCGACGAGGTGGCCGATCGACCAGCCTTCGCTGTCCGTCTCGCCACTGAACGACGCGAATCTGATGACCGGTTTGCACGCCGGTGACTGGGTCGACACGAAACCGACCGAACAAGGTGGTGGTGTCGAGTCGTTGTGACGCGGCCAGCACCGGCAACGATTCAACAGTTCCGCACTCCTTCACGCAGCGCTGCCAAACGACACCCGCGGCGAAGGCCGCAGCAGCCGGATAGGGCGGCTCAGTACCGTTCGCGTCCCGGTAATAGCGGCGGAACCACTCGCTGTTGGGTCCGTCCGCGGGATCATCTGTCCCGTCGTCGAACCACTGGCACGGCCCGTAAAGCCCCTCAACGCGATCACCGATGGCGTGCCGGAGCTCCTCGACTCCGGCGGCAACCAATCCGACTGCGCGCCAACGTCGTTCGCTGGCCCACTGCGCGATGGCAACGTCATCGTCGAAGGAACCGGCCGATAACAGCACATCGCCCGCCGGGACCTGCGCCAGCACATCTCTCACCCGGGCCGGCCGAAAAGTGACCGACCGCCGCAGGAGACCGAGTCGCCGGGCCGCCACCGCCGCCCCTTCGGCCACCTCGCGGCCGAACCCCGTGTCGACGTGCACTATTACCACCTCCGACCCCTCCCCAAGACCTTCGGCGGCAAGGATTTCGAGCACCGCGGCGAGATAGCGATAAGCGGGAGACTCCACGTTGACGACGCCCGGATACGTCGGGCGCGCCAGCCGGGCGGTGGCGCCACCGTGGTTCCAGACGACCCCTTTGCTGGCGGCCGCGGCCGCGAGCGCGGGCCCCGAACCGTAGGGCCCGAACACCACGTCGGGCCGTCTAGCCTCGGCGGCCCGTATCGCGGACGCCGCGGAGGGGTAAGCGTCGATCACCTCCAGGCTTACTCCGGAACGCTCGGCCCAGACAGCAACGGCGCTCGCCCCTGCTTTCCCGAATCTGGCCAGCGGGCCCGACAGTGGCGTAACCAGGACTGCGCGAGCTGCCACTCCCCGACTCCCGTCGTCGAGCATTGGTGCCCGGAACTGGTAATAAACTCGCCGGTGACTTGCGTGCAGTTGATGTCAGGCTATCTGGACAACCGCTTGTTCAAAATACTGATTGTATGCGAGGTAGACAGGTTTTCTCCCGGTGCGGTCCAGGAACTCCTGGAATGCCTTGAATTCATGTTCGTCGGCTCCCGGGTAATTATAAAATTCATCAAATACGATCACAGTGCCTGGCACGATGTTATCGATCAACTGATCGAAAACCTCTTTCGCGGAAGCATAAATATCGCAATCGATATGCAAAAAAGCGATGGGATTAGATTTCAGAACTTGTTCTTTGAATTGTGGAAGGGTGTCATGGAACATGCCCTTTACCAGGGTTACATTGTGAAGAACCGGTGGCATCCATCCGTCGACGTTTACCCGAAAAGTACCTTGAGGGACAATAATATCGGTCCGAGTCCATTGTTCAGGAAGCCCGTCAAAGGAATCAAATCCCCAGATATGCTGCTCTGGATTGAGCGCAGCAATAAAATTGATGGTTCTTCCCGTACACACGCCCATCTCCAAGAATGCGCCGCGCTGTGTAACTTGGTCAGAACCGAATTTGAGCACTGCGGCATCTGTGTTTAGGCCCTTTGCATTGTCAAAATAATTCGTCACCATCGCCCGCGCCGCCGGCGAATCTCGATAGTCCTTGTCCATCGGGTAAAAGTTAAGAACCTGGCGCCCTTTGTGCCATTCTTCGCTCGCGGTGGGCATCTTTACCAATTGATCCCACTTGAATCCGGTGCTATGCGTATGATCTGATGTCATCGACAGTCTCTCTT
>DASYJS010000200.1:0-30312 GCA_035996225.1 Mycobacterium sp. | reverse complement strand
AGCCGCCGGACAAGGCAACCTGCTCGGCGGCATGCCCTTGGCCGGCATGGGCGGCCAAGGAGGCTTCGGCGCCTCCGGACCCCGCTACGGCTTCAAACCCACCGTCATGGCCCGCCCACCCTTCGCCGGATAACCCACCCGGACAGACGCGAGCGGCGGCAGAGTGTTCTCCCTGAGACGTGACCGAGGTGCCAGCAGTTGCTGGTGGGCAGTCGCGAGGGCGTTGCCTGCGCGCGCATTCATGCGGCCTGAAGTGCTGGGAACCAAGTCTCCGCGACGCGTCGCGGACTACAAGAAATCGTTTGCCACGTGGCGGGGGCCTGCGGAAGTTATGGGCCACGAGATTTTTATCGCGCCCGCGACACCCTCAGACCCCGGCAAAGCGCTCGCCAGCAGGCATTCGACAACCAGGGGGGTCAGACCGTGCCAGTGCTGTGATTTCGCTGCTCAGGGCCACCAAACGGGCCCGTACGCTGTTACTGTGTCGTTACTAAAGGTGAATTCGCCGTACCACCTCGTGAACAATTGCTAACGGGCGGCCCACGTATCAGGCTAGATGCAACACGGTCATCTACTCTCATGCCAGAGAGTTTGGGGATTATGGAGGAGGAACAATATGTCGTTCGTGACGACACAGCCAGAAGCTTTGGCCGCGGCGGCCGGAACCCTGCAGGGTATCGGGTCTGCTCTTAGCGCCCAAAACGCGGCTGCGGCGGCCCCGACGACCGGGGTGGTGCCGGCCGCTGCCGACGAGGTGTCGGCGCTTACCGCGGCCCAGTTCGCCGCGCATGCGCAGATGTACCAGGCGGTCAGCGCACAGGCCACAGCGATTCACGAGGCGTTTGTGAACACGCTGTCGACCAGTTCCGGCTCTTACGCCGCGACTGAGGCCGCCAACGCAGCCGCCACCGGTTGATCGGTTTGATCAGCACAGGCTAAGGACGCCCACACAGAAGTGGGCTCTAGGTCAGCCGCCTTCGGGTAACGCCGTCAACCGTCTCGTTGAGGTAGACGGTCCGGTGGGTGGCCGGTCAAGGGGAAGGGGAGGACCATCCTTAGGTATTCGGTTCGGCAGGTGCGTTAACGCTCGTCACCGGCCCAGCCATCACTGTCCACCAGAACAAAATCTCGAGTACCAAATGATTAAAGGAGAAAGGCAACATGGCAACACGTTTTATGACTGACCCGCACGCAATGCGGTCGATGGCGGGACGCTTTGAGATGCACGCTCAGACGGTGTCGGATGAGGCGCGCAAGATGTGGTCGTCCTCGATGAACATCGCCGGGGCTGGCTGGAGTGGTCAGGCTCAGGCAACTTCTTACGACACCATGGGTCAGATGAACCAGGCGTTCAACAACATTGTCAACATGCTGCACAGCGTGCGCGACGGCTTGATCCGCGACGCCAACAACTACGAGACGCAAGAGCAGGCGTCGCAGCAGATCCTCAGCCACTAGCCGCAAAGCCACGGCTGCGTAACCTTTCAGACATTAGGAGAAGAACGCTATGAGCATTAATTACCAGTTCGGAGATGTTGACGCCCACGGCGCGCTGATCCGCGCGCAGGCTGCTTCGCTGGAGTCCGAGCACCAGGCCATCGTCCGCGATGTGCTTGCTGCCGGTGACTTTTGGGGCGGCGCCGGTTCGGTGGCGTGCCAGGAGTTCATCACCCAGTTGGGTCGGAACTTCCAGGTGATCTACGAGCAGGCCAACCAGCACGGGCAGAAGGTGCAAAGTGCCGGCAACAACATGGCCAGCACGGACAGCGCCGTTGGGTCCAGCTGGGCCTGACACCCCTAGCTTCAACCGGGGCCGCACACCAATTGGTGTGCGGCCCCGTTGTTTGTCCGGCACGAGTCGGTGATGGGTGAGACGCACACTTCGTGGCTTGAACCAACGGCTGTGCATTCCAGTGCTTTTCGCGAAATGCCACGTCTCAACTTGGGCGGATGCGACACATCTACGTCCGACTGGCGGGGCCGATCCGGGACGCGGCAACATTTGAGAACTCTATGAAGCCCGTGACAAGCGCGTGTGTGCTTTGCGAGAATTCAAGAACATGACCGCAATGTCGGGATACGCAGGAAGCCAGCGACCGCGCCAAGCCATTCTTGGGCAGCTGCCCAGGATCTATCGTGCCGACGGATCACCGATCCGCGTTTTGCTGGTGGACGATGAGCCGGCGCTGACCAATCTGGTCAAGATGGCGCTGCACTATGAGGGCTGGGCGGTGGAGATCGCCCACAACGGACGCGAAGCGCTGGCTAAATTCGACCGGGCGACCCCCGACGTGCTGGTCCTGGACATCATGCTTCCCGACATGGATGGCCTGCGCATTCTGCAGCGGATCCGCGAATCAGACGTGTACACGCCCACGCTGTTCCTCACGGCACGCGATTCGGTGATGGACCGGGTCACCGGTCTCACCGCCGGTGCCGATGACTACATGACCAAGCCATTCAGCCTCGAGGAACTGGTCGCGCGACTTCGCGGGTTGCTGCGCCGCTCCAGTCAGCTGTCTCCCCCGGCCGCCGAGGCGCTCAAGGTCGGCGATCTTCGGCTCGACACCGCCAGTCGCGAAGTCAGCCGCGACGGCGCGCCGGTATCGCTGTCGTCGACCGAGTTCGAATTGCTGCGCTTCCTGATGCGTAATCCGCGCCGCGCGCTGAGCCGGACCGAGATCCTCGACCGGGTCTGGAACTACGACTTCGCCGGGCGCACCAGCATCGTCGACCTGTACATCTCGTATCTGAGAAAAAAGATCGACTCCGGCCGGGAGCCGATGATCCATACCGTCCGCGGTGTTGGGTACATGCTGCGGCAATCGGAATGACCGGCGAGCGCAACACCCCTTCGTGGTTCCCCCGGTCGCTGCGCCGCCAATTACTGCTAGGTGTATTGGCCGTCGTCACAGTGGTATTGGTGTCCGTCGGCGTGGTCTCGGTACTCAGCCTGCGCGGCTACGTCACAGCGATCAGCGACGCCGATGTCACCGAATCCCTTGATGCATTGAGCAACTCGTACGCCCGATACCGCAACGGCGAACACACCTCGGCGCACCGCGGTGCTCCGCCGGTGGCACAGGCGCTGCTGGAATTCACCGGACAAACCCCGGGGAACCTGATCGCCGTTGTGCACGACGGCGCCGTCATCGGCTCGGCGGTTTTCTCCGAGGACCAACCAAAACCCGCCCCGCCCGACGTCATCCACGCGATCGAAGCGCGGTCCTGGGCCGACGCGCCGCCCCGTACCGTACGGCTCAGCAGCTTGGGCGCCTACCGCGTCGACAGCCGCGCCGAAGGGCCCGACCTGCTGATCGTCGGGGTGTCGGTGAAGCTCGCCGATCAGATCATGGCCCGCAAATACATCACCACCACCCTGCTGGTCGCTGTCGCGCTGGTGGTCACCGCGGGACTCACCATTTGGGTGGTCGGCTACACACTTCGCCCGCTGCGCCGGGTCGCCGCGACCGCCGGGGAAGTCGCCATGATGTCGCTTACCGGCGATGACCACCGGATCAGCGTCCGAGTCCGGCTCGAAGATACCGACCCGGACAACGAAGTCGGGATCGTCGGACACACGCTGAACCGGTTGCTGGACAACGTGGATAGCGCGCTGGCGCATCGCGTCGATTCCGATTTACGTATGCGCCAGTTCCTCACCGACGCCAGCCACGAGCTGCGGACCCCACTGGCGGCGATTCAGGGCTACGCCGAGCTGACCCGCCAGGACAGTTCGGCACTGCCGCCGACCACCGAGTACGCATTGGCCCGCATCGAGTCGGAAGCACGCCGGATGGCCTTGCTCGTCGAGGAGCTGCTGTTGCTCTCCCGCCTCGGCGAGGGTGAGGACCTGCAGAACGAAGACCTCGACCTGGCCGAGCTGGTCACCAATGCGGTGAACGACGCCGCGGTGGCAGCGCCGACGCACCAGTGGGTCAATGAGCTGCCCAATGAGCCGGTATGGGTCCGCGGGGATCATGCCCGGCTGCATCAGCTGGTCAGCAATCTGCTCAGCAATGCCCGGTTGCACACGCCACCCGGCGTCACGGTGACCACCGCAATCGCCTGCCACCGCGGCGATCCCGACGCGCCCTATGCGGAAATGACCGTCACTGACGACGGACCTGGCATCGACGCGGATCTGCTCCCCCGGTTGTTTGAGCGATTCGTCCGCGCGGACCCGTCCCGGTCCAACGGGTCCGGTATCGGACTGGGCCTAGCCATCGTCAGTTCAATCGTGAAGGCCCATCACGGCTCGGTCAGCGCCGAATCCACGGACGGCCGAACGGTCTTTCGGGTGCGGCTGCCGATGATCGACAGTCCGAACTCCGGCTAGCGCCCCGGCAAAGGTTAGGAAGACCGCAAAAGTGGCGGTCAAGACGTAAAGAAAGCGTTAAGGGCGAACGCCGTCGGCCGCAATCGCGCTTAGCCTCGAACATGCCCTCCTCACCCGAGGTCAGGTTACTGTTGCCCGAGAACGATCAGGCATCAACGGTCATCGAACGAGAGACAAAAATGTCTGTGCTGATTTACCTCGTGCTGACTGTGGCAGTCTTCGCCGCACTCGGCTTGACACTGAGGCTGGGATCGTGAGCATCGCCAACACAGTCGGCCTCATTCTGTCGGTCCTGATTGCCCTGTTGCTGGGGGCCGCCTTGATGTTTCCGGAGCGGTTCTGATGAGCGGCACCGCGGCGGGTGTGGTGTTCCTCGCGCTACTCATTCTTGCGCTGGCGGTGGTTCATGTGCCGCTGGGCGATTACATGTACCGGGTCTACAGCGCCGAAAAGCATTCGCGCACTGAGAAATTCATCTACCGATTGATCGGCGCCAACCCGAACTCGGAGCAGACGTGGAAAACGTATGCCCGTAGCGTGCTGGCCTTTTCAGCGGTCAGCGTCGTGTTCCTGTTCGTCCTGCAACTCGTGCAGGACAAGCTGCCGCTGCATCTGCACGATCCGGCGACGAAGATGACGCCGTCCCTGGCGTGGAACACCGCGATCAGCTTCGTCACGAACACCAACTGGCAGGCTTATTCCGGCGAATCGACGATGGGCCATCTGGTGCAGATGACCGGTTTCGCGGTGCAGAACTTCGTGTCCGCCGCGGTCGGGATGGCCGTTGCGGTCGCGCTGGTCCGCGGCTTCGCCCGGCATCGCACCAATGAACTGGGCAATTTCTGGGTGGACCTGACGCGGGGCACATTGCGCATCCTGCTACCGATCTCGATCATCGGCGCGCTCGTCCTGCTGGCCGGTGGCATCGTCCAGAACTTCCACCTCAACGACCAGGTCGTCACCACGCTGGCCGGCCCCCAGCAGACCATCCCCGGTGGGCCGGTCGCCAGCCAAGAGGCGATCAAAGAGCTGGGCACCAACGGCGGTGGCTTCTACAACGCCAACTCAGCCCACCCGTTCGAGAATGCGACCGCATGGACCAACTGGGTCGAGATCTTCCTGCTTCTGGTCATCAGCTTCTCGCTGCCGCGCACCTTTGGCCGCATGGTGGACAGCAAGAAGCAGGGTTACGCGATTGCCGCGGTCGTCAGCGTCCTCGCCGTCCTCAGCGTCAGTTTCATGATGCTGTTCCAATTGCAGCACCACGGCACCGTCCCGACCGCGACGGGCGCGGCAATGGAAGGGGTCGAACAACGCTTCGGAGTCGCCGACTCCGCGGTCTTCGCCGATGCGACCACGTTGACGTCGACCGGTGCAGTCGATTCCGTGCACGACTCGTACAGCAGCCTCGGCGGCATGATGGCGATGTTCAACATGCAAATGGGTGAGGTCGCACCCGGCGGCACCGGCTCGGGTCTGTACGGCATCTTGATCCTCGCCGTCATCACGGTGTTCGTCGCCGGCTTGATGGTCGGTCGCACACCGGAATACCTCGGCAAGAAGATCAATCCGCGCGAGATGAAGCTGGCTTCAGGGTATTTCCTGATCACCCCGCTCATCGTGCTGCTCGGCACCGCCATCGCGATGGCGTTGCCAGGTGAGCGCGCCAGTATGGCCAACACCGGCCCGCACGGTCTGTCCGAGGTGCTCTACGCATTCACCTCCGCGGCCAACAACAACGGTTCGGCTTTCGCCGGCCTGTCGGCCAACACCGTCTGGTGGAACACCGCTTTGGGCTTGGCGATGGTCTTCGGCCGATTCCTGCCGATGGTGGTGGTTCTCGCGCTGGCCGGTTCGCTGGCTCGTCAGGGCATGACACCTGAGTCGAGTGGCACCCTGCCCACACACAAGCCTCAGTTCGTGGGCCTGGTGGTCGGTGTGACCGTCATTCTGGTTGCCCTCACCTTCCTGCCCGCGCTGGCGCTCGGGCCGCTCGCTGAAGGGATTCACTGAAACCGTGACGACCACAATTGATTCCGCAAAACGCCGGCGTACCGCCCACGCGCCTGGCGAAAAACTTCAGGGCGGGACGCTCGACCCCGCTCTGCTACTGAAGTCACTGCCGGACGCGCTGCGCAAGCTCGATCCACGCACCCTGTGGCGCAACCCGGTGATGTTCATCGTCGAAATCGGCGCCGTCTGGTCGACGGTGCTTGCATTCGGCGACAGCAGCTGGTTCAGCTGGCTCACCGTGTTCTGGCTATGGCTGACAGTGCTTTTCGCCAATGTGGCCGAGGCGGTCGCCGAGGGGCGCGGAAAAGCGCAGGCCGACGCGCTGCGTAAGTCCAAGGCCGACGCCGTTGCACGCCGCCTCAAGAGTTGGTCACCCGGCTCTTCGGACACATCCGAAGAAGAGGTCGCGGCGCCCTTACTGCAGCAGGGCGACTTCGTGGTGGTCACCGCTGGCGAGGTCATCCCAGGCGATGGGGATGTCGTGGAAGGCATTGCCTCGGTTGATGAATCGGCCATTACCGGTGAATCCGCGCCGGTGATCCGCGAATCCGGCGGTGACCGCTCAGCGGTGACCGGCGGGACCACCGTGCTCTCGGACCGCATCGTGGTCAAGATCACCCAGAAGCCCGGCGAGAGCTTCGTGGACCGGATGATCGCACTCGTCGAGGGCGCAAACCGGCAGAAGACGCCCAACGAGATCGCGCTCAACATTCTGCTGGCGGCACTGACCATCATCTTCGTGTTCGCGGTCGCCACACTGCAGCCGCTCGCGATCTACTCCAAGGTGAACAATCCCGGTGTGCCCGACACCTCGGCGCTGAGCTCCGACGGCATCAGTGGCATCGTTCTGGTGGCGCTGCTGGTGTGCCTGATTCCGACCACCATCGGCGCGCTGCTGTCCGCGATCGGTATCGCGGGCATGGACCGGCTGGTGCAACGCAACGTGCTTGCCATGTCGGGCCGGGCGGTCGAAGCGGCCGGTGACGTCAACACCCTGCTGTTGGACAAGACCGGCACCATCACGCTTGGGAATCGTCAAGCGTCGGAATTCATTCCGGTGGCCGGGGTGACAAACGCGGACCTGGCGGACGCCGCGCAGCTGTCCAGTCTCGCCGACGAAACTCCCGAGGGCCGTTCGATCGTCGTCTACGCCAAAGAGGCCTACGGGCTGCGCGCGCGGCACCCTGGCGAGCTGGCGAACGCCAGCTGGGTGGAATTTACTGCGACGACCCGGATGTCGGGCGTCGACCTCGACGGACGACAGTTGCGCAAGGGCGCGGCCAGCTCGGTCTCCGAGTGGGTCCGCAGTCACGGCGGCACCGTCCCGGTCGAACTCGGCGAGATCGTCGACGGCATCTCGGCAGCCGGGGGAACCCCGCTGGTTGTCGGACAGATCAACGGCGACACTGCCGAGGTGCTCGGCGTCATCCACCTCAAGGACGTGGTGAAGCAGGGCATGCGCGAACGATTCGACGCGATGCGCGTGATGGGTATCCGCACGGTGATGATCACCGGCGATAATCCGTTGACCGCCAAGGCAATTGCCGATGAGGCCGGGGTCGACGACTTCCTCGCCGAGGCCACCCCGGAAGACAAGATGATGCTGATCAAGAAGGAGCAGCAGGGCGGACGCCTGGTGGCGATGACCGGTGACGGCACCAACGACGCACCGGCACTGGCTCAGGCCGACGTCGGCGTGGCGATGAACACCGGTACGTCGGCGGCCAAAGAAGCCGGCAACATGGTGGACCTGGACTCCGATCCCACCAAGCTCATCGAGATCGTGGAGATCGGCAAGCAATTGCTGATCACTCGAGGCGCGTTGACCACGTTCTCGATCGCCAACGACATCGCCAAATATTTCGCGATCATTCCGGCGATGTTCGTGGCGATCTTCCCGGGGCTGGATCTGATCAACGTGATGCGGCTGCACAGCCCGCAATCGGCGATCCTCTCCGCGGTCATCTTCAACGCGATCGTCATCGTCGCCCTGATTCCGCTGGCGCTGCGCGGCGTTCGGTATACGCCGAGCCAGGCGTCGAAACTGCTCAGCCGCAACCTCTATATCTATGGATTGGGTGGCATCGTCGCCCCGTTCGTCGGGATCAAGCTCATCGACTTGCTGGTTCAACTTCTTCCTGGGATGGCCTGAGATGAATATCGCCAACACGGTTCGCCAACATTGGGCCGCGCTGCGCGCGCTGCTCGTCTTCACCGTGATCCTGGGTTTCGGCTACCCCCTGCTTATTTGGCTGGTTGCCTTCATCCCGGGGCTGCACGACAAGGCGGAGGGTTCGATCCTCACCGCCGGCGGCAAACCCGTCGGCAGCAGGATCATTGGGCAGTCGTTCACCGACTCTTCGGGCAACCCGCTGCCGAAGTACTTCCAGAGCCGGCCGTCGGCCGCGGGCAGCAACGGGTATGACCCGACGTCGAGCGGCGGCAGCAACCTTGGACCGGAAAGCATCGTCGACACACCGGGTGACCCGGCCAAGCTTGCCTCCGGCGCCAGTGCGTCCGACGCCGGGTTCAAGCCGAGCCTGCTGACGCAGGTGTGTACGCGCAGTGCATCGATCGGCCAGCTCGAAGGTGTCGACGGCGCACGCCCGTTCTGCACCGGCGGCGGTGTCGGGGCGGTGCTGTCGGTGATCGGCCCCCGCGATTCGCGCGGCTACGTCGTCCACCCGGCCAGGGTCGTCAGCGTCAACGAGCCGTGCTCGACGACAAAGCAGCCCTTCCTGAACTTCTACGAAGGCGTTCGGGTCGAGTGCGCGACGTTCGGCGAAGACTATTCGAACGGCCAGATCGTGCCCATTCGCGGCGGCGCCCCGAACAACCCGCAGGTGCCCGCCGACGCGGTCACTGCCAGCGGCAGCGGCCTGGACCCGGTTATCTCACCGGCCTACGCCGACATCCAGATCGGCAGGGTGGCCAAGGCCCGGCATGTCAGCCCGGATCAGATACGTGCGGTCCTAGTGCAATACGTTGACGGTCGCGCCCTGGGATTTTTCGGTGAGCCGACAGTGAATGTCCTGCAACTCAACACCGAGCTCGACCACCGGTATCCGGTCACAAGCTAACGCCGCGGGGGGATGATGGTTGACGTGACCGTCACTGACCACCATCCGAAGCGCGGGGAGCTACGCATCTACCTCGGTGCGGCTCCGGGTGTCGGCAAGACGTACGCGATGCTTGGAGAAGCACACCGGCGCTTGGAGCGCGGCACCGACTTGGTGGCCGCCGTGGTCGAGACCCATGGCCGCCGGAAAACCGCGGAGATGCTCGACGGCATCGAGATCATCCCGCCCCGTTACCTCGAATACCGCGGCGGCAGCTTCCCCGAACTCGACGTGCCGGCCGTGCTGGAACGGCATCCGCAGGTGGTGCTGGTCGACGAACTCGCCCACACCAATACGCCGGGAAGCAAAAATCAAAAACGCTGGCAGGATGTCGAGGAGCTACTGGACGCCGGGATCACCGTGATCTCCACGGTCAACATCCAGCATTTGGAAAGCCTCAACGACGTCGTCGCCCAGATCACCGGGATCGAACAGAAGGAGACCATGCCGGATTCGATCGTGCGGCAAGCTGCGCAGGTCGAGCTCATTGACATCACGCCGGAAGCGTTGCGGCGAAGGCTATCCCACGGCAACGTCTACACGCCGGAACGAATCGATGCGGCGCTGTCGAACTACTTTCGCCGCGGAAACCTGACCGCACTAAGGGAATTGGCGCTGCTGTGGCTGGCCGACCAGGTGGATACCGCGCTGGCCAAGTACCGCGCGGACAACAAAATCACCGACATGTGGGAGGCCCGCGAGCGAGTCGTGGTGGCGGTCACCGGTGGCCCGGAATCGGAGACGTTGGTGCGGCGGGCATCCCGCATCGCGTCGAAGTCCAGCGCCGAGCTGATGGTGGTGCACGTGATACGGGGTGACGGGCTGGCCGGTCTGTCGGAGCCGCGAATGAGCAAGATTCGTGAGTTGGCGAGCAGCCTGGACGCGTCGGTGCACACCGTGGTCGGCGACGACGTACCCGCGGCGCTACTGGATTTTGCCCGCGAGATGAATGCCACCCAGCTGGTGATCGGCACATCCCGCCGTTCTCGATGGGCGCGGATCTTCGAGGAGGGCATCGGCCCGGCCATCGTGCAGCGGTCCGGGAAGATCGACGTGCACATCGTCACCCATGACGAATCCAAACGCGTTTTTCACCTGGCGTCGCTCGTGCCCCGCGAGCGACGCGTTGCGTCCTGGCTGGCGGCCGTCATTATCCCGTCGGTCATCTGCGCCGTCACGGTGACCTTGCTGGACCACTATCTGGACACCGGCGGTGAGAGCGCATTGTTCTTTGTCGGGGTATTGCTGGTCGGCTTACTGGGAGGCGTTGCCCCGGCGGCGCTTTCGGCGGTGCTGTCGGGGCTGCTGCTGAACTACTTCCTGATAGCTCCGCGGCACAGCTTCACGATCGCCGAACCCAACAACGCCATCACCGAGTTGGTGCTGCTGCTGATAGCCGTCGCAGTCGCGGTTCTTGTCGACGGCGCAGCCAAACGAGCCCGCGAAGCCCGACTGGCCTCCCAAGAGGCCGAACTGCTGACGCTGTTCGCAGGCTCGGTGTTGCGCGGCGCCGATCTGGAGGCGCTGCTCGAACGCGTGCGCGAGACCTACTCACAGCGCGCGGTCAGCATCTTGCGCGAGCCGAGCGACGAAGACCGCACCAATGGCAAGAAGGGCTACATCGTCGCCTGCGTGGGCAATGATCCCTGTGTGACGGTTGATTCCGCCGACACCGCGATCGAGGTCGGTGACGACGAATTCTGGATGTTGATGGCGGGCAAGAAGCTCTCCGCACGCGACCGCCGGGTGCTGGGCGCGGTGGCCAGGCAGGCCGCGGGTCTGATCAGGCAGGGCGAGCTGGCCGAAGAAGCCAGCCGGGCCGAGGCGATCGTGCGGGCCGACGACCTACGGCGCTCATTGCTCTCGGCGGTCAGCCACGACCTGCGCACGCCGCTGGCCGCGGCCAAGGTAGCGGTGTCCAGCTTGCGCGCCGAAGACGTCGCTTTCTCTGCTGAGGACACCGCGGAATTGTTGGCCACCATTGAAGAGTCCATCGACCAGCTGACCGCGCTGGTCGGAAATCTGCTCGATTCCTCGCGGCTGGCCGCCGGCGTTGTCCGCCCGGATCTGCGCCGGGTTTATTTGGAGGAAACGATGCAACGCGCGCTGGTCAGTATCGGCAAGGGCGCCACCGGCTTCTACCGATCAGCGATCGACCGGGTCAAGGTCGACGTGAGTGACGCCGTGGCGATGGCCGACGCCGGGCTCCTCGAACGGGTTTTTGCCAACCTGATCGACAATGCGCTGCGCTACGCGCCCAACTGCGTGGTCCGGGTCAACGCGGGGCGGGTCGGCGATCGCGTCCTGATCAACGTCATCGACGAAGGCCCGGGAATCCCCCACGGCGGGGAGGATCAGCTCTTCGAACCCTTCCAGCGGCTGGGCGATCACGACAACACCACCGGTGTGGGACTGGGGATGTCGGTTGCGCGCGGCTTCGTCGAAGCCATGGGGGGGACTATCCAGGCCGGCGATACGCCGGGGGGTGGACTCACCGTCGTCGTAGACTTGGCGGCACCGCCGCAACCGAATGGTGTCCGATGACCCGGGTATTGGTGATCGATGACGAGCCGCACATCCTGCGCGCGTTGCGCATCAATCTCTCGGTGCGCGGCTACGAGGTCGTCACCGCGGCGACCGGGGCCGGCGCCCTGCGCGCCGCCGCCGAACACAAACCCGATGTGGTGGTCCTCGATCTCGGCCTGCCCGACATTTCGGGCATCGAGGTGCTCGGTGGTCTGCGCGGCTGGTTGACAGCACCGGTGATCGTGTTGTCGGCGCGCACGGATTCCTCCGACAAGGTCGAGGCGCTGGATGCCGGGGCCGACGACTACGTCACGAAACCATTTGGGATGGACGAGTTTCTGGCTCGGCTGCGGGCCGCGGTCCGCCGCAATGCCGCGGCCTCCGAAACGGACGAGCCGGTGATCGAAACCGATGCTTTCACCGTCGACCTGGCCGCCAAGAAGGTCACCAAGAACGGCAGCGAGGTGCACCTCACCCCGACCGAATGGGGCATGCTCGAGGTGCTGGTCCGCAATCGCGGCAAGCTCGTCGGCCGCGAGGAACTACTCAAAGAGGTGTGGGGTCCGGCGTATGCCACCGAAACCCATTACCTGCGTGTGTATCTCGCACAGCTGCGGCGCAAGCTCGAAGACGACCCGTCGCATCCCAAGCACCTGTTGACCGAATCCGGCATGGGCTACCGGTTCGAGGCCTGAGCGTGCATCCAGGGCGTCGAGTGTGCGTCCAGGGCGAGGATTTCGCGAAAACACCGCCTTCACCGCACACCGGAAGCCCGCAGCGCACACCGGAAGCCCGGGACGCACGTTCGGCGCTTTGGTGTGATACGCGCTAAAGAAACATCGACAGCACGATGCCGTCGAGGATGTCGTGCTCGCTGACTGTCAGCTCGTCAATACCCGCCCGGGTGCGCAGCTCGCGCGCCAACTCCTCGACCACGATCGCGCCGCCACCGATCACGTCGGCTCGGCCCTCGTGCATCGGCGGCAGTGCCGCACGCTGGGATCGCGTCATGCCGATCAGGCTCTCGCACACCGACAGCAGATCATCACCGGCGACCCGCGAAAGGTGAATGGCCACAGCGTCATACGCCGTCATATCGTGCGCCAACGCCGAAAGTGTGGTCATCGTGCCGGCCAGTCCGACCCAGGTCCGGGCCTGCTCGACGGGCACGGCCCGCAATGCGGGCGCGAGCCGATCGCGCACCATCTGACGTGCCGCGTCGACTTCCTGCGGTGTCGGCGGGTCGGAGTGCAGGCAGCGCTCGGTCAACCGGACGCAGCCGATGTCCGCCGAGTAGCTCGCCACCACCTCGCCCGCGCCGAGCACGATCTCGGTTGAGCCGCCGCCCAGGTCAACGACGACGAAAGGCCCACGAGCACTGTCTAATTCGCCAACCGCGCCGCGAAACGACAGCTCGGCCTCTTCGGCTCCGGTGATCACCTCGGCAACCGCGCCGGGTAGCACGCCGCCCAGCACATCGGCCGTCATCGCAAAGAAGACATCGCGATTGGTGACGTCGCGGGCGGCCGACGTAGCAACCATCCGAACCCGCTCTACGCCATGGACTCTCATCAGGTCCGCATAGTCGACCAGCGCGGCCCTGGTCCGCTCGATTGCCTCCGGCGCAAACTGACCGGTGGCGTCGACGCCCTGACCCAATCGCACAATCCGGGTCTCGCGATGCACGTCGCGCAGCCGCCCGTCCGATATGTCGGCGATCAGCAACCGAATCGAGTTGGTGCCGCAGTCGACACCGGCCGCCCTCAGCGCCACAACTCACCATCCAACACTGCGGCCATGCCCGGCTCGGCGGCAAACAGCGCCAACGCCTCGTCGCCCAGCGGATTAACCCCGGGCCCCTTGGCCAGCGAATGCGCGATCAGCACGTGCAGGCACTTGACCCGGTCCGGCATGCCTCCGCCCGAGAACGTGGTCCCGAGCGGTTCGATCGCGTCGCGCTCGGCCAGATACGACTCGTGGGCGCGGCGGTAGGCGGCCGCCAATTCCCTGTCGGTCCGCAGTCGCTCGGTCATATCCCGCATCAGTCCCGTCGTCTCCAGCCTGCTCGCAGCCGCGGTGAGTTCTGGATGCGTCAGGTAATACAACGTCGGAAATGGTGTGCCATCAGGAAGTTTCGGCGCGGTCTTCACCACGCCGGGCTCACCGTTGGGGCACCGGTAGGCGATCTCCAGTACACCGCGCGGCTCGCGTCCAAGCTGGAGTGCCACCGCGTCGAGGTCGGCACGATCAACCACCGGGAGTCGTGGGCTTCGGTGATTCCGGCGGCGCAGGCGCTGGCTGTCCGGGTTCAGCGGGCGCCGGGGCGGCCGGCGGCAGGTGCGGGGCGTCGGCGATGGTATGCCACAACGAGGAGTACCAAGGGGCGCTGCCGGCCGGGTTCGCCGTCTCGCCTCCCGGCTGCGGGGACACCGCCGCGCCCGCCGGAAGCTGGACTTGGAACGGCGTGTCCCCGGGCATCACAAACCCCAGGCGCTCGCGGGCCTGCGCCGCAATGTAGGCCGGGTCGCCGAGCTTGACCTTCTTCTGCTCGAGGTCGGCGATCTGACGGCGCAGCGCGGCTTCACTGGCCGTCAACTGGGACATCTCGGTGCGCTGCGCGAAATAGGTACGCACCGGGCCCGCGATCGTCAAAGTCAGCACGCAGACCACCGCTGCCAGGACTGCCGCGCGCCGAGCGGTGAATCCCATCCGTTGTTCGGATCGTTGCTCGACGGACTCGGCGATCTGCCGCTTGATCGGCTCGACGATGTGCTCGGCCGTCGTCCGAGCGGCCGAAGCGCTCTGCGCCAGCTTCGACTGGCGCGACGACGGCTTGGACGAGGGTTTGGCAGCGCGACCGCGCCGAACCGAATCACCGGCTTTCCCCGGGCGCGATGCCGGGGAGCGGCGCTTCGGATCTGGCCGTTTGGCGTCGGGCATCGGAGATCTAGCCGCGTTTCCCGTTGGCGGTCAAACTATTTCACGTCCAGTGCGTAGCGGGGAAATGCCAGATCGCCCGCGTAGCGGGCCGCGTCGCCGAGCGCTTCCTCGATGCGCAGCAGCTGATTGTATTTAGCAACCCGCTCGCCGCGGGCGGGCGCGCCTGTCTTGATCTGCCCGCTGCCGACGGCCACCGCCAGGTCGGCGATCGTGGTGTCTTCGGTCTCGCCGCTGCGGTGACTCATCATCGTGCGGTATCCGCTGTGGTGAGCCAGGGCGACGGCGTCGAGTGTCTCGGTCAGCGTGCCGATTTGGTTCACCTTGACCAGCAGTGCGTTGGCGACACCCTTTTCGATGCCCTCCTCGAGGCGCTCGGGATTGGTGACGAAGATGTCGTCGCCCACGATTTGCACCCGATCACCGATCGACGATGTCAGGTCCGCCCAGCCCGTCCAATCGTCTTCGGACAGCGGGTCTTCGATGGACACCAGCGGGTAGGAGTCGAGCAGTTTGGCGTAGAACTCCGTCATCTGCTCGGCGGTCCGGGTCGCGCCCTCGAAGATGTACCCGGTGCCGTCGGTGTAGAACTCGGTGGCTGCCGCGTCGAGGGCCAGGGCCACGTCGGTGCCCAGCTTGAAACCCGCCGACTCGATGGCCGAGCCGATCAGGTCCAGCGCTGCGGTGGTTCCGGCCACGTCGGGGGCGAAGCCGCCCTCGTCGCCCAGACCGGTGGACAGGCCCTGCTTCTTGAGCACCGACTTCAGCGAGTGGTACACCTCGGCACCCCAGCGCAGCGCCTCGACGAAGCTGGGTGCGCCGATCGGCGCCACCATGAACTCCTGGATGTCGACAGCGGTGTCGGCGTGGGCGCCGCCGTTGAGGATGTTCAGCATCGGCACCGGCAGGATGTGCGCGTTCGGCCCGCCGAGATAGCGGAACAGCGGCAACTCGGCAGAATCGGCCGCCGCTTTGGCGACGGCCAGCGACACGCCCAGGATCGCGTTGCCGCCCAGCCGCGACTTGTCAGGAGTGCCGTCGAGGTCCACCAGCGCCTGGTCGACCAACCGCTGATCGTCGGCATTGAGTCCGATCACGGCCGGGCCGATCTCGTCGAGCACGGCTTGCACCGCCTTCTGCACGCCCTTGCCGCCGTAACGCTTGCCGCCGTCGCGTAGCTCGACGGCCTCGTGCTCCCCGGTCGACGCGCCGGACGGCACCGCCGCGCGGGCAAAGGTTCCGTCGATCAGGGCTATCTCGACCTCAACGGTCGGGTTACCGCGGGAATCGAGGATCTCGCGGGCCCCGACCTGCTCGATAATCGGCACTAGGATCTCCTTGCGTGGTAGCTGATGCCGGCCCCCGGGCCGCCTTTAGCGTAAAGCCTGGGTCAGCGATTCATCCTTCTACAGCGGGTGACCCGCCGCGTAAGCGGTCGCCCAGTCCCGGACAGCCCGCGCGTAGACACTCGAGTTGTTGTAGGCCCGCAGCGCGGTGATCCATCCCCGGGGCGTCCCGAGATCCTTTCCGCGCCAACACAAATAACCGGCCGCCGCAAGCGCAGCGTCATCGATGTTGTCCGGGCTGACGCGGCCGTCGTTGTGGGCGTCGACCCCATACAACCGCCATGTCTCCGGGATGAACTGCATGGGCCCCATCGCGCGGGCCAGTGCCGGCTCGCCGTCTGTCACGTTCTCTTCGGCGTCGACAATGCGCAGGTTGCCCCCAGAGCCGTCCAGCCGAACCCCTCGGATGGGCGGACTCACATCCCCGTTCGGCGACAGCGTCGCGCCCCGGTAGGTGCCGTGATGGCTCTCGACCTGCCCGATGCCCGCCAGCGTGGTCCACGCGATATGGCACTTCGCGTTCTCGACCTCGGCGACCCGGGCGGCGTACGCGTAGGCCTCCAAAGCGATCACCGGGATCTCCAACGCCATGGAGCGTTGAATCGCCCATTCACGCAACTGGTCCGCGGGCCGACCGCTCGCATGAGTGTTCACTGCCGGCACCGGAGCCCCGAACGGGGGCGGCACGCCTTCGGGGATGAAGAGGCTGAGCTGCCAGGTACAGCTGGAGGCCAGAAGCATCGCGGTCGCGCCGATCACGGCGGCCGCGCGCAACCAACGCCTCGGCGACACCACGTTCCCCTTAACTTCCCCTACACCAACGTCACCCACTGATTATCGTCCCATGACCTTTCGCCGTGGCCGGTCGCGTCGAATCGGCAAGCCCGGTTTCAGCCACTTTATCGATTAGCTGCCGATTTTCGTGGCTAGCAAAGCGCGAACAACGCCGACCACCGGGATTCGCCAACTCGCAAGCCACATCACCCGTCGCGGCAGCGCATAGCGGCAAACATCAGTGCGATCGCTGACAGGCAAACCCGCGCGGCGATCGGAACCCGCATCAGCCTCGGCCTCGGCCCCGTTTCGAGCCTTTACCGGACCCCTTGGACTCCTTGCCGGGCTCATCGTCGGCGGTGCCGACGTCCTCGCGCTCATCGTCGGCTTCGGCCTCGTCGTCGACCTCGGCGGTGTCCTCGTCGAGGTCGTCGGCAGCGTCCTCGCCCGGCTCGGCCGTGTCCTCGCCCACCTCGCCAACCTCGCCCGTGTCGCCGGAATCTTCGGGCTCCTGTGGCCCGACATCGTCGAGGCCGTCGCATGGCCAGTGCTCGCGCCACTCCTCCTCGGTGATCACGCCCAGCCGAGCCACATCGAACTCTTCCGGCACGCTGTCCCCGCGGCGGGTGGCGGCGATCGACCTCTCGACCGCACGGACGGTGTCCACGAACTCCAAAACCGCTGTGCGCAGCAAGCTTTCCGCATCGGCGTCGGTCAGCACGGAGATCGCGGTGATCTCGGCGGGAATCATGTCAGCAGGCAGTCCGGCCGCGTGGGCGCGTTGAATCACCTTCTGCGCCAGCGCTAACGCCGGCTGGCCGGTATGGACGTCATCCATCACCGAATTGCGCGGCTTCTCGGCTGCTTTGCGCTCTTCCCATTGGGCCAATTGCTCTTCGAGTGAAATTGATTGACCCGCAAGCACTCCCGGCACCCGGTTGCCCAGCTTACGCATCAGCGTGGCGGCAACGTCGTCGATGTCGAACGGGAACTGCCGCGCTTCCTCGGCGATGCGGGCGTGGAAAAGCACCTGCAGCAACACGTCGCCGAGTTCTTCGCACAGCTGGTCGGCATTGCCGCTGCGAACCGCGTCCAACAGTTCGTAGGTCTCCTCGAGCAGGAACCTGCGCAGCGAGTCGTGGGTTTGCTCGCTTTCCCACGGCCCAGCGGTCCGCAGTTTGTCCATCATCGCGACGGCATCGACGAGTCGTTCACCGCGGGGCGTGTCCGGCGCCGCGATCAGCCGGGCTCCCGCGGCCAGCCGGGCGGTCACCGCGGGGTGGTCGGGGTCCGACGACAGCAACACCGGCGCATCGTCTCCGGTGTGCACCGGACGCGCGGACGACAGCGACCAGGGCACCGCGACGGGCATCTCCTCGGTGTATTGGATCTCTCCGGTGAGGTGCTCGATCGCTTCGACGGGCACCAGCGACGGGCGGCGGGGGTCGAACAAGACGACGATCATCGCGCTTGCTGCTCCTCCCTCGTCATCGCTGTTATACCAATCTCTTGCTGCGGTTTCCCTTGCAGGGCCGTCACCAAGTTGGCCACCATCTGCACCAACTCGACATCGCGGAGCCGCGGCGCGCCCACGCCGCCGGCTCGCGGAATCGGAACCTGCACCGTGGACGTCGTGGCGCGGTAGTTGGCGGCGGGATACATCCGCTTGAGCCGCACCTGCGCAGAATCTAGCAGCGTCATCGGCGACACCCGCACCGTCGCCGCAGATGGGGCCGATACTTCGGTGATGCCGGAGGCGCGGCACAGCAACCGCAACCGCGCCACTGCCACCAGCCGCTGCGCCGGTTCGGGCAGCAACCCGTAGCGGTCGGTGAGCTCCTCCACGACGGCGTCGACGGCCGCGTCGTCGGATGCGGCGGCCAGGCGCCGATAGCCCTCCAGCCGGAGCCGGTCACTGGCGATGTAGTCCGGCGGCAGGTGCGCGTCCACCGGAAGGTCAATGCGCACATCCTTGGGCTCTTCGGGCGAAGTGACGGTTTGGCCGTCGGCGGCCGCCCGATACGCCTCCACGGCCTCACCCACCAACCGCACGTACAGGTCGAAGCCGACGCCCGCGACGTGCCCGGACTGCTCGACGCCCAGCACATTGCCGGCGCCGCGGATCTCGAGATCCTTCAGCGCGACCGACATGCCGGCGCCCAGCTCGTTGTTCTGCGCGATGGTCGCCAACCGGTCGTAGGCCGTCTCGGTCAACGGCAACTGCGGTGGATAGAGGAAATATGCATAGCCGCGTTCGCGGCTGCGTCCGACCCGGCCGCGCAGCTGGTGCAGCTGGGACAGCCCGAAGGTGTCGGCGCGCTCGACGATCAGCGTGTTGGCGTTGGAGATGTCCAGGCCGGTCTCCACGATCGTGGTGCACACCAGGATGTCGTGCTCCCGGTTCCAGAACCCCTCTACGGTGCGTTCCAGCCGTTCTTCGGGCATCTGCCCGTGCGCGACGACCACCCGCGCCTCGGGCACCAGCTCGCGCACCCGCGCGGCGGTGGCGTCGATCGAGCTGACCCGGTTGTGCACGTAGAAGGCCTGCCCGTCGCGCAGCAGCTCGCGCCGTAACGCGGCGGCGATCTGCTTTTCCTCCTGCGGACCGACGTAGGTCAGCACCGGGTAGCGCTCTTCCGGCGGCGTCAGGATCGTCGACATCTCGCGGATCCCGGCCAGGCTCATCTCCAGGGTGCGCGGGATCGGAGTCGCGCTCATCGTCAGCACATCGACGTGGGTGCGCAGCGACTTGATGTGCTCCTTGTGCTCGACGCCGAACCGCTGCTCCTCGTCGACCACGACCAGGCCCAAATCCTTCCAGCGCACCCCGGTCTGCAGCAGCCGGTGCGTGCCGATCACGATGTCCACCGACCCATCGGCCAGACCGTCGATCACGGTGCGCGACTCGGCGGGGTCGGTGAACCGGGACAGCCCCTTCACGGTCACCGGGAAGCCGGTCATCCGATCGGTGAACGTCTGCAGATGCTGATCGGCCAGCAACGTGGTGGGCACCAGCACCGCGACCTGTTTGCCGTCCTGCACCGCCTTGAACGCCGCCCGCACCGCGATCTCGGTCTTGCCGTAGCCGACGTCGCCGCAGATCACCCTGTCCATCGGGATCGGCTTTTCCATGTCGGACTTGACCTCGGTGATCGCGGTCAGCTGGTCGACGGTCTCGGTGAAACCGAACGCGTCCTCCATCTCGGCCTGCCAGGGCGTGTCCGGCGCGAACGCGTGTCCGGCGCTGGCCTGCCGCTTGGCGTACAGCGACACCAGCTCGCCGGCGATCTCACGCACCGCGCGGCGCGCCTTGGTCTTGGTGTTGGTCCAGTCGCTGCCGCCCAGCTTGCTCAGCGCCGGGGCCTGGCCGCCCACATACCGGGACAGCTGATCCAGGGAATCCATTGGGACATAGAGCTTGTCGGAACCGCCACCCCGCTTGCTGGAGGCGTACTCCAGGACCAGATACTCGCGCCGGGCGCCGCCGACGGTGCGCTCCGTCATCTCCACGAACCGCCCGATTCCGTGCTGATCGTGCACCACCAGATCACCCGCCGTCAGCGCAAGCGGGTCGACCGTGTTACGCCGCTTGGCCGCCAGCCGCTTGCCGTCGGTTGCCGTGGCCCGGCTGCCGGTCAGATCGGCTTCGGTGATGACGACCAGGTTGGCACCGGGTATCACGAGGCCGCCGTGCAGCGGACCCTTGAGCACCCCGACAACGCCCGCCTTGGGGGCCGCGCCGGATTCCAACATGGCCGCCGGGGTGTCGGACTCGGCCAACCGTTCCACCACCCGATGGGCGGTCCCGGTCCCGGGTGCGACGATCGCGGCGTGCCCGCCGGTCAAGACGTGCGCGCGCAGCATCGCAAAGATGCCGTCGATGTCGTGCTGATGACCACGCGCCGACGGCGCCGCCCGGATGTCCAGCTCGACCGCCGATTCGTCGCTGAGCTGGCTCAACGTCCACCATGGATGACCGGTCCGGGCCGCCGCGGCGCGGACCTCGTCCAGGTCGGCGAATCCTGACCCGCCCAGCTGCTCGACGTCGATGGGAGCCTCGGTGCCCAGCGCGGCGACCGACCAGGACGCCTCGAGGAATTCACGGCCGGTCTTGATCAGGTCAGCGGCCCGGGTGCGCACCTTTTCCGGGTCGCACAGCATCACCGGCGTTCCCTTGGCCAGCTGTTCGACCAGGAGCGCGTGGTCGTCGGGCCGCAGCACCGGCAGCAGTGCCTCCATGCCGTCGACGGGGATGCCCTCGGCCAGCTTCGCCAGCATGTCGGTGACACTGCCGGTGATCGCGTTCGCGCCGGGAGGGTGCTGTGCGACCAACTCGGCGGCCCGCGCCCGCACGTCGTCGGTGAGCAGCAATTCCCGGCAGGCGACCGCGACCAGCGTTTCGACCTCGATCTCCAGGATGGAGCGCTGATCGGCGACCGAGAACATTCGCATTTCGGTGACCTCGTCACCCCAGAACTCGATGCGCACCGGGTGCTCGGCCGTCGGGGCGAATATGTCGAGAATCCCGCCACGGACGGCGAACTCGCCGCGCCGGCCGACCATGTCCACCCGGGTATACGCCAGCTCGACCAGCCGGACAATCACTTCTTCGAAGCCGATGTCTTGACCGACGCGAAGGGTTACCGGTTCCTGGTGGCCCAGCCGCGGTGCCATGGGCTGCAGCAGTGAACGCGCCGCGGTCACCACAACCCGCAACGGCGGGCCCAGCCGGGTGTCGTCGGGGTAAGCCAGCCGGCGCAGCACCATCAAACGGGTGCCGACGGTATCCACGCCGGGCGAGAGCCGCTCGTGCGGCAGGGTCTCCCAGGACGGGAAGACGGCGACCGCACTGCCGAAGACGCCGCGCAGCTCAGCGGCGAGGTCGTCGGCTTCGCGTCCGGTGGCGGTGACCACCAGCAAGGAACCCTGCTGTGCCAGCGCACTGGCTACGAACACCCGTGCGCTGGCCGGGCCAACCAGGCTCAATTCGGCGGGTACACCAGCGGTGGACTCGACGAGCTGCTGGAAGGTCGGCGCCGTCAACGCCAATTCAACGAGCCCCGCGATCGGGGTTTCTGGGCGAGCAGGCCCCGGTGCGGTCATGATGCACCCATTCTAGGTGCGCCGAACGACGTCAAAATTGCGCCCGACGCCGTCAAAGGATTGTAAGGATTGCCCACTCCGGCACTGGCCGGGCGCACGGTGAAGTCATGACACTGCTTGACATGCTGCCCTCCATTGGTCGGGCGGCGCCCCGACGGCTGGATCCCGCGATCTGGCCTGTCACTACACATTCCGACGAGGAGGGCCGGCTCTGCATCGGCGACGTACCCCTTTCGGATATCGCCGACGAGTTCCACACCCCCACCTATGTCATCGATGAAGCCGACTTCCGCTACCGTGCCCGTCGCTACCGCAAGGTGTTGCGCGGCGTCGAGGTCGTCTACGCCGGTAAGTCCCTGCTGACCACGGCAGTGGCGCGCTGGGCGCGCGAAGAAGGCCTGGGTGTCGACGTCTGCTCGGCCGGCGAGCTGGCCGTCGCTTTGGCCGGCGGCGTGGACCCGGCCCGGATCATCATGCACGGCAACGCGAAATCACCCGACGAGTTGCAAGAGGCGGTGCGTACCGGGGTCGGGCGGATCGTGCTGGATTCCTGCATCGAGATCGCCTACTTGGCGGGCTGCGCCCGCAAGCGCCAGCCGGTGCTCATCCGGGTGACCCCGGACATCGACATCCACGGGCACCGGGCGGTCACCACCGGTATCAGCGACCAGAAATTCGGGTTCACCCTTGCCGAGGACCATGCCGCCGACGCGGTGAAGCGGGTGCTGGCGCATCCGATCCTCGACCTGGTCGGGCTGCATTGCCATATCGGCTCGCAGGTCACCGACCCAGCCCTGTACGGCGAGGCCATCCACCGGATGATCGCCGCGATGGCCGACATCCGCGCCCAGCACGGCGTCATCCTCACCGAGCTGAACATCGGCGGCGGCCACGCGATCCCTTACGTACCGGGTGATCGCGAACTCGATCTCGACGAGCTCGCCGTCGTCATCGAAGACGCGCTGGACGAGGCCTGCGCGGCCGAACATTTCCCGCGGCCGACCATCGTGGTGGAACCCGGTCGCGCCATCAGCGCCCGGGCCGGCGTGACGCTGTATCGGGTGTGCTCGGTCAAAACGCAGCCGGGTGGGCGCACCTTCGTCGCGGTCGACGGCGGCATGAGCGACAACCCGCGGGTGTCGTTGTACGGCGCCCAATACACGGTCACTTTGGCCAACCGGCATTCGCTGGGACTCAAGCAGCGGGTCACGGTCGCCGGCCGGCACTGCGAGGCGGGCGACGAGATCGCCCGCGATATCGAGCTTCCGGTGGACCTGCATCCCGGCGACCTGCTGGCCGTGGCCTGCACCGGCTCCTACCACCACAACATGGCGTCGAACTACAACATGGTCTGCCGCCCGCCGCTGATAGCGGTCAAGGACGGTCGGGCCCGCCAACTGGTTCGCCGCGAGACGATCGCGGACCTGCTGTCCCGCGACTGCGGTTGAATGTGGCCCGATTGGTCGCCGAGCGTAACGCCACGGCGAAGAATCGGGCTGAATATCGCCCCAGCGTTACGCTCGCGGAGCCAGAGCGGTGCCCCAGCTCGCGGGGCCACTCCATCGATTACTCGTCTTGTAGCCGGGGATCGGATTCCAGATGAGTCAGGCCGTTCCACATCAGGTTGACCAGGTGCGCGGCGACGACTTCCTTCTTCGGCTCCCGGGTGTCCAGCCACCACTGCGCGGTCATCGACACCGAGCCCACCAACGCCTGGGCGTACAGCGGCGCCAGATCCGGATCCAGGCCCCGGCGGGCGAAGTCGCCGGCCAAGATGGAGCTGACCTGGCTGACGGCGTCGTTGAGCAGGCTGGAATAGGTGCCCGCGCTGATCGACGCGGGCGAGTCGCGAATCATGATCCGAAAGCCGTCGGTGCGTTCTTCGACATAGGTGAGCAACGCCAGGGCGACGCGCTCGACCCGCACCCGGGACCGGTTGTTGGTCAGCGACGAGGTGATGCCGTCCAGCAACGCCGACATCTCCCGGTCAACGACGACGGCGTACAGGCCTTCCTTGCCGCCGAAATGCTCGTAGACCACCGGTTTTGACACGTTGGCGCGCTGCGCGATCTCTTCGATCGAAGCACCTTCATAACCACGTTCGGCGAACAGCGAGCGTGCGATGCCAATGAGTTGGTGTCGGCGCTCGCTGCCGGTCATCCGGGCGCGGGGCGCCCGCACCTCTTTATCCGGGGCTGCCACGTCACTCAGGGTATCGGTTTACGCAGGTGAAATTGCCCGAGTTTCCCTGGGGCCTGCTCACGAACCCCACACCGTCTAAAGTCTTGGTGGCGCGGTTGGCGGTTGCACCGTCTTCGGCCGTGATCTGCAGTCCGTCGTGGTGTAATCGGCAGCACCTCTGATTTTGGTTCAGAAAGTTCAGGTTCGAGTCCTGGCGACGGAGCTTCGGCTGCTTGTCTTACCAGGCGCCCCAGGGGACACGGGTATGGGATTTTGCCATCAGTGCAGGTGAAATGACAGTCTTGAGGGCGTGGCGGCCCTTCGGGCTCCCGCCGCGTGTGGGACAAAGCACGAGGAGAGTTGATGTCGTTTCGCGTTGACACTGCGGTCCTGGTGTTAGCGGCCGGGCCCGGCACCCGGATGCGCTCAGACATCCCGAAGGTGCTACACACCATCGCCGGCCGCAGCATGTTGTCGCACTCCCTGCACGCGATCACCAAGGTGGCACCCCAGCGGCTGGTCGTGGTCCTGGGCCATGAACACCAGCGCATCACACCCCTCGTCGCCGAACTCACCGACACGCTCGGACGCACCATCGACGTCGCCCTGCAGGACCACCCCGGCGGCACCGGCCACGCCGCGCAGTGCGGCCTGTCCGCGCTGCCGCAGGACTACGCCGGCGTCGTCGTGATCACCTCGGGCGACACCCCGCTGCTGGACGCCGACACCCTGGCCGATCTGATCGCCACCCACAACGCAGTGTCGGCCGCGGCGACAGTGTTGACCACCACGCTGCGCGAACCCTTCGGCTACGGCCGCATCCTGCGCACCCAGGACGACCAAGTGATGGCGATCGTGGAGGAAGCCGACGCCACTCCGTTGCAGCGGAAGATCGGCGAGGTCAATGCCGGCGTCTACGCCTTCGACGTCACCGCGCTGCGGTCGGCGCTGGGCCGGCTGAGCTCCAACAACGCCCAGCAGGAGCTCTACCTCACCGACGTCATCGCCATCCTGCGCGGGGACGGGCAGACCGTTCATGCGCAGCATGTGGACGACAGCGCGCTGGTGGCCGGCGTCAACAACCGCGTGCAGCTCGCCCAATTGGGTGCCGAGCTCAATCGCCGCATTGTCGCCACGCACCAGATGGCCGGCGTCACCGTGATCGATCCGGCCACCACCTGGATCGACGTCGACGTGACGATCGGCCGCGACACCGTCATCCAACCCGGAACCCAGCTGCTCGGGCGCACCCAGATCGGTGGCCGCTGCGTCGTCGGACCGGACACCACGCTGACCGACGTCACCGTCGCCGACGGCGCGTCGGTAATCCGGACACATGGCGAGTCGGCGACGATCGGCAGCGGCGCCACGGTCGGCCCATACACCTACCTGCGGCCCGGCACCGTGCTGGGAGCCGACGGCAAGCTCGGCGCGTTCGTAGAGGTCAAGAACTCCGACATCGGGACCGGCACCAAGGTGCCGCATCTGACCTACGTCGGGGACGCCGACATCGGCGAGCACAGCAATATCGGCGCGTCCAGCGTGTTCGTCAACTACGACGGCACGACCAAACGGCGGACCACCGTCGGCTCGCACGTCCGCACCGGTTCCGACACCATGTTCGTGGCACCGGTGACCGTCGGCGATGGTGCTTACACGGGAGCGGGCACCGTGGTGCGTGACGACGTCCCGCCTGGGGCGCTTGCGGTTTCTGCGGGCCCGCAACGCAACATCGAGGACTGGGTGCAGCGTAAACGGCCAGGCAGCGCCGCCGCGCAAGCCGCGGAGAAGGCCGCCCAGCAAGCCCCAACGGCCACCCCACAGTCGGAATCCGAATAGACACCATGAATTTGGTATCCGGCAACCCGGCAATCATTCCGTACGATTCGCTACGTACGATGAGCACTTCCGTTCCTTTTGATCCCATTCTCTTCCCCGATACGGCGAGGGCAGCACGGTGAGCCACGACTGGACCGATAATCGCAAAAATCTGATGCTGTTCTCTGGCCGGGCACATCCCGAGCTGGCCGAGCAGGTCGCCAAAGAACTCGACGTCCACGTCACCGCGCAGACGGCCCGCGAGTTCGCCAACGGCGAGATCTTCGTGCGCTTCGACGAGTCGGTGCGCGGCTGCGATGCCTTCGTCCTGCAATCCTGCCCGGACCCGGTGAACAACTGGCTGATGGAAGCGCTGATCATGATCGACGCGCTCAAGCGAGGCAGCGCCAAACGGATCACCGCCGTCATGCCGTTCTACCCCTACGCCCGCCAGGACAAGAAGCATCGCGGCCGCGAGCCGATCTCGGCACGGCTGGTCGCCGACCTGCTCAAGACGGCGGGGGCCGACCGGATCGTGACCGTCGACCTGCACACCGATCAGATCCAGGGTTTCTTTGACGGGCCCGTCGACCACATGCGCGGCCAGAACCTCCTGACCACCTACATCAAGGACAACTATCAGGACGGCAACATGGTCGTGGTCTCCCCCGACTCCGGCCGGGTGCGCATCGCCGAGAAGTGGGCCGACGCATTGGGCGGCGTTCCGTTGGCGTTCATTCACAAGACCCGTGACCCGCGGGTGCCCAATCAAGTGGTGTCCAACCGCGTCGTCGGCGAAGTCGAAGGCCGCACCTGTGTGCTGATCGACGACATGATCGACACTGGCGGCACCATTGCCGGTGCGGTGAAGCTGTTGCGGGAAGACGGCGCCAGCGATGTCGTTATCGCGGCGACCCATGGTGTGCTGTCGGAGCCGGCCGCCGAGCGGCTGGCCGCCTGTGGCGCCCGGGAGGTCATCGTCACGAACACGCTGCCGGTCGGCGATGAGAAGCGCTTCCCACAGCTCACGGTGTTGTCGATCGCGCCGCTGCTGGCCAGCACCATTCGCGCCGTATTCGAAAATGGCTCAGTCACAGGGCTATTCGACGGAGACGCCTAGATGGCTGCCAAGCCAGACAAGGCGGTCATCTTTCACAATCCACGATGCAGTACCTCTCGCAAGACGCTGGACTTGTTGCGGGACAACGGTTTAGAGCTTGAGATCGTCGAGTATCTCAAGACGCCACCGTCGCGTGCCGAGTTAGTGAAGATGATTCGCGACGCGGACATCGAGGTGCGCACCGCCGTGCGTAAGCGCGAATCGCTCTATACCGAACTCAACCTCGCCGACGCGACGGATGATCAACTGCTCGACGCGATGGCCGAAAACCCCATCCTGATCGAGCGACCGTTCGTCGTCACGGCCAACGGCACCCGGCTGGCCCGTCCGATCGACGCGGTCCGCGAGATTCTGTGAGACGGCTCGCGGCCGCTGTCACGATCGCCGCGCTGACGGCCGCTTGTGGACCCAAAACACCTGACTACTCCTCGGTTTGGACTACCAGTTCGACGGCCACGACCGCCACGACGACCGACAAACCGGTCCCCCTGTCGCAGTACCTGAACAGCATCGGCGTGTCCGGCAAGCAGGTGGCGCCGAGTTCCCTGACCGATCTGAGGGTATCGATACCGACACCGCCGGGCTGGGCGCCGTTCACCGATCCACACATCGCGCCGGAGACCGTGATACTGGCCAAGGACAAGAAGTACCCGACCGCGCGCCTCGTGGTGTTCGCCCTGAACGGGGACTTCGACCCGGCTCAAGTCATCAAGCATGGCAACGACGATGCCCAATTGTTCGAGAACTTCAAGCAACTGGACGCCTCGATGGCGCCCTACAACGGCTATCCCTCGTCGATGATCCAGGGCAGCTACAACAGTGACAACGGCGCCCGGCTACACAGCTGGAACCGGATCGTGCTGCCGACCGGGTCGCCGCCGGCCAAGCAGCGCTACTTCGTTCAGCTCACGATCACCGGTCTGGCCGACCAGGCTGCCGCGCAATCGACCGATGTCGACACGATCATCCACGGATTCGTCGTCGCCGCAAAGTAATCAGGCGTGGCGGCCGGCTTCCTGCACGAGTTGCACGCGAGAGGTCAGACCGAGCTTGGCGTAGACGTGGGTGAGGTGCGTTTGCACGGTGCGCGGTGAGATGAAAAGCCGCCCGCCGATATCCTTGTTGGCCAATCCTTCTGCGACCAGACGCACCACGTCGTTCTCCATCGGCGTCAGCGAACCCCAGCCGCTGGCGGGGCGCTTGCGTCCGCCACGACCGCGCTGCGCATAGGCGATCGCCTCCTCGGTTGTCAGGGCAGCACCCTCCGCCCAGGACGCATCAAAGGCCTTCTGCCCCAGTGCTTCCCGCGCAGTCGCGAGTGTCGTGTCGTAGTCTGCCTGATACATTGGGAAGCGCGGGTGTGTCATGCGCTGCCGCATGGCCTCCGCTGCGCCCGACAGCCGCGCCGCATGCTGATGATTGCCATCGTCGGCAGCCACGCGGGCAAGGCATTCCGCGGCGTCATCCACGTGCAGATACCCCTTGAAGCGGTCGGCGATGGTGAGGGCCTCGTGAGCGTCGCGCTCCGCCTGGCCGGGCTCGCCTTGAGACATCGCGATGTAGGCACGAATTGTCAGCGCTGCCATTCGCTGCCAGCCCGGTACCATCGCGACGTTTTCGTCGGCCCAGCGGCGCGCCCCGGCCAAATCACCGTTCGCCAAGGCCGCGTGGGCGATGGCGTTGGTGGATCTGGTGAACACCTCGCGCAGTGGATTGGTGTGCTTCCATGCCGTCTCGCAGAACTGAATTGCCGCAGCACCATCGCCAGCGGCCAAAGCGGCGTCACCAAGTACCGCATATACCGTGTCTTCCGAAACTCCACCGAGCGCCTCCGCGGCTGCCCGCGCGGATTCCGCGGCTGCATGCGCGGCAGGCCCGTTCCCCTGGCGGGCCAGCACCACACCATGAACCAGGTTTCCATAGACCTGCATCACCAGGTCCCCGACCTCTGCGGCCTCCGCGGCCAAGGAGCGTGCAACTCGGCCCGCTTCGGCGAGATATCCCTGCATCATCAGTGCGACGACGAGCCAGGTTCGGCAATTCCGTGAGTAGAACGGATCGCCAAGTGCGTCGGCGAGGTCACGTCCCTCTTCAGCGGCCGCACGTGTTGCGGTCGGTTCACCGCCCATGGCGCCCGTCGTCGCCTGGTGGCTCAAGATTTGGCACAGGGTCCACTGGTCACCCGCCTCGCGGGCCAATTCGGTCGCTTCGGCGAAGTAGGGCTGGGCCAGCTCGGCGTGATAGACGGCGGCCATCCCGCATGTGATGAGGGCTCGGGTGATCAGCGCCGGGTTGTCGAGCTGCCGGGCGACGGCCAGCGCATCCTGTAGCGGATTCAAATCTGTGGGCAAGCCCATCCAGGCGGCGAGGAACTGTCGTTGGATCACCGCGCCTGCCCGCACAGCCGGCGCTACGGGCGAGCGCTCCTCGTCAGTCAAGAGCGCATCGAGACCCGCCAGGGCTTCTCCGACACGGCCGGTCCGCAACCACAATGGCTGCAGTGACAGGATGAGCCGCATCGCCGTTTCGGCGTCCGAGTTCTCTCGGCTCCAACCGTAGGAGGCCCGCAAATTTTCGATTTCGCTTTGCGCCCATTGCAATAGCTTCTCAACGCCGGCCAGCCCCTTTGATTCTAAATCGATGGCCCGGGTCGTGTAGTAGTCGCGGTGGCGAGTTCGAACCTGTTCGGCCTCACCGGATTCGCCGAGCTTTTCTTGTGCGTACTGGCGTACCGTTTCCAACAGGCGGTATCGCATCCGCTCCGCGGTCTCGTCGGTGACCACCAGAGATTTGTCGACCAGCAAGCTCAATTGGTCTAGCAGCTGGTAGCTTTCGACATCACTGTCGGCGCCGACGGCTTGGGCAGCGTCGAGATCGAAGCCGCCGGCGAATGCCGCCAGCCGCCGGAACAACACCTGCTCGGGCTCGGTCAACAACGCATGCGACCAATCCACCGAGGCCCGCAGCGTCTGCTGGCGGCGCACCGCGGTGCGCGCGCCGCCGGTCAGTAGGCGGAACCGGTCATGCAGACTGTCC
>DASYJS010000199.1:0-3201 GCA_035996225.1 Mycobacterium sp. | reverse complement strand
CCGGGCCCACCCATCCGGAAAAGCCGTACGGCCCCAACGGGTCCGCGTCGAGGTAGCGCCGCACCGCGACCGGGTCCACTACTCCGTCGTCGTCGTTGGTCGCCAGCGAACGGCCGGTGTTGGTGTCGATGAGATCCGCGTGCGAGATGTGCCACTTGCCGTCGTAGTGGGTGTCGTATCCCGCCGCGCGGAACCAGTTGCCCAGGGTGGGCACCTCGCCCGGGCGAAGCCAGCGCATGCGCGAGTCGTCGGCCGTCTTACCGATGCCGTCGGTCTGGGTGACCCCGTGCAAGTCGGGGTAATGCCCGGTGAAGATGGTCGGGCGGCTGGGCACGCAGGCAAGCGAACCGGTGTAGTGCCGACCGAAGCTGACGCCGTGATCGTCGAACCACCTGCGCCCCAACAGTATTCGGTCCCGCCACGCGAGCGCCTCGGGCGTCTCGTACGGCGGCACCGCACGTTCCTCGTCGGTCATCAGGATGACGATGTCGGGGCGATCAGACACGCGCATTCTCCAATCGGTTCGCGAGCCCGGCGAGCATCGAGTCGGACAGTCGTGCCATGACGCGACACACCACGCGTTCGGCAAGCTTTTGGGGTGGGCGAGGCCCGATTTCGACCGTGCTGGTCAGGGTCACGACGGACGAGTCACCCGCACTCGCCGCGAGTGTCCAGCGGTTAATCACGCGGCGCAGTAGGCGGGGCAGGCCCTCGATGTCGTAAGCGAGCACGTGTGGCGGGTCGAACTCGATGATGCGCTCGACGAGGGTGTCACGTTTGACTTGGACTCGCCTGGTCGTACCGACCGCTGCTCCGTCGACGCCAGACGACAGGATGCACGAGTGATCGACGTTGCCTGCCCACGAACCGATTGCGGCGAAGTCCGCCAGGACATCCCAGACCTCTTGCCCGCGAGCCGCAATGATACGAGTGCGCTGGATGTCGGCCACGCGCTCACGCTACGCGACGAGGGACGACCGGCTCATTGAATCGGGGTGATGTGCATGATTGTCTCGAGCGCCACCGAGGCGACGCCCGCCGCGGTAAACAGGCCAAGGGTCACCCAGTCCGCCGCTTTCGGCCGGGCCGGAGATGCGGACAGCTGACCGGCCCCACCACGAGCGGTGATCGCATCGCCCATCTCGTCAGCGCGTCGCAACGTCACGACCATGGCGGTCGCGAGCAGGTCGATTACCTCACGGCCCTGCTGCCGGCGTCGAGCCCTGCGACCGCGCGCCATCTCTTTGGGACGTAGCCGACGGGCAGCGTAGAGCACCTGAAATTCCTCGATCAACATCGGAAAGGCGCGCAGCGCGAGCGCCAACGTCGCCGCCCACTCGTCGACCGGGATCCTGAATGCTTTGAGCGGACGGCCCAAAGTTGCTAGCGCGGGCCCGATTTCGGCGACGTTGGTGGTCCAGGACACGATCGCGCCCAGCACGAGCAGCAGCAGCGTCAGCGCGGTCATCCGAAGGAAATGCAATGATCCGCCGAGTCCGACGTGGACCCCGCCCACCGAGATCACCGGGCTACCGGCGGCGAGCGCAGCGGTCACAAAGCCCACCGCAATCATTAACCACAGCCAGCGCGGCACCGACGGCAAGGCGCCACGCGGAATGTGCGCGAGCCAAACTGCGGCCACCACCAGGCTTCCGAGCAGTCCGATGCTTATCCAACCTGGATAGAACGTCAGCAGCACCGCAACGCCGGCGACAACCAGCAGTTTGGTGCCGGCCCACAAGCGATGGATGGGGGAATTCCCGGGCACCGGAACCAGCAGCACAACCGGACGAGGAGGGCGCCGGGTCTGGCCTTCTTTGGCGGCGGCCGGTGACGGATCTGCGGTCATGCCCCGCCCCCTGTCGGGGTCGACACCGTGTCCAGTACGCCGTCGCGCAGATGCAAGGTGCGCGGGCAGACACTTTCCAGGCCGACGCTGTCGTGGGAAATAACCACCAGCGTCAGACCCTGTTCATGGCGCAGGCGCTCCAGGAGCCGCAGCAAGCCGCGTTGGCTACCGATGTCCAATCCCGCCAGTGGCTCGTCGAGAATCAACGCTCGCGGCGAACGCGCCAACAGTCCGGCCAGTACCACGCGGCGCATTTGGCCACCGCTGAGGTGATCGATGCGTCGCTTGGCCAACGACGGCTGCAGTCCGACCAGGCCCAGCGCCGCGACGACCCGGTCTTCGTCACGATGCGAAAAGCCAGCTGCCGACGCCACTTCCAAGTCGACGTGGCTGCGCATCAGTTGCAGCCGAGCCGCCTGGAATGCCAGCGCCACCTCACCGACATGCTCATCGGTGGGCTCGCCGTCGATGAGGCAGGAGCCGGTGGTGGGAACGGTCAACCCGGCCATGATCCACCCCAGCGTCGACTTGCCCGAGCCGTTGTGGCCGTGGATCAAGACCCCGTCGCCCTCCTCGGCGACAAAGTTGATGTCGTGCAGCGCGGCCTTGGCCCATGGTGTGCCACTGGCGTATTCGTGCCCGACGCCAATGAGTTCGATCGTCCCGGCGTTGCGCGGCTGACCCGGCGCGGGGGCCGGTACCGGCGCGTCTGCGACCTCGACCGCAGTGGTGTTATCTGATGTGTCGCTGAGATTGATCGCGCTGTCGGCGAAAGCGGCCTCGTTGTCGAAGTGAGTGATGTGCACCAAAGCGGTCCGGTGCCGCTTGGTGAGACCCGACAACACGTCGAGCAAGGCATCCCGGCCCTGCTGATCGATCATCGAGGTGACCTCGTCGGCGATGAGCAGCGACGGCTCCCGCGCCAGTGCCGCCGCGAGCGCCAAGCGCTGCAGTTCCCCACCCGACAGGCTTGAGGTGTCCCGGCCGGCGAGTTCTTCGAGGCCGACCTCCCTCAGCAACCGGCCTACATCGACGTGGGCGTCCGGGGGTAACCCCCACACCACATCGTCGGCGACCCTGGTACCCAGCACTTGGCTCTTCGGGTGCTGCAAGACAAGGGCCGTTCCACCCAGCTCGCCCAAACCCACTGTGCCGGGGCGATGCACGCTGCCCGAGGTCGGTTGCCGGCCGGCCAGGATCAGCATCAACGTCGTCTTCCCCGAGCCGTTGGCACCGGTGATCGCGAGATGCTCCCCGGGCCGAATTTCGAGGCTGATTTCGTGCAGTGCGTCTTTAACGGCGTTGGGGTAGCGGAACCGAACGTCGTCCAACCGCACCGGCACCGGACCGAT
>DASYJS010000198.1:0-28240 GCA_035996225.1 Mycobacterium sp. | reverse complement strand
TGGTTGAGGAGTCCCGCCGAGGCCGCATCGCCGATGGGTGTCGCACCCAGGAAGATGGTGACCGGCTTGGTGTCGACCGCGATGATGATCACGGAGTCGCCCTTCACACTGCGGGCGGGGTCGGCGATCGTGACGTCGGCGTCCACCCGGGCGGCCTTGATTCCCTCCACCATGATCGACGATTTCTTGATCGGGCCCAGCGTCGGCGAGGCGTTTGAATAGCCGGGACCTTCGGCCACGCAATTCATCAACTTCGCTGCCTGCGCGGTGACGTCCATGCTGGAGACGAAGTTGCTCACGGCGACCTCGGCCTGCATCACCCACTGGCTGGCGCCGGGCACCTCCTGCGCGAGGCCCACCGCGCCAATGAGATTCGGCGTCTGGTCATCCGAGAACGGCATCCATCCGGGTGCCGCGGTGGCCGGGAACGACAGCTTGCCCGCCTTGATCGGGGCGCCCCCCGCGGGCTTGTCACCACCGGAAACATTGGGGGTGCAATCGGTGGCGGTCTGCCCGGATCCGCTCGGCTGCGACGTCGGCGCGGACGTCGTCGTCGAGGGACTTGCCTTGGGGGACTTGGGTTCGCCGCCGAGGCTGAGCACCAGGATCACCACCAGCGCGATGACGCCCAGCACCGCGATGCCGGCAACGATCAACCATGGCATGTTCGACCGCGGCCCGTTCGGCGGTGGTCCGGGAGGGTAGGACCCGGGTGGCCAGTTCGGGGGATACTGCTGCCCCGGCGCAGGATACGGCTGGCCGGGGTAGCCGGGCGCGGAGGGATCCATACCGCCCGCGGGATTGGGGTACGGACCGGTCGGCGGGTAGGCGTGCGGACCGCTCTGCGGCTGCGAGTAGGGGCCGCCCTGCGGGTACGGGGGTGGGCCACCTTGCGGCGGGCCGCCCCAATAGGGGCCTTGCCCATACGGATTCGCTCCGTACGGATCCTGACCGTAGGGACCGCCCGGAGGAACCGTCATTAGTTAACCACCCCTGCCTAGTTCGCCGGCTTGACCTTGGCCATCGCCAACACGTCAAGCCGGCGGTCCAGCTCCTCGACCGACAACTTCTCGCCGATCAGCCCGCGGTCGATGACGGTCTGGCGGATTGTCTTTTTCTCTTTGAGCGCTTGTTTGGCCACGGCGGCGGCTTCTTCATAGCCGATGGCCGAGTTCAACGGTGTCACGATCGACGGCGACGACTCGGCCAGCTCGCGCAGATGCTCGACATTGGCCGACAGTCCGGTAATGCAGCGCTCGGCGAACAGCTTTGACACGTTGGTCAGCAGCTTGAATGACTCCAAGATGTTGCGGGCCATCATCGGGATGTAGACATTGAGCTCAAAGGCGCCACCTGCCCCGCCCCAGACAACCGCTGCGTCGTTGCCGATCACCTGCGCGGCGACCTGCGTAACTGCCTCTGGCAGAACCGGATTGACTTTGCCTGGCATGATCGAGCTACCCGGCTGCAGATCGGGCAGCTGGATCTCGGCCAAACCCGTCAGCGGTCCGGACCCCATCCAGCGGATGTCATTGGCGATCTTGGTCAGTGACACCGCGATGGTACGCAGCGCACCGGACGCCTCCACCAGGCCGTCGCGCGCGGCCTGGGCCTCGAAAGAGTTTGCCGCTGTGCGCAATTCGGACAACCCCGTCGAAGCCACTAGTGCTTCGACCACCTTGGCGCCGAAGCCGTCGGGAGCGTTGAGCCCGGTGCCCACCGCGGTTCCGCCGATCGCCAATTCACCCAGCCGCGGCAGCGTGGCACGCACCCGCTCGATACCGGCCTCGATCTGGCGGGCGTATCCGCTGAACTCTTGGCCGAGCGTCACCGGGACGGCGTCCATCAGGTGTGTGCGGCCCGACTTGACCACGGTGTGCCACTCGCGCGCTTTGGTGGCCAATGCATCGTGCAGTATATCGAGCGCCGGAATGAGATGGCGCACTGCGGCTTCGGTGGCCGCGATGTGGGTGGCGGTCGGGAAGGTGTCGTTGGACGACTGCGACATGTTGACGTCGTCGTTGGGGTGCACAACAACAGGAGGGGTCGCCGTGGCCGCGATGCCGGCGATCACCTCGTTGGTGTTCATGTTGGAGCTGGTGCCCGAGCCGGTCTGGAAGACGTCGATCGGGAACTGGTCGTCGTGTTGGCCGTCGGCGATCTCTGCAGCCGCCGCGATGATCGCGTCGGCCTTCTCCGGTGCCAGCAGCCCGAGGTCCTTATTGACCTGCGCGCAGGCGCCCTTCAGCAGCCCCAACGCGCGGATCTGGGTGCGCTCCAGGCCCCGGCCCGAGATCGGAAAGTTCTCCACGGCGCGCTGAGTTTGCGCTCGCCACAATGCTTTTGCGGGTACCCGCACCTCGCCCATGGTGTCGTGCTCGATGCGATATTCGCCGCTGTCGGCCATGAATTAGTTCCTCTTCGTCGGGGTGTGCTATCGCGGTTACGGCAGGGGATAGGCGGCGGTGCTGTCACCGGTGAAGTCGATGGCGGAATATTCATTGAGCTTCGAAAGCCGGTGGTAGGCCTCGATCATGCGGACGGTGCCGGACTTCGACCGCATCACGATCGACTGGGTGGTGCAGCCGCCCGGGGAGTAGTGCACACCCTGCAGCAGGTCACCGTCGGTCACTCCGGTCGCGCAGAAGAAGACGTTGTCGCCGGACACCAGATCTTCGGTGGCCAGGATCTGGTCCAGGTCGTAGCCCGCGTCCAGCGCCTTACGGCGTTCCGCGTCGTCCTTGGGGGCCAGCTGGGCCTGGATGGCGCCACCCATGCAGCGGATCGCCGCGGCGGCGATAATGCCTTCCGGGGTGCCGCCGATACCGGCCAGCATGTCGGTGCCCGAGCCCGGCCGGCAGGTGGAGATGGCGCCCGCCACGTCGCCGTCGGTGATCAGCCGGATCCGAGCCCCGGTGTCGCGTACGTCTTGGATGAGCTGAGCGTGCCGGGGCCGGTCCAGGATGCACACGGTCATGTCTCGCACCGACAGTCCTTTGACCTTGGCGACCGCCCGGATGTTCTCGGCGATCGGCGCGGTGATGTCCAGCACGTGCGCGGCGTCGGGCCCGACGGCGATCTTGTTCATGTAGAACACCGCCGACGGGTCGAACATCGCACCGCGATCGGCCACCGCCAGCACCGAGATGGCGTTGGGCATGCCCTTGCTCATCAGCGTGGTGCCATCCACCGGGTCGACGGCGAAGTCGCAGTCCGGGCCGTCGCCGTTGCCGACCTCCTCGCCATTGAACAACATCGGGGCTTCATCTTTCTCGCCCTCGCCGATGACGACCACCCCGCGCATCGAGACGGAGTTCACCAGCTCCCGGATCGCGTCTACTGCCGCGCCGTCGCCGCCCTCCTTATCGCCACGGCCCACCCAGCGGCCGGCGGCCATCGCGCCGGCCTCGGTGACCCGTACCAGTTCCAGGGCCAGGTTGCGGTCCGGGGCTTCGCCACGTGCCCGTACCTGCGGGTCGTGGGCCGCAGTCGTGGTGGAAGACGAACGGGATCCCCCCGATGGTGTCATGGTTGCTGATTCTCCCAGAAGCAGATCGGTCCGCTGGATCTGGGCTCTGGCTGTTGACAGCGGGCTGGGATACTCGTGGGGTGAGCGAGGAGCAGCCCAACGCCGATCCGGCCGGTGAGCCGGTACCCGCACCCAGGCCGGCCAAACCGCGCCTGCTGCAGGACGGTCGCGACATGTTCTGGTCGCTGGCACCGCTGGTGATCGGATGCATCCTGCTCGCCGGCCTGGTCGGGATGTGTTCATTCCAGCCTGCCGGGACGAACAAGGGAACAATCCCGGCCTACGACGCGGTGGCGGCCTTGCGTGCCGATGCTCAGACGCTGGGATTCCCCATCCGGCTACCTCAGTTACCCGCGGGCTGGCAGCCCAACTCCGGCGACCGCGGCGGTATCGAGAACGGGCGAACCTCAAATGGTCAGCGGCTGAATGCGGCCACCTCGACGGTGGGGTACATCAGCCCAACCGGGATGTATCTGAGCCTGACTCAGAGCAACGCCGACGAGGACAAGCTGGTCGGCTCGATTCATCCGTCGGGGTATCCGACCGGAACGGTCGACGTCTCGGGAACAAACTGGATCATCTATCGCGGCGCCGGTCAAAGTGGTGCCGACGCCGAGCCGGTATGGACCACCAAGCTGACCAGCCCGGCCGGCGCCACCCAGATCGCGATCACCGGTGCCGGAAGCACCGACCAGTTCCGTACCCTGGCGGTCGCGACACAGTCGCAGCCACCGCTCCCGACAAGCCGATAGAAGGGTCCCGCGTGACCGCACCCCAAGCAGACCTTTCCGGATGGTCCGTCGAACCGTTCACCGGTGGCGGCTTCACCCACGACGTCTATCGCAAGGGCACCGGCCCCGGGGTGGTACTGATTCCCGAGATACCCGGGATCCATCCCGGCGTGCTGGGCCTGGGTAATCACCTGGTGGACAACCGGTTCACCGTCGCTATTCCGTCGTTGTTCGGAGAGCCGGGCAAGCCGAAGACCGTCGGCTACACGGCAGCCAGCGTCGCGCGGGCCTGTGTGACAAAGGAATTCGCGGCATTCGCAACGAACAAGCAGCGGCCGGTGTCGTTATTCCTGCGTGCCCTGGCCCGTGATTTGAATGCGTCGACGCCGGGCAAGGGTGTGGGCGTGATCGGCAATTGTTTCACCGGCGGTTTCGCGCTGGCCGCCGCGGTCGATGACAGCGTGCTGGCTCCGGTGCTCAGTCAGCCGTCGGTACCGTTGCCGCTGGGGCTTACGCGTCGCAGCGACACCGGGCTGAGTGAATCCGAGATGACCACCATCGCCGATCGCGCTGCCAACGACGGCTTGTGCGCGATGGGCTTGCGCTTCAGCGAAGACTCGATGTCTCCGCGCGAGCGATTCACCGCGCTCAAGGAGCGCCTCGGTGACGCGTTCGAGGTGATCGAGATCGATTCCCGCCCGGGCAACGAACACGGTTTCGGCAAGATGGCGCACTCGGTGCTCACCGACGAGGTCCGTGAAATCGACGGTCAGCCCGCTTACGAGGCCCGCAAGCGGGTCATCGAATTCCTTACTGCGCGGCTGACTTAACGTCAGCGGTTGCCTTTGCCGTCCGGCGTGGCAGCCAGCTGCGGCGCGCGGGTGCTTCGTCGTCGGCGTCCACCAGCTCGACGCCCTTGTAGACCGCCAGGTAGACGTCGATGGTCGTGACGATCAGGATCATCAGCACCGGCCCGATAATGATGCCCCAGGGGCCGAACATGGCGATACCGGCAAATACCGACAGCAACATCAGCGCCGAATTCAGCCGGGCGTCGCGTGGTACCAGGATGGGGCGCAAGAAGTTGTCGATGTTGGTGACCACCAGGAGATGCCACAACACCACGAAGGCGCCACCAAAGATGTTGCCGTAGAAGATCATGCCGATGCCGAACGGAATCGTCACGATGCCGCCGCCCAGCGGAATGATGGACAGCGCGGTCAGCAGAATCGCGAAAATGAAGAAGCCGTGGTGAAATCCGGCGACATAGATCGACACGGCACCGGCAACACCTTGGCAGAGCGCGATGACGAACTGGCCGAACACGGTGCCGCGCACCATCGCGCCGGTCTTCTTCAGGTACAGGTCGGTGACTTCGTCGCCGAGCGGGTTGAGCTGGCCGATCAAGGTCAGCACCTTGTCGCGGTGCACCAGCAGCGCCATGAACACATACACGAAGATGATCGCGTACGTGACGGCACCGGCGATACCTCCGGCGGCGCCTTGCAGGAATTGCAGCAGCCATTGACCGGCATTCTGCGCTCCGGTGACCATGGCCTTGCGCAGCATCTCCGACGTTATCGTGATGTGCAGGAAGGGGACTCGCGCTGCGAGGTCGTTGACGGCATGCAGCGCCTTGTCGCCGAGCTCGCTCGGGTCGGTAGCCTTGACCCACCCGGCGACGCTGTCGACCATGCGGGAAATCTGAACGATCGCCAATGCCACCAGGATGCCGACCGGCACGACGACGGCGGCCAGTGCCGATAACAAGGTGCAGGTGGCCGACAGGCCGGTGCCAAGGCGTCTGTTGAACCGATTGAACAGCGGCGTGAACAAATACGCTCCGACCGCGGCGACCACGATGAGGACGAAGAAGTCGCGTAGGAAATAGGCCCCGAAGAGCAGGGCGATCATCGTGAAAACCGCGAGTGCACGTTTCTGAGTGAGCGTGAATTCGGTGTTCATACGAACCGTGCCGCCCTCCGCGTCGCCGTTCAGCTGAACCTTAGCCCGACGCGATGGTTTTCGGCAGCGCCCCTCACGCGCCGCACCGACGTCCGTGCTACCCAGGGTCGCTCGCGGCCCGTTTGGCGGCGGCATTGGCCATCTCGGCCTGCCGCTTCATCTGCTCGAACATCTCCACGTAGTACGACAGACACTCGGTCAACGCTTTCTCGGTGGTGAACAGCGGCTGGTAACCGAGGTCGCGGGAAGCCTTCGCGATCGAGAAGAAGTTGTCCAGGTACAGCCGCTCGACCGCCAGCGGCTCCAGCAGCGGCGCCGGTATTCCGAACCGGAAGTGCAGCCGTTGCCAGCCGGTCATGGCAGCGCGCACGATGGGCCCGTTGACTCGTATTCGCGGCCAGGGCTGCCCGCAGGCCTCCACCACCGGCCGGGCGAACTCGAACATGTTGATCGGGTCGTCGTCGTTGATGAAGTACGCCTCACCGGGGGCGGTGCCGCCGGGCACCAGATGTTGGGCGGCCAGGATGAAGCCGTGAATCAGGTTGTGCACGTACGAGTTATCCAGCCGGGCCGATTTGCGGCCGATCAGTACTTTGACGTGTCCGGCGATCACACTCTCGAATAATTTGCGGAACATCGTCTGGTCGCCGCGGCCCCAGATGCCGCTGGGCCGGATCGCGCACGTCAGCATGCCGCCAACGCCGTTCTGGGACAACACGAATCGTTCGGCGACGACCTTGGTTTCGGTGTAGAGGTCATTGAACCGAGTGGTGTAGGGCAGGGTCTCGTCGCCGCCGGCGATGTTCTGGCCGCCCATCACCACGCTGTTGGATGCCGTATAGACGAATCGCTGCACGCCCGCGGCCTGCCCGGCATCCACCAGATTCTGGGTACCGCCGACATTGATCGCGAAGCTGCGCTGACGGTATTCGTCGCTCACCGACGCGCCGCCCATCAGGTCGATGATCGCCGCGGTGTGGAACACCGTGTCGATGCCCTCCACCGCTTGCACGCAGACAGCTTTGTCGGTGATGTCCCCCTGCAACACCTGCAGCTGTGGATGCGGGGCGAGCGGTGAAGGAGCGCGGTCGAAGGAACGTACCGAGTACCCGAGGTCGAGCAAGGTGGTCACCAGGTTGGCGCCGACAAACCCGGAGCCGCCGGTGACCAGGACGCGGCCGAGTTCGGTTGTCAGTGATGCATCACCCATGCCGGATAGGATAACTGAAACACGTTCCAGTTTTGCAAATATCGCAGAATCTGTTTTGCAGATATGACCGGGATTCAGGCTTCCTCGCCCTGTCCGGCCCCCAGTGCGTCCTCTACTCGCTTGCGAGCTCCAGCTAAGTGCTCTTCGCATCGTTTTGCGAGTTCTTCGCCTCTTTCCCACAGCTTCAGCGACGCATCGAGATCGAGCCCGCCCTGTTCCAAAAGGCGCACGACTTCGATCAGCTCGTCGCGGCACGCTTCATAGCCAAGCTGACTAATAGGCGTAACCGACTTGGCTTCGTCTTTGTTCGAGCCGCCGCCCGGACCGTCGTCTTTATCAGCGACCATCGGTCGGCCCTTCACTTACCGCCGTTACGGCGCCGTCGGAGACCCGCACCCGCAGCCGGGTGCGGGGGGGCGCGTCGTTCACGGACCGCAGGACGCGCATGCCTTCGGAGGACCCGCCGGCGGAAACGGTCTGCACCACCGCGTAGCCGCGGGCCAGCGTGGCCGCCGGGCCCAGGGTGGCCAGCCGTGCGGCCAGGTGGCCGACGCGCTCGGATTCGGTCGCGACCAGCCGGGCGATGTCGCGGCGCACCGCCGAGCGGGCGCGGTGGATCTGCTCCGCGCGAGCCGTCAGCGCGGTCAGCGGCTCGGCCAGCACCGGGCGGCTGCGCAACTGGGTCAGCGCGCGCTGTTCGCGAGATACCCAATTGCGCAGTGCCTGCGCGCTGCGCCGGCGCAGGTCATGGATTCCCCGCTGCTCTGCGGCGGTGTCCGGGACCATCTTCTTGGCCGCGTCGGTGGGGGTGGCCGCGCGCAGGTCGGCGACCAGATCACACAGCGGATTGTCGGGTTCGTGGCCGACCGCGCTGATCACCGGCGTCCGGCAGGCCGCGATCGCGCGGCACAGCGTCTCGTCGGAGAACGGCAGCAGGTCCTCGACGCTGCCGCCGCCACGGGCCAGCACGATCACGTCGACAGCCTGGTCGCGGTCGAGTTCGCGGAGCGCCTCGACGATCTGGGCGACCGCGTTGGGCCCCTGAACGGCGGTGTTGCGCACGGCGAAACGCACCGCGGGCCAGCGGGCGCCGGCCACCGTCGTTACGTCGCGCTCGGCGGCGCTGGCCCGGCCGGTGATCAACCCAATCATGTTCGGCAGGAAGGGAATCGGCCGCTTGAGCCTCGGGTCGAAGAGGCCTTCGGCGTCCAACAGCCGACGCAGCCGGTCGATGCGGGCCAGCAGTTCGCCGACACCAACTGCGCGAATCTCACTGAGCCGCAACGAGAATGTGCCGCGCCCGGTGTAGAACGACGGCTTACCGCAGACGACGACCTGAGTGCCTTCAACCAATTTCACCGGCGCGCTCAGCACCAGGTCGCGCGGACACGTCACGGTCAGCGACATGTCGGCGGCCGGGTCGCGCAGCACCATGAACACGGTCTTGGATTCGACGCGAATGTTGATCTGAGCCAACTGCCCTTCCACCCATACCGTTCCCAGCTTGTCGATCCAGCCCGCGACCCGGATCGCGACCGCGCGAACCGGGAACGGGTTCTCGGCTGAGTTCGCCTCCGAATTCGCCGCGCGGGTCACTTGGCGGTCGCGCGGGTGATCCTGTTGGCAAGCAACGTCTCGAACGGGGCCCGGGCCTTGGTGGCCCGCTCGTAGGCGAGCAGGGCTTCGAGCTCGTCGACACCCAGCGATTGCACCCGGGCTCGCAGCTGGGCCAGCGTCAGCGTCGGATAGTCGAGTTCGACGGCGACCGCCGGCTCTGCAACCGACTTCTTCGATTGCTTCGCCGGCTTGTCGGGGGCACCCGCATCCCGCGCGGCATCGGCGACGGAGTACAAGGCGAACCGTCCCTCGGCCCGGAGATCGCCCCCGGCGCCGTCCGGCAATTCAGCGGGAGCACCTGCGGTGTTCTCGAGGGCATCCGCTGCATCCTCGTCGAATGTTGCCCAATCCGGTTTTTCGTCTCTCGGCGGAAAAATGGATTCCAGGGTGGAGTCACCCTTGGTCACCAGCTCCGCCAGATTCTGCTGAAATCGCATCACAATGTGCGCCGCCTGACTGGCTATCGTCATCGGGTACATCAGGATCGTCTTCGGCAGTCTCATGGTCTCCTCGACGGCGACCGTCGCCGCGCCGACCAGTAGTCGAACTCCGTACGGTGCAGTAGCCATGGGTCCAAGATTGCCTTAAGCGACGGCTAACTCCAAGCCCAGCGCCGCGAGCTGGCGGGGCCGTGTCGGCAGAACGTACCCTGAATGTCATGGCGCCGACTGTCGACATGGGGATTCCCGGCGCATCCAGCTCAGTAGCGACCGATCCGACCGGTAAGCGGGTGCTGCTGGCAGAGCCGCGTGGCTACTGCGCAGGCGTGGATAGGGCCGTCGAGACGGTGGAACGCGCACTGGAAAAGCACGGCGCCCCGGTCTACGTGCGCCACGAGATCGTGCACAACCGGCATGTGGTGGACACCCTGCAACAGGCGGGAGCCGTCTTCGTTCAGGAGACCAGCGAGGTGCCCGAGGGGGCCATCGTGGTGTTCTCGGCCCACGGCGTCGCGCCGACGGTGCACGTCGAGGCCGCCGAACGGAACCTGCACACCATCGACGCCACCTGCCCGTTGGTCACCAAGGTGCATAACGAGGCCCGGCGGTTTGCCCGTGCCGATTACGACATCCTGTTGATCGGCCATGAGGGTCACGAGGAGGTCGTCGGTACCGCCGGCGAGGCTCCCGACCACGTGCAGCTGGTCGACGGGGTCGCCTCGGCGGACAAAGTGACGGTCCGCGACGAGGACAAAGTGATCTGGCTGTCGCAGACCACGCTGTCGGTCGACGAGACCATGGAAATCGTCCAGCGGCTCCGGCAGCGTTTCCCTAAGCTGCAGGATCCGCCCAGCGACGACATTTGCTATGCGACCCAGAATCGGCAGGTTGCGGTCAAGGCGATGGCGCCGGAGTGTGAGCTGGTCATCGTCGTCGGGTCGCGCAACTCGTCGAATTCGGTGCGGCTGGTCGAAGTGGCGTTGGGTGGTGGTGCCGCGGCCGCTCACCTGGTCGACTGGGCCGACGATATCGACCCGGCGTGGTTGGCGGGTGTCACGACGGTAGGGGTCACCTCCGGAGCATCCGTTCCCGAGGTGCTGGTGCGGGGGGTGCTAGAGCGGCTCGCCGAATGCGGCTACGGCGTGGTGCAACCGGTCACCACGGCCCAGGAGACCTTGGTGTTCGCGCTGCCCCGCGAAATCCGGTCACTGCTTAAATAGCCTTCTCTCCCAACGCTTCTCACGATGTCCTCGCTGCGCAGGGGTAGTCGGCAGACCGACTTAGACGTCGTACTCCCAGGATTCGGCCGGGGGTCGCTCCTGGGGCCGGCCATTTGTCCGTGACCGACCGCGGCGATCCGCGCGCGGCTCGTCTGACGGGCCCGATCCGCGGTAACGGACTTGCGATATCGGGTGGTGGCTGGGGTTGGCGCCATTGGCCCCGTTCGGTGCGGCGCCACGGCGCCGAGGCTCCGACGCGGGCTGGTAGGACTCGTACGGCTCATAGGACTGATAGCGATCGAACTGCTGAGGCGCACCGGGCGGCTCGTACGTGTCGTAACCATCGAAGCGGCCGCCGCGCGGCGCCGAGCGCTCGTAGGGATTGCGGCGGTGCGGGTCACGACCTTCCCGCTGCGACTGCCCGCGTGGGTCCGGATCGGCCGGCGGCCTCGTGCGGCGCCGCGACCGGCGCGGCGGGTCGGCGGGATCGAAGTCACGCGGCGGGGCCTGGCGCCGGCGGCGCTGCCGCTCGCCCATGGGTTCGTGCTCGTCCTCCGGCGATGGGCGGGCATGCCGGGACCGTCTTCGGGCAGAAGCCGTGGCCGACCGACCGCTGCGCGAGGTTCGGCCGGTCCTGGCGGTGGCTCTCGCCGGGCTCCGCTGCGAGTCGGTGGACGGCCCCTCGTCGGCATCGTCTTCGGACGACGCCCCACCGAGCAGCGAGTTCAGTTTCGTGCTGATGGCGTGTATGAAAGACGACTTTGTTGCGGTGGCGGTAGCCGTGTCCTCAGTCGCACCGTCCACTGCAGTCGCGCGGTGCGACATCGCGAAGTACCACCTGATCAGGCCGATCAGCAGGACGCCGCCGGCGGTGCCCAGCATCAGCGGGAAGCGCTCGATGAGCGGATAGCCGCAGTTGATCAGTAGGTCTTTGAGGCTGCCGATTTTGCCCCCGTGGAACAGCCAGTAGGCGCCCGGGACCGCGCAGAAAAGGATCAGCGGCGGCTGGATGACCGCGGTGAACAGGCCATCCTGACGTACGGCCAGCACCCCTGCCACGCAGCCCGCAATATAGAGGCAGGCGAAGGCGCCGGTCAGCTCCTTGTGGCCGGATCCGGAGTCGATTCCATAACCAATGGCAGTCGCGGTAATGGCGATGAGCAGGGCTATCCACGCTGGCACACCCGGGATGCCGGGGTGGATCGAGCGATGGGCAGCTTTTACTGCCGAGGTTCCCCGCTGCGCTGACACATGTCGACCGTACCGGCAATGGGCGAAAACGCTCGTAAATACCTTGTTAGGGATCCCGGGCGTGCCATGCCGTCACGCATCGAACATGATCCGCAGCGGCCGACTCTGGCGCCGAGCCCTAAACTTGGTTCCCCGTGAGCCTGAGCCTGGGAATTGTGGGTCTGCCCAATGTCGGCAAGTCGACCCTGTTTAATGCGCTGACCCGCAACAACGTGGTGGCAGCCAACTATCCGTTCGCCACCATCGAACCGAACGAGGGCGTCGTGTCACTGCCCGATCCGCGACTCGACAAGCTGGCGGAGCTGTTCCGGTCCGAGCGCATCGTTGCGGCGCCGGTCACCTTCGTCGACATCGCCGGCCTGGTCAAGGGCGCGTCGGAGGGGGCCGGGTTGGGCAATAAGTTTCTCGCCCACATCCGCGAATGCGACGCCATCTGCCAGGTCGTGCGGGTGTTCGCCGACGACGACGTGACGCACGTGGCCGGCGAGGTCGATCCCAAATCGGATATAGAGGTCGTCGAGACCGAGTTGATCCTGGCCGACCTGCAAACCCTCGAGCGCGCCGTGCCGAGACTGGAAAAAGAAGCCCGCAACAACAAGGAGCGCAAGCCGGTCTACGACGCCGCGCTGGCCGCACAACAGGTACTCGACGGCGGGACGACATTGTTCGCCGCGGCGCTAGACAGCTCGGTACTGGGGGAGCTCAACCTGTTGACCACCAAGCCGTTCCTCTATGTCTTCAATTCCGACGAATCGATACTGACCGACGCCGCGCGGGTGGCCGAGCTGCGCCAGCTCGTCGCGCCCGCGGATGCCGTGTTCCTGGATGCCGCAATCGAATCCGAACTGGTCGAACTCGACGCCGAGTCGGCCGCGGAGTTGCTCGAATCCATCGGGCAGACCGAGCGGGGGCTCGATGCGTTGGCACGGGCGGGTTTTCACACACTCAAGTTGCAGACCTACCTGACAGCGGGTCCAAAAGAGGCGCGGGCGTGGGTGATTCACCAGGGCGATACCGCACCCAAGGCCGCCGGGGTGATCCACACCGACTTCGAGAAGGGCTTCATCAAAGCCGAAATCGTGTCCTATGACGACCTGATCGCGGCCGGATCAATGGCGGCAGCCAAGGCGGCCGGCAAGGTCCGAATGGAAGGCAAGGACTACGTGATGGCCGACGGCGACGTGGTCGAATTCCGGTTCGGACAACCATCTAGGACAAAGCAGTAGGGCGGTCCCGAGGTCCAGGACTCGTGCGCGACGTTTCACGCGACGGCGTGGGCGATCAGCAGGTGCGGTGCGTTGGCGTCTTCACTGATCTGACGGTGTTCGACTGTGAGGCCGGTGCTGCGTAACGTGTCGATCACTTCCGGCACCGGACGGAGATGAAACCCGTGTCCCGTGAATGGCAGTTTTGCCATCACATTGGGGTCGGCCAGTCCGATGACGAGTCGACCCCGGCTGTTTATCACCCTTGCAAGCTCTCGGAACGCTCTGTCGAGCTCCGCGACGAAGTAGATGGTGTTAACGGTGATGGCGCCGTCCAATTCGCCATCGGCAAAGGGCAGCTGCGTCATGGACCCGGAATGCAAAGACAGCCGCCCGGTTGCGATGTCGCGGCGGTATCGCCCTGCGGCCTGGCTGAGCATCGTCTCCGACACCTCGACACCATGAACACTGCCCGTCGGACCGACACTGTCAAGCAGGAATTTCAGCCCCACGCCACCACCGAATCCGACATCGGCCAGCGCCGATGCTTCATCAGGTTGCAGCGCCCGCGCGGCGGCGCTCACGAAGCGCCGGTTGCCCCGATTGAGCGCCGCACCAACCAGCCGCCCACGCAGACCAATTGGATGACCGAGCTGCTTAGCAATACCCGCCATGACAGCGTCTCGGACCCCCATCCGACGACCGTAGAGCACGGACACTGATGCGGCACGACTTATTGGATGAAGTGACGGGAGCGTAGGCGACGAGGGGTCCGGTCGGCGAAAGAATCACGTCTAGCGCGTCGTGACCTGGGACCGACGGCGAACTCGTCGAGTTCCGATTCCAAGCAACGTCTGACGGGAAAGCAGCCGGGCGGTAGTCCGCTGCGACAACCTCCGATCGGGAATGGTAGCGACATGGAACGTACCGACACCGCATCGCGGGTGATCGAGGCTCCTCTGACGCGTGTCTATGCCGCGCTGGTCGATCCACACGCACTTGTCGAATGGCTTCCGCCGCAGGGCATGAGGGGCCACTTCGACCACTTCGATGCTCGGCCTGGTGGGTCGTATCGAATGACGTTGACATATGCCGATGCGCCTGCCTCTGGTGGCAAGTCAGGTGTCGACTCCGATGTCGTGGAGGGTCGCTTCGTCGAGATCGCACCCGACGATCGTGTCGTTCAGGCCATCGACTTCCAGTCAGACGACCCCTCGTTCGCCGGAACGATGACCATGACCTGGACAGTGAACGACGCGGACGGCGGAACTCGGGTCGATATCAGGGCCGACCACGTCCCACCGGGGATCGCCGCCGAAGATCACGTGGCGGGGATGACATCGTCATTGTCGAACCTCGCGAGGTACCTGGCAGGCCCGCACAGCTCGCAGGATTGATGGCGACGTGGTCGAGTTTTCGTTTCAACGTCTAAGTCGAAGCAAAAGAAGTGGTGCTCGACTTAATGCCGCAACGATAACGTCGCGTCGTTTGTCGGAGAGAGTGCTTAGCATGCCTCAATCAAGACACTGCTCGCCGGGCGACACCGCCACGGCCCTCAGGGAGGTTTTCGTGAAGTTCATTTCGACCCGCATCATCACCGCCGACGTCAAGCGACTCGTCGACTTCTACGAAATGGTCACCAAAGTCTTAGCGGTATGGGGGAACGAGCTGTTCGCCGAGATTCCGACGCCGGTCGGGACACTGGCCATCGGCAGCGACAAGACCGTACCTCTGTTCGGGGATGGATCCGCCGAGCCGGCGGCCAACCGGAGCGCGATCCTGGAGTTCATCGTCGAGGATGTGGACGCCGAGTACGAGCGGCTGCGCGAACGCGTGGGCGAGGTCGTGACCGAGCCGACAACCATGCCGTGGGGTAACCGCGCACTGTTATTCCGCGATCCGGATGGAAACCTCGTCAATCTGTTCACCCCTGTTACCGACGCTGCCCGCGCCAAGTTTGGAGTTTGGAGTTTGGCACGGAGGCCGGCGGCGTCAGGGTGGAGTTTTCGCTTCAACGTCTAGCGGTGAAGCCGCCGGGCCGACCATTCTTAGGAGATGGCGACGGTAAAGCAAACGAGACCGTGGGTTCGACTGTCCTCTGGCACGGTGGCGGCTTGGGTGCTCGCGATGTCCGCTTTGGGCTTGGCCGGCGGTGTCGCCCAGGGGGCCCCGGCTCCCGCGCCCAGCAACCACTGGTGCCCCGGTCAGCAATGGGACCCAGCTTGGGGCAACAACTACCACTGGGACTGGAATCAGTGCCACGACTGGCAAGGTCCGGCCCCGGCGGGCTGGGGACCCTGGGGGCCTCCGCCGCCGTGGGCACCACCGGCTCCGCCTCCACCGGCGTGGGCGCCCCAGGCTCACCTGATGTGGAACCCGACTTCCGGTGCTTGGGGATTCTTTAACAACGGAATCTGGACTCCGGTCTGACCCAAACGCCACGCCGTTTTAGTTGCTTCAGTCGCTTGATAAGTACTGGCACGCGATGGTCGTACGCTCGCTGACTCGCCGGACAACGAGCGCGTGGACATGGACAGGGAGTTGACGTGGCCGAGGACCCGCAGTTGAAGGTGGAACGCGACGGCAGTGTCGTCGTGCTCACGATGAACAATCCGCGTCGACGAAATGCGCTGACGCCGAACATGATCACGCTGATGGCCCAGGCGTGGAATGAGATTGACGCCGACGATGGCATTCGCGTTGCGATCCTCACGGGTGCGGGATCGTCGTACTGCGTCGGAGGTGACCTCGATGACGGATGGATGGTGCGCGGACCCAAGCCAGACGGAGGTAACGTGCCCGCTGCAGATGACAAGCCGGCTCGCAGCGCCATCAGTGAGGGTCTGCTGCTGAGCCGCTCCCTCGCGAAGCCGTTGATCGCGGCGGTCAACGGTCCATGCTTAGGGGGCGGCTGTGAAATGTTGCAGCAGACTGACATTCGGATTGCGGAGGAGCATGCGGTCTTCGGTCTGCCCGAGGCTAAGTGGGGGTTAATTGCCGGTGCCGGCTCGACCGTGCGGCTCAAGCGCCAAATCCCCTACACCAAAGCCATGGAAATGATCCTGACCGGCGATCCACTTACGGCGGCGGAGGCCTACCACTTCGGTCTGGTTGGTCATGTGGTCCCAACAGGTCACTCGTTGGATAAGGCCCTCGAGATCGCCGCTCGCGTCGCGGCAAATGGGCCCTTGGCGATCAAGAACGCCAAGGCATCGGTGATCAACAGCGGCTGGATCGACGAGGAGGACGCGCGCCGGATCGAGCAGCGATTCGTCGTCGAGGTGGTTCGCTCCGCTGATGCCAAGGAGGGACTGGCCGCCTTCGCAGCCAAGAGAGAACCGCGGTTCACGGGTAAGTAGCCTGCGAGCCGATCGAGATCGTTTGCGTCCCTATTCGATTCGCCCGACCCACTGAGCACGCGACGGCCCGGGGTCGAAGGCTTCGCCAAAGTATTGCGTCTCGCGGACGACCTCGCCGTCTTCGAACTCCATGATGCTGACGACGTAGAAAGGTTGGTCGTCGTAGGTCAAGACGAGTTCGCTGATCCAGAGGTCGCCGCCCCCCAGGATCCGCCGCACGGTGAACCGCTTCGTATTGGGCTGAGCGGCACGTGAAGCCTGAATGTTGTCGCGACCGCGGATGCGCTCACCCGATTGCGGATACTCGAGCACCGCGTCGGCCCGATAAATCCGATGCTCCGTGTCGAAGTCGTTGGCATCGGAGGCCGCCCAATGGATTTCAAGAGCGCCCCGCACGTCGTCGTCCATGGCGACCTTTCCGCCCCGAGTTCCTGGTGTTTAAGGATAGGTTGCTCAATGTCGACCGGGCGGCTTAATCGTGTCGACACACAGTAGGGTCGCCGCATGCCGCTGCACTACGTCGACCCGACCAAGGAGTACGGCCGCTGGTATCGGGCTCTGGAACGCTTCGGGCGCTCGCGCGCGAGCGGGTTCATCGCGCGACATCTGTTATGGCACATCGACCCATGGCTGCACCGCGCAACCGGCGGGCGCTACCCGTCCATCCTTGGCGGGCTTTCCTCGGCCCCGTTGATCAGTACCGGTGCCAAATCAGGTCAGCCGCGCGAGCATCAACTCGCGTATTTCCACGATGGGTCCGATGCGATCCTGGTCGCCTCCTATTTGGGTGAACCAAAGAACCCGCAGTGGTACCACAACCTGAAGGCGCATCCCGAATGCCAACTCGGCGACGAGGACTTCATCGCGGCGGAGGTCACCGAGCCCGGCGAGTACGAGCGCCTGTACGCCCTTGCCGAACATGTTTGCGTCAACTACGGCGACTACCGCGTCAAAGCTGCCGCGGTCGGGCGACGGATCCCGGTCTTTCGCCTCAAGCCAGCGCCGGCGGGATAAGGCCTGGCCAAACCGGTTCAGCACTTCCGTTCCCGGAAATACGCATTGCCGTGACATATTTGCTGTAAGTGCGGCGCACGCCATTGTTTAATGCGTACGTGACGCGCGCCATAAATTTTGTCTTGCTAACTAGTTTGTTGCTAGTGTCCCTCCGCATGTTCGTTCTTGCATCGTTGGTATCGCTAATCAATCAGGTTTCGGGGACGCCCTATATTGTGGGTGGAGATTCTCCCGGGGGCACCGATTGCTCGGGACTTGTCTCGTGGGTTGTCAATGCGGCGACCGACAGGCCGGTTTTCGGAGATCGATTTAATACAGGAAACGAGGAAGGCGCGTTATTGGCGCGCGGCTTTCAATATGGAACGGCTCCCAATGCGTTGGTAGTCGGCTGGAACGGCGGCCACACCGCGGCGACCCTGCCGGACGGAACCCCGGTGTCCAGCGGCGAACGCGGTGGGGTACACATCGGTGGTGCGGGTGCTTACCAGCCCGGATTCACCCACCACATGTTCTTGCCGATGCCGCCGGACGGCGAGGGTCCTCCGCTTCCGCTGCCGGATGCGCCGCCTCCGCCGCCGGACGCACCACCCCCGCCGCCGGATGCGCCGCCCGTTCTGGTCGGTGCCGTGGCGCCCGCACCACCGGCGCCGCCAGGGCCGGAATTGCCTCCGCCGGGGCCGGAATTACCTCCGCCCGGCGATCCCGGAATTCCGAATTGATAAAGGTTCGGATTTATTCACGTGATGTTTTATGTCGCGGATAAGACTGCGACGTGGATCACACTAATTGCGTTGCACGCTTCGCCTGCGTGAAGTAGTCGTGGAAATCGGCCCGTTGTGGGCTACGTCACATTGGCCTGAGCGTCATCGCAAATTCGACTAACGCGGAATCAATGCAAAGTCCGCCTCGGCGTCCATTGAGACACCTAGGCGGACTTTGCTGTAGCGCGGAGAAACAGGAGCCACACGGATCCGAATTGCCACTCCCGTCACAGCCAGCGCGCCGCCTCTGGCGGGCCGTATATCCTGGCGCTGCCCATCGGGCAAGCAAGCGCACTGGAAGCTGCGAGCACAAGCGGGGACCGCATGATCTTCATTGTCGTCAAGTTCGAAACCAAACCCGACTGGACCGAACGCTGGCCGGACCTGGTCGCCTCGTTCACTGCGGCCACTCGCGCCGAAGCGGGCAACCTGTGGTTCGAGTGGTCGCGCAGCCTGGACAACTCGGCGGAGTATGTCTTGGTCGAGGCGTTCCGTGACGGCGACGCCGGCAGCGTTCACGTCAACAGCGACCACTTCAAGCAGGCCCTACAAGAGCTGCCGCAGGCGCTGAAGTCCACGCCCAAGATAATCAGTCAGACGATCGACGCGACAGGCTGGTCGGAAATGGGTGAGATGTCGATCGATTAGCCGACGGCCACTTGGATTTCTTGGCCTAGTTGATATCCCGGTGCCAGCGGCAGCGTGTCACCGCTCCAGAACTTGCCCGGGTCGAACCAGTTGGTGTCCTTGTCGGTGAGGAGCAGCCCCATCTCCTCATAAGTGATCGCCACCGTCTCTGCGCAGTAGGCGGTGGCCAGGCTCATCTTGCGCTCTTCCCGACGCCGTCGGGTCTGCTCGCGAACCTTCTTGTCCACCACCGGGATCCCGCGTACCCAGTCGTTAATGGTCGGGACCCGGCCGCGAAACCAGCGGGCGGTCAGCTTGGCGGTGGTGGGGAAGGCGGTACCGTCCATGCGCGCGATTACCCGCAGCAGTTCATTCTCCTGTTGGCGGGTGGCATAGGGCGTCAGCTGGCGCAGCCAGCACCGCTGGTGATAGCGCTGTGTCCACTGCAGGACCGCCTGCCGTAGATCGTTGAGCTGCACACCGCGGTGGTTGGTGCCGGTCCAGATATCGGTGAGCTTGTCGCCCAGTTCGGCATGCCAGATCAGTGCCGGCAGATCGTCGATGGCCACCGTCATACCAACGTGATTCACCGGGGCGTTCGTCAACGTCTGGATTGCGCGGTCGGGTCCCGACTCGCCGCGGAACAGCCAAAGGTCGCCTGTCCGCGTTTCGTTCAGCGCCTGGTCGAGGGTGAGCATGTCGGTGGCGGCCTAGGAACTTGCCAGCACTTCACGCGCGACGTTGCGCGCGGAGGCGGCCGCTGGGTAGCCGGCGTAACCGGTCATGTGGTAGATCACCTCTCCGATTTCCTCGATGGTCAGGCCATTGCGCAGCGCGATCGGGAAGTGGAACTTCAGTTCCTCGGAGGCCCGCAGCGCGATCAGCGCGCCGAGCGTTACCAGGCTGCGCGAACGGCGATCCAGCCCGGGGCGCGTCCATAACGAGCCGAAGACGTGATCGATGGTCAATTCACCCAGTTCGCCGGCGACGCCGTCGTCGGCCAGGGTGGTGACGTTGTCGGGTATGAGGCCGGGCATCATGTCCCTGAACACTTTCAGGCCCTCGGCGCGGGTTTCAGTCATCGATGTGTCGCCTTTCTGTGCTTATTTCAAGGGGTCACGGGAAATCTGGTAGTCGATATAGGCGTCCCAATCGTCCAGGCGGCGACGCAGCTCGTCGACAACCTGTGGATGGGTGGGCACGAAGAATCGGTTCTGCACAATGGCATCGGCGACCAGCTCGCCAACGGGTGCGGGATCGAGCAGGTCGAACTGTCCGCCCGGGATCCGTAGCGCCGCTCCGCGGCCGAATGTCGGTACGCCAGCGATAATGTTCGTCAGCACCGGTCCCGGACACAGCAAGGTGACGCCAATACCCTTGGGCCGCAAGTAGATTGCCAAGCCCTCACTGATCTGCACGATAGCGGCTTTGGTGGCCGCATACGGCATGCGGTCATAGGAATAGGTGAACAGCCCGGCGAAGGACGTGGTGTTGACCAGATGCCCGCTGCCCTGATCAAGCAGCAGCGGGAGGAACACGGCATTGCTGCGTACCACCGACATCAGATTGATGTCGAAGATGCGCTGCCACTCGGAGATCGGAATGTCTTGTGGCAGTCCGTTCGTCAGCACTCCGACATTGTTGACTACGACGTCTACGTGGCCGAACCGTCGCAGCGCCGCGTCCCGAACACCTTGGAAAGCATCGGGTTCCGAGACGTCGGCACGGTGCCCAAGTACCGCGGCGCCCCGCTCGCTCAGTTCGTTGACAAGGACTCCGATGCCGTCGGCGTCAACGTCGACAGCCACGACGTGAGCGCCTCGGTCTGCCACCGCGTGGGCGATGGAGCGACCGATACCGCTGGCCGCCCCACTGATGATGCAGACCTTGTCGCGCAACGTGTCCATTGCGCGTCAAGGCTAGCCTGTGTCTATGCGCGGCATATGGAAGTGGGTTGGGCTAGCTGGCGCCGCGGGCGTCGTGGCGGGCGGCGCTCTGGTGGTGCGCGATCAACGCAAGCGACAGGCCTACACACCCGACCAGATCCGGACCCGGTTACATGAGCGGCTGGCCGAATCCGACGCGCCTGGCGCTCAGTCGGCGTCGTCTTGAGGGGCGCTCTCCACCGCGAATAGCCGGTGGCTGCCGGAGAAACCTTTCAATTCGACGTCGCGGCCTTCGTCGAACCAGATGTCTTGAAATTCCGGGCAGTTGCTCAACGCGTCTCGCACCGGTTGGCTGACCAGGATCTCGCCACCGACGGCTTGCGCCGCGACCCGCGCTGCCATGGCGACGTTGCGTCCGAACAGATCATCGCCGCGGCGCACTGAGCGTCCCATGTGGACGCCGATCCGCACCCGAATTTCCTCGTGCCGCTTACGCTTTGCGTCCTCGTACAGCGCGTGCTGAAGGTCGATCCCACACCGCACCGCCTGCTCGGCTCGAGCAAAGGCGATCATGAAGCCGTCGCCCTGACTCTTGACCACATGGCCGGCTCGGTGCTTTACGAGTCCGGAAACGAGCTTGTCATGCGAGCTGATCAGCTTGACCCACGCCCGATCGCCGATCCGCTCGTTGAGCGCGGTGGACTCCTCGATGTCGGAGAACAGAATCACCACCCGGCCGTCCGGGGTGACGCGGGCCAGGTCGGGTCGCTCGACCTCGGCCCAGTCGGCGAGGTCTTCGATCGAGCTGCGCATGGCGGCGCCAAAGCCTTCCTTGCGCATCACGCTGGCGGTGTTCCACACCGTCTTGACAGCCTCGCGGCCACCGGATACCAGCCAATTGCGGGTATCGGCGCGGTGCCTTAACTCCTCGGCCTCCTGGCGGCTACGAACAAGCAACCTCCACATCATCACGAGTGCGCAGGCTTCGATCATGGCAACCCCGGCCAGGACGTAGACCGCGATACGCAGCGCATCACCCACGTCACGCATCCTTGCAAAGTGCGCGATGGCCTCCGGTTGTCGGCCCCATAAGCAGTGTCTAGGGTTGAGTGCGAACACCCCGGGTAGTTGCGTCTCGAGTGAACCGACTAGGTGATTTTTGGAGGTTCGGCCGTGGCCGACGACGGTGGTGGTTCGTCCAACCTGCTGGTGATCTTCGGGATTACCGGCGATCTGGCCCGCAAGATGACGTTCCGCGCGTTGTATCGGCTCGAGCGCCGCAACTTGCTGAACTGCCCGATCCTGGGTGTGGCCAGCGATGACATCAGTGTCGACAAGTTGATCGAGCGGGCGCGGGGAGCCATCAACGACGCCGGGGAGAAGATCGACGACGCCGTGTTCGATCGGCTGGCGAACCGGTTGGATTACGTGCACGGCGACGTCACCGACGGCGAGCTCTACCACCGGCTGGCGGAGATGATCGGTTTTGACTACCGCCCGCTGTACTACCTGGAAATGCCGCCCGCGTTGTTCGCGCCGATCGTCGAGAACCTCGCGAGAGAGGGGCTCGTGCAGCGCGCCCGCGTCGCTGTGGAAAAGCCGTTCGGCCATGACCTGGAGTCCGCGTGCGAACTCAACGCCCGGTTACACGCGGTCCTCGACGAGGACCAAATTCTGCGGGTGGACCACTTCTTGGGTAAGCAGCCCGTGGTGGAGCTCGAATGCCTGCGGTTCGCAAATCAGGCGCTGGCCGCGGTGTGGGATCGCCACAGCGTGTCGGAAATTCAGATCACCATGGCCGAGAATTTCGGCGTCGAGGACCGGGGCAGGTTCTACGACGCGGTGGGCACCCTGCGCGACGTTGTGCAGAACCATCTGCTGCAGGTACTGGCCATGGTGGCGATGGAACCACCGGTCGGCGGCAGTGCCGATGATCTCAACGACAAGAAGTCCGAAGTGTTCCGCGCGATGCCGGCGCTGGATCCTGATCACTGCGTACGGGGTCAGTACCACGGCTATACGGACGTTCCCGGGGTGGCGAAGAAATCACAGACCGAGACCTATATCGCGCTGCGGACCGAGATCGACAATTGGCGCTGGTCCGGAGTGCCGATCTTCCTGCGGGCCGGCAAGGCGCTGCCCGAGAGGGTCACCGAGGTGCGGCTGTTTCTCCGCCGCGTTCCCGATTTGGCTTTCCTGCCCCACCGAAAGCGGGCCGAGCCCAACCAGATCGTGCTGCGCATCGACCCCGAACCGGGCATGCGACTGCAGTTGTCTGCCCTAGTCGACGGTGAGTGGCACGACATACACCTGGACTCGCTATTCACCACGGACCTGGGCGAAGCCGAGGGGCCCTACGAACTGCTGCTGCACGCCGCGATGACCGGCGATCGCCAGCTTTTCGCCCGGGAGGACAGCATCGAACAGACGTGGCGCATCGTGCAGCCGCTGCTGGACAAGCCGAGCGAAATCCACCGGTACGAGCCGGGGTCCTGGGGACCCGAGGCCGCGCAGTCGCTAGTACGTGGTCACCGCCATTGGCAAGACCCGTGGTTCCCTCCGCAGACGCAGTCGGGACAGTAAGGAGACCGGAGAAATGCAGCTAGGGATGATCGGCCTGGGCCGGATGGGCGCCAACATCGCGCGCCGTGTGGCAGACAACGGCCACGAATGCGTTGTGTACGACTACAACCCGGACGCCGTCAAGGCCATGGCCGGTGAGGAGCGGACGACGGGGGTGTTCTCGCTGGAGGAGCTGGCCGAGAAGTTGTCCACGCCGCGGGTCGTGTGGGTGATGGTGCCCGCTGGCAACATCACCACCTCGGTGATCGAGGAGTTGGCCAAGACGCTCGAATCCGGGGACATCGTGATCGACGGCGGCAACTCCTACTACCGCGACGATCTCAGGCACGCAAAGCTACTGTCCGAGAAGGGGATCCACCTCATTGACTGCGGCACCAGCGGGGGGGTTTGGGGCCGAGAGCGTGGTTACTGCCTGATGGTCGGCGGTGACGACTACGCCTTCAAGCACGCGGAGCCGCTGTTCGCCACCATCGCACCGGGAGTCGACGCCGCGCCGCGCACCCAGGGCCGCGACGGCGAGGTCGCGCAACCCGAGAAGGGCTACCTGCACTGCGGCCCGTCCGGGGCCGGGCACTTCGTGAAGATGGTGCACAACGGGATCGAGTACGGCATGATGGCCTCCCTCGCTGAGGGTTTGAACATCTTGCGCAACGCCGACATCGGCAAGCGCATCGAGGCCGGCGACGCCGAAACCGCGCCGCTGTCCAACCCCGAGTGCTACCAGTACGACTTCGACATTGCGGACGTCGCCGAGGTGTGGCGCCGGGGCAGCGTCGTCGGCTCCTGGCTGTTGGATCTGACCGCGATCGCGCTGCACGAGTCACCCGACCTGCACGAGTTCTCCGGGCGGGTCTCCGACTCCGGGGAGGGCCGGTGGACCGCCATCGCGGCGATCGACGAAGGCGTGCCCGCGCCCGTGCTCACGACCGCGCTGCAGTCCCGCTTCGCCTCGCGCAGCCTCGACGACTTCGCGAACAAGGCGCTGTCGGCGATGCGCAAGCAGTTCGGCGGCCACGCGGAGAAACCGGGAGTGGGCGGCTGACTAACCTGTCAGCCGCTTGACGAACTCGACCACGACGTCGCTGAAGGCGTCATTGTCGTCACCGGCCGCCGTGTGTCCGGCGTCGGACAGCTCGACGAACTCCGCACGCGGAACGGTCGCCAGGAAGTGCTTGACGCCTTCGGGGCTGACGACATCGGAGAGCTTGCCGCGGATCAACAGGACCGGGATCTTCAGATCCGCCGCGGCCTGCTCGAAGTGCTCGGTGCGCAACTCCGGATCGTCCCCGGGTGCGGTCATGAACGCCGGATCCCAGTGCCAGTACCACCGCCCGTCACGCAGGCGCAGATTCTTTTTCAGCCCTTCGGGACTGCGTGGCTTGCTGCGGTACGGCAGGTAGGCCGAGACCGCGTCGGCGGCCTCTTCGAGCGTGCCGAAACCGTGCAGGTTGGTCATCATGAAGTCCCGGATGCGCGCGCTGCCGTTCTTCTCGTACCGCGGCACCACGTCGACCAGCACCAATGCGGTCACCTTCGCCGGGCCCGCGCTGTCGGCGACCAGGATGCCGGTCAGTCCACCCATACTGGCGCCGATGAGCACCACAGGGCGGCCGATAGCGTCCAGGATGTGCAAGACATCGGCCGTCAGGGTTTCGATCGCGTAGTCCGCGCCCGGCGCCCGGTCGCTGTCGCCGTGGCCGCGGCTGTCGAGCGCGACGACGTGGTAGCCCTCGTCGGCCAGGAACTGGCCGGTGTTCTTCCAGGAGAATCGGTTTTGGCCGCCCCCGTGCAACATCAGAATCGTCGGCCGGCCCGCCACGGCGGCGTCGCGGTTCCATTCGTCGGCGACCAAGGCGATTCCGCCTACGCCAGCGAACTTGACCGTCTGGGGACTGCTGCTCACGGCGCTCACGGGCGTCCTCTCGGTTGATCGTGCTTCGACGTTACCGAGGTCGTCTATACATTTGCGTGCCAGGGGGTGCGCGGTGAGTTTCGGCGGTCTCCTGGGTCTATCAGTGAAACCCGAACGACTAGGAGGCGGCATGCCATCGATCACTCCCTCGCTGTGGTTTGACCACAACATGGAGGACGCGGCAACGTTCTACACCACGGTGTTCCCGAACTCCCGAATCGAGGCCTTCAACCGCAGCACCGACGCCGGCCCCGGCGAGCCCGGATCGGTGTTGTCGGGCACTTTTGTGCTGGACGGCACCCGGTTCATCGGGATCAACGGCGGTCCCCAGTTCCCGCACAGCGAGGCGGTGTCCTTCACGGTCGGCTGCAAGGACCAGGACGAGGTCGACTACTACTGGAACCGGCTGACCGATGGTGGCGAGGAATCGCAGTGCGGCTGGTGCAAGGACCGCTTCGGTTTGAGTTGGCAAATCATTCCGGACCGGCTCTACGAGCTGGTGAGCCATCCCGATCCGGCCCGCGCGACGGCCGCCACCAAGGCGATGTACGGAATGCGCAAGATCGTCCTCGCCGATCTCGAGCGGGCAGCGGCGGAGTCGTCGGGCCAAACCTCTTGATGCAGTGAGGGTTTAGAGTTTCTTTCGCTCCGGTCGGTGCGGTCTGGACCCGCACGCGTTAGGTTGGTCCGTGCGGACGCGCCGAACAGGAGTGAATATGACTGAGCCGCGTTGGATCGACGTGCCGGGCCCTCCCGGCGACCTCAAAGCGCTGACCTGGGGCCCGCCCGACGCCCCGATCGCGTTGTGTTTGCACGGCTTCCCCGACACGCCCTATGGCTGGCGCAAGGTCGCGCCCCTACTCGCCGAGTCGGGCTGGCGGGTCGTGGCACCCTTCATGCGTGGATATGCACCCTCGTCGATCCCGGACGACGGCAGCTATCACGTCGGCGCGATCATGGACGACGCCCTGCGCGTGCGCGCGGCCGCCGGAGGCACCGACCGCGATGTGGTGATCGGTCACGACTGGGGTGCGCTGGCGGCCACCGGTCTGGCGGCGATGCCCAACAGCCCGTTCACCAAAGCCGTGATCATGTCGGTGCCGGTCTCGGCCGGGTTCCGGGGCCGGGTAACCGAGCGGGGTCGGCTGGTCCGCCAGCTACCGCGCCAGCTGGCGCGCAGCTGGTACATGTTCTACTTTCAATTGCCTTTGCTGCCTGAGCGTTCCGCGTCATGGGTGCTGCCGCGGCTGTGGCGGCGATGGTCACCGGGCTATCGCGGCGCCGACGAGGATCTGCGCCACGTCGACGCCGCGATCGGAACACCGCAGAGCTGGCGGGCGGCGCTGGGGACGTACCGGGCGACGCTTCGCAATACCCGGCCGCCGCAGCGGTATGCCGAATTCAACCGGCTGTGGACCGAGGCGCCGATCCTCCCCAGCTTGTATCTGCATGGCCGCGACGACGGTTGTATGACACCGGCTTTTGCGCACTGGACGGAGAAGGTGTTACCTCCCGGCAGCGAGGTGGCCATCGTCGATCACGCCGGGCATTTCCTGCAGCTTGAACAGCCCGACAAGGTTGCCGAGCGGGTGGTTGCATTCGTCGGCTCACCGGGCTGACGCAATGGCTGCGCGCCGAATGGCGGCGGTTGATGCGCAGTTCTACTGGATGTCGGCCAAAGTCCCCAACGACGAGTTCCTGCTCTATGCCTTCGACTGCGAACCCGCCGACCTCGGCCGCGCTCTCGAACAGGTCCGCTATCGGGCCCACGCGTGCCCCGACCTGACGGCGCGGGTCCACGACGGATGTTCGCTGACGTATCCGCAGTGGGTGCCGGCGGCAGTCGAGCCCGAGCAAGTGGTCTGCCACGACCTGGCCGATCGCAGCTGGCACGGGTGCCTGGCGGCGGTGGCCGGCCTCGCCGATGGCCAGCTCGACATTCGCCGGATGCCCTGGCGGCTGCACGTGTTCACCCCGGTGCTCGGCATTCCGGGCGTCGACGGTTCGGGCGCCGTTGCGGTCATGCAGGCGCCGCACGCGCTGGCCGACGGCGTTCGCGGTGCGGCGCTGGCGGCTTGGCTCCTCGGCCGGGCGGTTCCGGTGCCCGAGGTGCAACGGCCACGGCCGGGGTTTTTGCCCTGGCGGGCAGCCGAGGCGGCACGAAGCCATCGCCGGCTGGTTCGCGATACCCACGCGGGGCTGCTGGCACCGGGGGTCGGCACTCGACCGCCGCTACCCACCAATGTCCGACCCGGCGACGTCCGTTCATTACGCACGCTGGTGCGCCACCGTTCGCAGCTGCGGGGCCCCACCGTCACCGTCGGAGTGCTCGCCGCCGTGTCCGCCGCGCTGTCTCGTCTGCTTCCAAGCGGGACCAGTACTCTGGGTGCAGAAGTACCGATGGTCAAACCCGGTGTGCCCCACGCACATAACCACTTCGGAAACATCGTCGTCGGGCTGTACCCAGAGCTTGATCTCGATGTGCGGCTGCAGCGGATCGGGACCGACCTGGCCAATGGCCGGCGTCGTTTCGAACATCCAGCGACGCGCTCGGCCGACCGGGCATTCGCCGCGGTGCCCGCCCCGCTACTGCGTTGGGGCGTCTCCCAATTCGACCCCGATGTCCGGCCCGCGCAAGTGCTGGGCAACACCGTGGTCTCCAGCGTCAACCGTGGACCCGCCGATCTGCGCTTCGGGGATGCTCGCGTGGTGCTGACGGCCGGCTATCCGGCGCTGTCGCCGTCGATGGGTCTGACGCACGGGGTGCATGGCATCGGCGAGACCATCGCGATCAGTGTCAACGCGGCCCAGGCGGCCGTTGCCGACATCGATGCCTACCTGGAGTTGCTGGACGCCGCGCTGTAACGAGACCTAGTGCGCATCGCCGGATCTGGCCGCTTCCTCGCGGGTGAGACCGAGAGCGACGATCA
>DASYJS010000197.1:0-5425 GCA_035996225.1 Mycobacterium sp. | reverse complement strand
CCCACGCGAGGATCTCTGCCCGATCGTCACCGGGTGGCGCCTTCGCTTGATCGAAAGCAACCACGACTGCGTCACCGCGCCCAGTGCCGTCAAGAACCATCCAGCCCAGTTCTTTCTTTGAGCATTTAATCCCAAGCACCTTCAATGGCCACTCCATGGTCAGAATTTGCGAGTCTTCATTTTCGCCGCCACGCGGCGGTGGCACCCTCCGACACGCCCACCATCCTGACGGCTGAACGCGGGGAGCTGCCCTGACCTGCTCGTCCTAACAGCCGCCGAGATTCGGCGCTGCGTCCCAGGTTCTGTTGGACGACTCTCACCGCGCCACAGGTTTAGCGGATCTTGAACGGGCCCAGGCGATCCCTTTAGCTAGCGCACCGACTCCGCCGCCGGTATTCCGCCGCGCGCCGCGACGACGCCGCGACGGGAGGCGCGATCGAACCGATCTGGCGGCCTAGAATAGCCTCTACCAGGAGCTTTACGGTGGGGCGGGCGGGGCTCGAACCCGCGACCTACGGATTATGAGTCCGCGGCTCTAACCAACTGAGCTACCGCCCCCGGTACTAACGGCCTGTGGATATGCGTCCCAGCACCCCAGCAACCCCAGACAGGCCATCGTCAAGCAGATGCCCATAGAGGTCCAAGGTCATGGCTGCTGCCCGGGGGCCGAGTATGCGTTGCACGACCTTGACATTAGCGCCCGCGCTTATAGCGAGGGAGCGCGTGCTGTGCCGGATGGTGCCGGATGCTAAGTCTGCGCATCCGGCGGGACCGCGTGCCGCGGCTGGTACAACAGTGCACGAACCAGCGGGCGCGGCCCGACGGACCGAAGCATCTGGCTGGCCGGGCGGACCCGCACCCGCTTCGGCCACCAGAACCAGCGTCCCATCACCGTCATGATCGACGGCGTGATGAGGGATCGGACGACGAAGGTGTCGAACAGCAGGCCGATGCCGATCGTCGTGCCGAATTGGCCGATCGCCCGGAGATCACTGGTGATCATCGTGCCCATGGTGGCGGCGAACACCACACCGGCGGCAGTCACCACCGGGCCGGTCACACCCATGCCGCGGATGAGTCCCGTTTTCAGGCCGGCTCCGATCTCTTCCTCGATCCGGGACACTAGCATCAGGTTGTAATCCGACCCCACCGCCAAGAGCACGATTAACGCGAATTCAGTTGCCACCCAGTGCAACTGGAAATTAAGAAGGTGCTGCCAGATCAGTGTCGAGAACCCGAAGGCGGCCCCCAGCGACATCACGATCGTGCCGACGATGACGCCCGCAGCGACCAAAGCACGGGTGACGATCACCATGATGATGAAGATGAGCACGATCGAGGCCACCCCGGCGATCATCAGGTCGTACTTGGCGCCGTTGGCGATGTCGTAAAACGTTGCGGCTGTACCGCCGAGGTAGATGTCGGCGTTCTGCAGCGAGGTGAGTTTCAGCGCCTCCTTGGCTGCTTGGCGCTCCTGATTGACGGACGCGATTCCCTCCGTCGTCGCCGGATCCACTGCGTGAGTGACGATGAAGCGAGCAGCCTTGCCGTCCGGCGACACCATCAAGCTCAACCCCAGCTGGAAGTCCGAGTTCTGGAAGATTTCGGGCGGCAGGTAGAAGAGGCTCTCCACCTGAGAATCGTTGAAGGACTTGCCCATCACGGCGTTCGTGTCGGTGAGCCGGTCGAACTGATCGATCAGGCTGTCGAACGTGCTGTAGATGGTCAGCGTCGTATCGCGGATCGACTTCGAGACAGCGATATTCTGAGGAATAATCGCCAGCAGTTCGCGCGTGGATCTAGCCGTGTCGCTGAGGTCTTTCGTGAGTGTGTGGAAATGCTCGGCGAGCTGATCGAACCCGTCCAGGGCGTCGAACAGGCTTCGTAGCGACCAGCACATCGGGATGTCGTAGCAGTGCTTCTCCCAATAGAAGTAACTGCGAATCGGTCTCCAGAAGTCGTCGAAATCAGCGATGTGGTCCCGGATTTCATCCGTGATCGCCGCCGTCTCCCCCGTGGTTTTCGAGCTGTCGTCCGCCGCGTTCGCGAGATCCTGGGTCACCTTGTACTGGCGCTCTAATAGGGCGATCTGAGTATCGAGGAAACCGGTGATCTTCTTGATGTCGCCGACACGGGCCCTCAGGTAATTGAGGTTGTCGCGGATGGGCGCGCTCTGCACACTGAGCTGGAACGGAATGGATCCGTCTTGAATTGGCGGGCCAAGTGGTCTGGTGATGCTCTGCACCCGTTCGATGCCGGGCACCCGGAAGATGGCGCCGGCAATCTTGTCCAGGACCAGCATGTCGGTGGGGTTGCGCAGATCGTGGTCCGATTCGATCATCAGAAGATCCGGATTCAAACGGGCCTGGGTGAAGTGTTGGTCGGCCGCGTTGTACGCCTGAACTGAGGACGCACTCGTCGGTAGGTAGTACAGGTCGTTGTAGCGCGGGTTGAAGCCCATCAATCCCAGGGCGCCGACAATCGCCAGGATGACGGAGGTGGCGAGGATGGGTGCCGGCCACCGCACGATGGCCGTCGCCAGGCGGCGCCACCGGGTGTAGTTGAACTTTCGCTTCGGATCGAACAGACCGAAGCCGCTCGCGAACACGATCAGCGCCGGTGTCAGGGTCACCCCGGCGGCCACCACCACCAGCAGACCGATTGCGCACGGAAACGCCAGCGAACTGAAGTAGGGCAGCCGAGTGAAATGCAGACAGGCCAGCGCCCCAACGATCGTCAACCCCGAGCCCAGCACCACCTTGGTAACCCCGGCGAAGGTGTCGTAGTAGGCGGCTTCGCGGTCTAGTCCCCGCTCTCGACCCTCCTGGTAGCGGCCCACCATGAATATCGCGTAGTCGGTCCCGGCCGCGATGGCCAGCGCCGTCAGCAAGTTGACGGCAAAGGTCGACAACCCCATGATGCCGGTTTCGCCCAGCAGCGCTACCACGCCTCGGCCGGTGGCCAGTCCGACGAACAGAATCACCATCGTCAGCAGCACAGTGCCGATGGACCGATAGACGAACATCAGCATGATCGCGATGATGATGACGGTGATGATCGTCATCTTGAACAGGCTCGCGTTACCGACAACGATCGTGTCGTCGGTCAGGGCTCCCTGACCCGCGACGTAGGCCTTCACCCCCGGCGGCGGCTTTGAGTCCGCGACGATCTTGCGAACCGAGTCAACCGACTTGTCGCCGACGGCGCCGCCCTGGTCACCGCGCAGGTTGACCTGGACGTAGGCGGCCTTGTGGTCGTAGCTCTCGACACCCGAGGACGTGAATCGCTGCCCCCAGAAATTCAGCGCATGCTCGACGTGTTGGGTGTCCTGCTGCAGCTTCTTGACCAGATCGTCGTAATAGTGGTGAGCGTCCTCCCCGAGAGGTTTCTCACCGACCAGGGTCACCAGGACGAGGTTGTCGGAGTCGTACTCCTTGAACTTCTCCCCGATGTGCTTCATCCCGGTCACCGAAGGCGCGTCGGAGGGCGAGAGCGGCACCGAGACGTCCTCGGCAACCGCCTCCAACTGTGGGACGAAGACGTTGACGCCGACCGCGATCAGCAGCCAGATCACGATGATCGGCAGCGCCAGGATGCGGATGGCGTGTGCCAGACGCGGTTTGCGCTCAACTTCGGTGCGCTGCGCGACAGGGATTTCGTCCGTGTCGCTGGCGTCGTCGGTCACGCGGATTTGTCCAAGCAGGAAACCTGCGCGTCACGCGTGTTGACCTGCTGTTGATCGACCAATTTGCCGTCGACGGTGATCCTGCAGCCGATGGAGGGGCCGTCCCCTTGGGCGACGACGTAGGCGAAGATGCCGGGCATCTCGGCGACGATCGTCTGCGACCACGGCAACGTGGTGAAGTTGGCCTTCTGGGGTTGTGCGTCCGCATCCATCCAGTTGACGACGCCGGTTGTCCCGGGCGGTCCCAGGATTTCGTAGATGGCGGTCTTGGCCGCGTACGGCGGGGTCGCATCCCGGGGATCGGGCTTGGGCAAGCCGGGCCCTGGGAAGACGCCGTTGAGTCGGTCCACTGCAACGCCGCCGATTATCAGTGCCACGACCACGACCAGCAGAACCCATGCCCGCTTGAGAAGCCTCAACACCGTGCCCCCCGATTAGGAATGCTCGATGGGCTGATATTAAGGCATTTCGTCGTGTCGGCCACCGCTAGCCGAACGCCATGGCTGCCGAGCTAATTCCTGCGGTGCGCCGTCGCGTCGGAGCCGCACCGCTCCCCGGGCCGCACCGCTCGTTGGGCTCGTTTGCTAGGCGACGACGTGACGCCAGGGTGGGCTACTCGCCTGCGGACAGCACAAGGCGACGCTCAACAGAGCGATACGCACGACCGTGTTGTGAGGCGAAAGGCCCTCGGAGGCGGTTGTTGAATCGGAGACATGGAAGCATTATGCGCTACAGGCGATTTCGCTGAAGACCCTGATTTTGTGCCCGTTGACCTGTTGCCGATCGCATTGCAATGACCGCGCGGTCGTGTGGACCTGCGGCGATAGCGAGAATCGAAGACGGCTGAGTTAGTTTCAGAAAGTAATTAATTCGCTGGTGTTACTTTGAAATGCACGCCATGTGGTTTGCGTGACGTCGATTGTTGTCGATCTGAAACGGGCACCGATTTTAGGGCCATGGCGCGTACCCTGATCGGTATGGCTACCAGTACCAAGACCAAGGCCAAGGTCAAGACCTGCGTGCATTGCGGCCACACGTTCGATCCGAACGACCGATGGCGTGACCTGTCCGATCCGGAGTGGCTTCCGGCCGCATCAGTTTATTGCTCGCGTGAATGCAGTGACCGGTACCATTGCGAAATGGGGCATTGCTGCTCGACCCACGTGAAAGAGAAGGCTCAGCGCGAAGCCGCCAAGACGTCGCGATGATCCGCGCTTCCACCAGATCAACGGACTCGCCATTTTCTGCAGCGAATTGGCTATTTGAAGCGTAACTCCACCAATTGGGAGTTTAAGAATATATATGGGAGCGGGAATTCCCGACAATCGAGTCTTCACGATAAATGTCGGTTTCGTGCGCTCTGACGGCTCGGTGCGGACTGAAGCACCCGCCCTCACGCGGCGATAGGCCGGAGGCGGAAGAGCCTGATCTCGCGTGGCGCACAGCGGGCGCGGTAGCTCTCATAGCCGGCATAGAAGTCGATGGTCGTCGTCCACGCCCCGACGCGAGCGTCCCCGGTCAGCAGCTCGGCCCGGTACTGCGCGGGCGGACCCCTGAACTCGACCGTGCATTCGGGGTGCGCCAGCAGGTTGGCACTCTTTGTCAATACGCGGCGCCAGGCGGAGCACGTACTGATAGCCCCAAGGACTCATAGCGAAGCGCTCGAAGAGCTCCTCATCGAGCCGCAACCGCCGTCCACGAAACGGACTCTCCCGCCGAAACGCCACGGGTTGACGGTAC
>DASYJS010000196.1:0-7480 GCA_035996225.1 Mycobacterium sp. | reverse complement strand
CGGCGCGCGCGCCGTGAGCAGGTTGACATAGTCGGTTCCGCCGATGCCGACGAATACTCCGGTGGCGCTCCCATCGAGCGCCTCGACCGTGGAGCCGGAGGATTCCAACGCCTCCCAGGCGACTTCCAGAAGCAGGCGCTGCTGCGGGTCGAGGCTCACGGCTTCGCGCGGGGTGATGCCGAAGAAGTCGGCGTCGAACCCGGCGACGTCGTCGACAAAGCCCCCCCACTTCGTCGTCATCCGCCCCGGTGCCTGCGGATCGGGGTCGTAGAACGCGTCCGCGTCCCACCGATCGGCCGGCACCTCGGCGACGGCATCGCGTCCGTCCATCAGCAGCTGCCAAAAGCTGTCCGGCCCAGTCACACTCCCGGGCAACCGGCAACCGATCCCCACCACCGCCACCGGTTCGGCAACATCGGTGGGAAACGCCGTCCCCGCGCGAACAAGCTCGCGTGCGAGAACCTCGCGCGCCTTCGGTGACATCTGCGCCGCGCGCTCGGCAAGACTCGTCATTTACTCACTGCCCCCGGTTGCCGTCTCCAGCTCGCTGGCCGCAACGAGGTCGGACAGCAATTCCATTTCTTCATCCGACAGCTCGGATTCGGCCTCAGCTGCCGTTTCGGCCTCGGCCACCGGCGCGTAGCCGAGCCGTTCGCACAGCGCGCCCGCGAGATCGGTGATGGTCGGGTAGGCCCACACCAGCGCGGCGGGCAACATCGTGCCCAGGCTAGCTTCGAGCCTGTTGCGCAACTCGAGAGCCATCAGCGAGTCGAGGCCAAGCGACTCCATCGGCCGATCGGGGTCGATCGGGTCGGTCGAACGCAGCACCGCCCGGATTTCGCCGGCGATCGTGGTGGCCAGGCGCCCCGGGCGCTCGGTGGGGTCGCAGGCATCCAATTCCGCACGGATCGCGCCGCCGCCCCGCCGCTCGCCCGTGGACAGGTCTTGCAACTTCGCGAACAACGAGGAACCCGCCGCGGCGGGGAAGGCTTGGAACCACTGCCGCGCGTCGAGGCTGAACACCCCGGTGCGCGCCCGGTCGGCCGCCAGCGCCAGCTGCATGGCTGCCAGCCCCTGCTCGACGGTGATCATCGCGACACCGAGGTCGGCGAAGAACTGGGCGCGACCAACCTCGGCCCAAGGGCCCCAGTTGATCCCGACGGCCGGAAGTCCGAGCGAGCGCCGATGGGCGACCAGGCCGTCGACCCACGAATTCGCCGCGGCGTAGGTTCCCTGACCGGGCGCGCCCAGCATTGAGGCCACCGAGGAGAACGTCAGCCACCAATCGACATCCAGCGCGGCGGTGGCCTGGTGGAGGCGCCAGCTGCCGGCGACTTTCGGAGTGAACACCCGCCGCGCAGCCGAATCAGAGATGTTCAGCACGATCTCGTCATCGAGAACCATTGCGCTGTGCAGGACTCCGGCGACGCGGAAGCCGGCGCCTTGGACCGCCGCCACCAGCCGGCCGGCCGTGTCGGGGTCGGCGATGTCGCCGGTGACCACCTCGATGCGGCTACCCGCGGCGCTCAGGTCAGCGATTGCCGACCGAGTCTCGTCGCTGGGGCTCGAACGCCCGTTGAGCACAACCATTCCCGCGCCCTGCTCGACCAGCCACTGCGCGATGACAAAGCCGAGGCCACCCATGCCGCCGACGATCAGGTAGCCGCCGTCGGAGCTGACCAGCGGTTGCGGCGGCGGTGACGCGATCGCTTCGATGTCGCCGCCGGCCGGTATCGACACGACGATCTTGCCGGTGTGCCGGCCGGCGGCCATCAGCCGGAATGCGTCGGCCGCCTCGGCAAGGCTGAACTCGGTGACCGGGAGTACCCGTAGTTTGCCGTCCGCCACGTGCTCGAGGATGTGCGCGAGCATTGCGCGGTACCGTGCCGGCTGAAGTTTCAGATTCAAGTCGAGATCGACCACGGCGAAGGACCCGCTTTTGGCCAGTGCGGCCAATCCGAGGCTGGCGTCGGCGTGGACGTCCTTCTTGCCCAGTTCGACAAACCGGCCGCCGGGAGCAAGTATCTGCACGCCGCGTTGAATCGCTTCGCCCGGAAGCGAATTGAGAATGACATCCACACCGTAGCCGTCGGTGATGTCGAGTATCTCGTCGGCGAACTCGACGTTCCTGGAATTGCCGACATACTCGACGCCGAGTCCGGCCAGCATTTCGCGCTTGGCATCCGAGCCGGCCGTCGTGTAGATCCGGGCCCCGATCATCTTCGCGATCGAAACCGCGGCCAGTCCGACACCGCCGGTGGCGGAATGGATCAGCACGCGCTCGCCGGCTGCCAACCGCCCGACTTCGCACAGTGAGTGCCAGGCGGTCAGATACGCGATGCCGAATGCGGCCGCCTCGCCATCGGGCAGTGCTTCGGGGACCGGGGCCACGAGGTCGGCAAGGGTCGTCATGTATGAGCCGAACGTGCCGGGGCCGAACGCGATCACGCGCTGCCCGACCCCGACTGTGTCGACATCTTCCCCGACAGCCGTCACGAAACCGACACACTCGCCACCGATCACCGGCGCGGCACCGTCGAGTCCGGGATACACGCCCATCGCCTTGAGCACGTCGCTGAAGTTGAGACCCGCGGCGACGACCCGAACCTCCACCTGGCCGGCGGCGGGCATAATCCGCTTCACCGCATGAAGTTTCAGCTCATCGAGGCGTCCGGGCTGGTCGATCTGCAGCCGCACGGCGCCCCCGCCGTCCAGGCTCACCACCGTGCGGCGGGCTTCGACGGCAAGATCACCGGTCGCCCCGACGGGCGCCGGCACCAGCCGGCTGACATAGCGTTGCTGGTCGCGCAGCGCGATTTCGTCGTGGTCCGAACCGGCCAGCAGTTCCTCGGTCAGGGCGGCAAGCGTGCCGGAACCGTCGGCGTCGATGTCGACGATCGTGGTCTTCAGTTCCGGATGCTCGAATGTCAGCACCCGTGCTATTCCCCGAAGCTGGGTCTGCGCCAAGGTGACTCGATCTCCGGGATCTAGCGCTTGGGCGCCGCGGGTGACGATCCACAGCCGGGGGCTGTTCCTGGCCCCCATCCGCGTCACCGTCTTGGCGATGTCGGCGATCAGTAGCGTGCGGGCCTGCACCAGCTCCAGCTGCGCCTGTTCGTCTCGCGCCTCGTCGACGCTGCGCGGCGGGCAGACCACGACGATGCTGTCCCAGCCTTGGTTTCGGGTGATCGTCGCGCGCAGGTTCGCGGTGTCGGTGGGGGACACCAGCTCGATCTCGGCGATGCCGTCGCGCAGCGACGACCGCAGCGCGGGCAGCAGCGGGTCGTCGGCGGTGGCGCCACCGATCAACAACAAGCGATCCAGGGTGCCGGCGGCTTTGTCCAGCGGTGCGGGTTCCCACTGCACCGTGAACAGCTGGCTGCTGAGTTCGGTTGCGCCGCTACTTGACCCGAGCACCGCCATCTCGACTTCGTCGATGACGAGCAGCGGCCGTCCGTCCGGATCGGTCAGTGTGACCTGGCCAACGAGCCGGTCCGGGCTGTCGGTGGTGGCAAGGGAGCCTATTGAGCAGACACCGGCGGTGATGTCTCCGTAGACGTGAACACCCGCGAAACGTATTGGCAGTACCAGGGTCTCGCGGGCGGACTGGCCTCCGGCCAGGTCGGTCGCCACCCGGGTGGCGCCGAGGGCCTGCACGGCGATATCCATCATCACCGGGTGCAGGCCAAAGTTGCGGGAACCGGTTTTGGCCGACGCGGGTAGCCGCACGTCTGCGCGGGCATCGCCGGATTTCGCGACGGCGAGCCCCACGATGCCGCGGAATGCCGGCCCGTGTTGTTGTCCCGCACCACGCAGTCGCTGATAGAGGTCGTCGGGGTTGAGTTCGTCCGCCGTTTCGTCGTCCGCCGGTCGCGGTGCCTGGTCGTCGGACGCCGTCTCGCGCGCAACCGTGGCGGTGGCGTGTTTAACCCACCCCGAAGTAGCGTTCTGCGTGCGCATCTCGATCCGGCACGCCTGCTCGTCACCGGTAAGTGTGGTGACGAGAACGGTGTCGTCGGTGACGTGCAGCATCTGGTGCAGGCTCAGCTCGCGAATCATCCAGCCCGGTGCGCTTTGTGCGCTCTCGAATGCGTCCGTCGCGGCGGCCAGCGCCACTTCGGCGTAGGCCGATCCCGGCAGCACGCAGAGGTCGTCGATCACGTGGTCGCCGAGCCACAGCAGATCCGGGCGGAGCTCGCACTCCCAGATCCGGGTGCCGGTGGTGGGGTCGGTGACGCCGATGCCGAGCAGCGGGTGGGTGTTTGCCGTGTGGTGCGCCGCGATCGTGGGGGCGATCCAGTGCCGGGTGTGCTGCCACGGCGTGGTGGGCAGCACCGGGTACGGTGCGCACACGTGCGTGGCCTGCGGCGGGTGGGTGGTGTTGAGGTTGGTGTGGAACGTCAGGGTGTCGTGCGTGTCGCGTTGCAGGCTGCCGAGACTCAAGTAACCGGCTCCGCCGTCGGCCTCCGGTTCGCGAGCGGCCAGCGTTTCGTTGATGGCATGGGTCAACAACGGGTGCGCGCTGATCTCGATGAAGGTGTGGTAGGGACCGCCGGCTCCGCTGGCGGCATGAGCGATCGCTTGCTGGAAGCGCACCGGGTTACGCATGTTGGTGGCCCAGTGCTCGGCGTCGAATGCCGCTGGGCTTCCCAAGTTTTCGTAAGTGGTCGAGATGATCGGAATGGTCGGTGGCCGCGGGGTGAGACCGGCCAGTTCCGACCGCATCGCGGGCTGCAGGGCGTCCATGGCCGGATTATGCGGGGCCACTTCGATATTGACTTTGCCGGCGAACTGGCCCTGCGCGCGCACCCGCGCGATCACCTCGTCGATCTGCTCGGTGGGTCCCGAGATGACCGTCTGGCGCGGTGAGGCATAGATCCCCACCGTGACCTGCGGGTGATCGGCGATCAGCACCTCGGTGGCGGCGGCGTCGAGTTCGAGCATTGCCATGGTGCCCTGCCCGGACAGCGGCGCCATCAGCCGGGACCGGGTCGCGGCCACCCGCAACCCCTCGGCGGGGGTGATCGCGCCCGCGACTACCGCCGCGGCCACTTCGCCCATCGAATGCCCGATCACGAGATCCGGGGTCACCCCGTAGGAACGCCACAGCGCGGTGAGCGCGAGCTGCATGCCGATCAGACCCAGCTGAATCTGTTCGATGCCCTCCAGCGGCTTCCCCGTGGCGATCACCTCGTGCAGCGAAAACCCGGCCTCGGCAACGAATGTCGGCTCCAGCTCGGCGACCGCCGCGGCGAACGCCGGCTCGTCGGCCAGCAGCTGGCGGCCCATGCCGGGCCACTGCGATCCGCGGCCCGAGTAGACGAACACCGTGCCCGGCCCGACCGACCCCTCGTGGCAATCCACTACGCCGGGGGCGGGATCACCGGTGGCCAGCGCGCGCAAACCCGCGACGGCCTGGGCGCGATCGGCCGCGACCACCGTGGCGAACTTGGTCTGCCGCGCGCGGTGATGGTCGAGGGTGTGCGCCACATCGGCCAGCGCCACCTCGGCGCCGGAGCCTTCCATCCAGTCGGCCAGCACCGAGGCCGTCGCCGCCACCCGCTGTTTCGTTTTGCCCGACACCAACAGCGTCGACACCGCCGGGTCAGATCCACGCTGGCGCACCGGGACCGGATCGGTGGCCTGCTCGATCACGATATGGGCATTCGTCCCGCTCACACCGAAGGAGGACACCCCGGCCCGGCGCGGTTGCCCGGTGGCCGGCCATTCCAGGTCCTCGGTGGCGATCGTCAGACGCGACACGCCTTCACTGGCATGCGGCGTGAGCTCGGTGAAGTTCAGGTTCCGTGGAATGCGGCCGTGTCCGACGGCCAGCACGGTCTTCATGAATCCGGCGATGCCGGCCGCTGCTTCCAGGTGACCGAGATTGGTCTTGACCGCCCCCAGCACCAGTGGCGCGCGGTCCTCACGATCGGCGAAAACCTTGCTCAGAGAGTCGAGTTCGATCGGGTCGCCGAGCGGAGTGCCGGTGCCGTGCGCCTCGATGTAGTCGATGTCGGCCGGCGTCAACTTGGCCGACGTCAGCGCCTGGCGAAGCAGCGCCTGCTGCGCGGGGCCGTTGGGAACGGTCACCCCACTGCTGGCGCCGTCCTGGTTGACCGCCGAACCGCGCACCACGGCGAGGATCCGGTTGCCGTCCCGTTGCGCGTCGGAGAGCCGCTTGAGCACCACCGCGCCGGCGCCCTCGCTGCGGACATACCCGTCGGCGCTCGCGTCGAAGGTCTTGCACTGGCCTTCCGGGGACAGCATTCCCCACCGTGAGCAGGCGATACTGGTGCCCGGGGCAAGCAGAAGGTTGGTCCCGCCGACCAACGCCGTGTCGCTTTCGCGCCAGCGCAGACTCTGGCAGGCAAGGTGGATGGCCACCAGCGACGACGAGCACGCCGTGTCCAACACCACCGCTGGACCGCGAGCACCGAGCAGGTAGGCCATCCGCCCGGCGGCGAAATTCGCCGAGTTTCCGGTGAGCAGGTAGGCGTCGAGGTCTTCGGGCCGCACCGTGGCGGACATCTTGAGCATGTAGTCGTAGGCGGTGACGCCGACGAAAACCGAGGTTTGGGTGCCGCGAATGGTGTGCGGCGGGATTCCGGCGTTCTCCAGCGCTTCGAAGGCAACTTCGAGGAACAACCGCTGCTGCGGGTCCATCGCGGCCGCCTCGCGCGGGGTAATGGAAAAGAACTCCGCATCGAACTCGTCGGGTTCCCAGCCGGAAAGGAAGCCGCCTTCGCGGTTGCAGATCGTGCCGGGAACGGTGTGGTCCTCGGTGAAAAGAGCGTCAGCATCCCAGCGCTGCGAGGGAACCCGCACAATGCCGCTTCGCCCGTCGCGCAACAAGTCCCAGAATTGCTCCGGACTGTCCACCCCACCAGGGAACCGGCAACCCATCCCGACAACCGCGATCGGCTCGGTGCCCGCCTTCTCGGCGATCTCCAGGCGAGCGGACAGATCGTCGATCTTGTGTAGCGCTTCAGCGATGATCGCCCGGCGATCTGGTGTAGGGGTGGTCATTAGGGCCCTCTTAGTCTTTCCGAAAGTTGTTCTAACAACTCGGCTTCGCTGAATTCGTCGTAGGCATCCGTGTCCGGTTGCTCATCGGCTTCGGTGAGCTCGGGCAGCACCGTGGCCAGATAGTCGGTCAGGCTGTACACGGTCGGGTAGTCGAAAACCACCGACGCCGGCAGGAATTCACCGAGGGTGTCGGACAGTGACCGCTGCAGAGTCACGCTCATCAGCGAGTCCATCCCGAGTTGGAAGAAGCCGGTGGAGGGATCCAACGACTCCGTGGGAGGCAGTCCCATCACGTTGGCCGCCAGCCGCGCGACCTGGTCGAGCACCATGTCGTGGCGACGTTCGGGCGCGCACTTGCCCAGCGCGAGGCGGAATTCGCTTTCCGGCATTGCCGTCTCACCCGGGATCGGCAACAGATCGTCAACGATGCGCAGCGATCCGCGGGTGCGGT
>DASYJS010000195.1:0-3315 GCA_035996225.1 Mycobacterium sp. | reverse complement strand
TGGTGGTGGCCCGCACCGCCGCCGCCCACGCCGCCTGGCGCGGCGTGACTACCGTCGAGGAGCAGGACATCCGGGTGGCCGCAGAACTGGCGCTGCCGCATCGCCGTCGCCGCGACCCGTTCGACGATCCGGGCATCGACCGCGACCAGCTGGACGAGGCGCTGGAGCAGGCCGGTAAAGATCCCGAACCCGATCCAGACCCACCCGGCGGCGGCCAGTCCACCAATGACCCTGCGTCACAACCGGACTCACCGTCGGGAGCGAAGCCCCAACCGCCCAAAACGCGGCCCAGCGCCCCGCCGTCGAAAACATTTCGTACCCGCACGCTGACGGTTCCCGGCGTCGGTCAAGGAGCACCCGGCCGACGGTCACGGGCCCGCAACCTCTCCGGGAGCGTGGTGGCCGCCGCCGACGGCAACGACGCCGGAGCTCACGGACTACACCTGTTCGCCACCCTGCTGTCGGCCGCCGAGCATGCCGGCGCCGGGCCGCTGCGCCCGCGACCCGACGACGTACGCCGGGCGGTTCGTGAGGGACGCGAAGGCAACCTGGTGATCTTCGTCGTCGACGCGTCCGGGTCGATGGCCGCCCGGGACCGGATGGCCGCGGTGAGCGGCGCCACCCTGTCGCTGCTGCGCGACGCCTATCAGCGGCGTGACAAGGTCGCGGTGATCACCTTCCGGCAGCAGCAGGCGCGGCTGTTGCTCCCGCCGACGTCGTCGGCACACATCGCCGGCCGACGGTTGGCCCGCTTCGATACCGGTGGGAAGACTCCGCTGGCCGAAGGACTGCTCGCCGCCCGTGAGCTGATCGTCCGGGAACGGGCGCGCGACCGGGCGCGGCGTCCCCTGGTGGTGGTGCTCACCGACGGCCGGGCCACGGCCGGACCGGACCCGTTGGGCCACAGTCGAATCGCGGCCTCCCGGCTGGTCGCCGAAGGTGCGGCGGCGGTGGTGGTGGACTGTGAAACGTCGTATGTGCGATTGGGATTGGCCGGGCAGCTCGCCCGCCAGCTCGGTGCGCCGACCATTCGGCTGGAGCAATTGCACGCCGACCATTTGACGCAGGCCGTGCGCAGCGTGGCCTAGTCGGCCGACCACAACAAGGGAGGTGCGCCCTTATGCCACAGGGAACCCCGGTGCAGGTCCCGGACGATGGGCTGACCACCCGAGACCGGCGAAATCTGCCGGTGTTGGCGGTGCACACCGGTGACGGCAAAGGGAAGTCGACCGCGGCGTTCGGAATGGCGTTGCGCGCGTGGAACGCACGCCTCGACGTCGCGGTGTTTCAGTTCGTCAAGAGCGCCAAGTGGAAGGTGGGCGAGGAAGCCGCCTTCCGGCAACTGGGCCAGTTGCACGACGAGCACGGCGCCGGGGGAGCGGTGGAATGGCACAAGATGGGTGCGGGCTGGTCCTGGTCGCGTAAATCCGGCGGCGAGGAAGATCATGCGGCGGCGGCCGCCGACGGCTGGGCGGAGATCTCGCGCCGGCTGGCCGAGCAGCGCCACGACTTCTACGTGCTCGACGAGTTCACCTATCCGCTGAAGTGGGGCTGGATCGACGTCGACGAGGTGGTGGAGGTGTTGCTGGCCCGGCCCGGTCACCAGCATGTGGTGATCACCGGACGTGGCGCCCCGCCGCGGCTGGTCGAGGCCGCCGACCTCGTCACCGAGATGACCAAGGTCAAGCACCCGATGGACGCGGGACGCAAGGGGCAAAAGGGCATCGAGTGGTGAATGTCCCCGCGGTCGTCGTCGCCGCTCCCGCGTCGGGCAGCGGAAAGACCACGGTCGCAACGGGTTTGATCGGGGCGATGCGCGAGGCCGGGCATACGGTCGCGCCGTTCAAGGTGGGCCCGGACTTCATCGACCCCGGCTACCACGGGCTGGCCGCGGGCCGGCCCGGACGCAACCTCGACCCGGTATTGGTGGGGGAACAGCTCATTGGCCCGCTTTACGCGCATGGTGTGGCCGGCGCGGACATCGCGGTGATCGAGGGCGTGATGGGGCTGTTCGACGGACGGATCGGTCCCTTTGAAAATCCAGCGACGTCGCCGCCGGCGGGCTCCACCGCCCACGTCGCCGGTCTGGTGGGCGCCCCGGTGATCCTGGTTGTCGACGCACGCGGCCAAAGCCACAGCATCGCCGCACTGCTGCACGGCTTTTCGACGTTCGATACCGCTACCCGGATCGCCGGCGTGATTCTCAACCGGGTGGGATCGGGGCGGCACGAGCAGGTGTTGCGGCAGGCGTGCGAGCACACCGGTATCCCAGTGTTGGGTGCTATTCCGCGCAACGCCGAATTAGAGCTGCCGACAAGGTATTTGGGTCTGGTGACCGCGGTCGAGTACGGCCGGCGCGCCCGGCTCGCGGTCGAGGCGATGACCGCTCTGATCGCGCGGCACGTCGACCTGGCCGCGGTGATGGCGGCCGCGCGCGGCCAGACCAGCAGCCTGGCGTGGGATCCCGTTGCCGCGGTGGGGGAGAAGGCCGGGCGGCGCCGCGCCACGGTGGCGATGGCCGCCGGGAAGGCCTTCAGCTTCGGCTACGCCGAACACTCCGAGCTGCTTCGCGCCGCCGGCGCCGACGTGGTCGACTTCGACCCGCTGGTCGATACGTTGCCCGAGGGCACCGACGCGGTGCTGCTGCCCGGCGGCTTTCCCGAACAGTTCACCGCCGACCTGTCCGCCAATGACGTTGTCCGACAACAGATCAGCGAGATAGCCGCTGCCGGCGCACCGGTGCACGCTGAATGTGCCGGTCTGATTTACTTGGCTTCCGAACTCGACGGGTACCCGATGTGCGGAGTGCTGGCCGGATCGGCGCGGTTCACCTCGCACCTGAAGTTGGCCTATCGCGACGCCGTCGCGGTGGCTGATTCGCCGCTGTATGTCGTCGGAGCGCGGGTGGTCGGACATGAATTCCACCGGACCGTGGTCACCTTCACCGAGAGCTACCAGCCCGCCTGGGTCTACCGGGCCGGCGAAGCGGACCACGATGCCGCCGCTGTGCGTGACGGCGTCGTGCACGCCGGCGTACACGCGTCGTATCTGCACACTCACCCTGCCGCGGCCCCGGACGCGGTGGTGCGTTTCGTCGCACATGCCGCCAACCGGCGTGCGGACCGCGCCGATGGTCTTCACTAAGCTTGCCGGGTGACCGAGAGCCCCTACCTCGTCGGATTGCGGCTGACCGGTAAGAAGGTCGTCGTGGTCGGCGGAGGCACGGTCGCCCAGCGTCGGTTACCCCTGCTCATCGCGAGTGGTGCCGACATCCACGTGATCAGCCGCACCGCCACCCCCGCGGTCGAGGCGATG
>DASYJS010000194.1:0-14697 GCA_035996225.1 Mycobacterium sp. | reverse complement strand
ATCGATCAGCAGACCCTTCTTCGTTATCGTCGCCGCGGCCGGACCTTTGTTGGCGTCCCACGAGCAGTCGATGGACCGCAGATTGGAGTCCCCACGCGTGGGGAAAGTGGCAACGACCCGCGCGGTGCTGAACGCGAACGCACCCTGATAACGCGAGACACCCGAGGCCGAAAAGACACCCGGAACATGCCCGCTGAAGTGTCGCACCACGCCGACCTTGTGGGCCAGAAAAATCAGACCCTCGGCCTCGAGCTGTTCGTGAAGCTCGGTAGGCACGTTGGTCAACTGCGGCCAGTTACGGAGAAAGCCAAGCACAGCCAGACGGTAGCTGAGGAGCGGCCCGGCCGCAGTGTTTTACTGCACCGTCACGATCGCCGTGTACAGGCACACCGGCGCGCTGTTCTTGCCCACAAAGCTGGAGTAATGCGTGGAAATCGTCGTCGTCCCCGGCTTCAGCGCCGTGAACATCCACACCTCCGTCCCGGGCGCGCCCAGGGCGTCGCTACTGGGCTGCACATACTCGTGACTGTCTTGCTTGACGATGGATGGATCGCCGATCTTCGTGTCCGCCATCCAGCGGAACGGGGTGCTGTAATTCGAGCCCAACTGGAGTTTCAGCGTGTTCCCCACCGTGAGAGTGATGTTCTGGGTGATGTTGTTCTGCTTCAACACCTGTTCCATGGGAACCACGAGGATGTTGGCGGCCGGCGGGTTCCTGCTCTCGAATTGGCAGCCCACCAACATCGACGAGACGAGAATCGCAACGGTCACCAAGAGCCTGATCTTCACGAAAGTCATCCCCACCATTATGGCTGGGCGCAAAATGTTCCCATTCGGCATCCGGACTGGAGTTTTGTGATGATCGCCATGTTGGCAGCGCGTCTGCTCCTCGCAGGAATCTTTGCCGTCGCTGCGCTGGCGAAGCTGGCGGATCGCAGCGGCGCGCGGCGGGCGGTCATGGCATTCGGCGTGCCGCGAGCGGCCGCAGCAATCGTGGGGTCGACGATGATCGCGACCGAGTTCGGCATCGCAGCGCTCCTGGTAGCGGGGCCATGGACCCGAGCCGGCGCGGTGGCGGCGTTGGTCGTGCTGGCGGGATTCGGAGCGGTGGTGCTGGTGAGTCTCGCCCGTGGCCGACGTCCCGAGTGTCACTGCTTTGGGGGGCTGTCCTCGGGGCCGCTCGGGTGGCCGACGCTGGCCAGGAACGGATGCTTCGCGGCACTCGCCGCGCTCGTGGCATTCGACGGGTATTTGGGCTGGCCTTTAACGGTTTTCGGGCTGGTGATGCTCGCCCTGTGGCTCGGCCCGGCATTGCGTCGGCGCTGGATGGCACGCACGGGTGCCGCCGCCGGTCTGGCGCTGCCGGATCGAGCCGGCGACATCTGGACCCTCGACAAGCTGCTGGAGCCCGAACTTCCCCTGGTACTTGTCTTTAGCCAGCCCGGTTGCGGCGCGTGCGATGTGTTGCTGCCGGAAGTGGCCCGATGGCAGGACGACCTGGACGGCCGCGTCAGCATTGCTCTCGTCAACGGCGGCCCTGCCAGCCACCGTGTCCCGATCGAACTCATCGATGAGCCTCGGGCCTGGTTCGCTGCCTACGGCATCACCGGCACGCCCAGCGCCGTGCTCATCGACGAAGGTCGAAGGTTCGAAACGGCACGCGGTGCCGCAGCCATCAGCGACCTCGTCGACAAAGCCGTCCGGGTCTCCGAGCGGGCCAGACTCACCCGGCGGGGACTGTTGCGCCGGGCATCCGTGAGCTTGCTTCCCGTTGTCGCGGCCACCGCCGCCGCCTGCGATTCGACCAGTAAGAACAGCCTGCCCAGCAACGTCAACGCCCTTGAGGTCGACGGCGCCTGGATCTGCAACCAGACCTTCGCACTGTGCACCACCGCCCCGTGCGTGCCGTCGCCAACCGATCCGAACATCTCGGTGTGCAACTGCGTCGTCGTCAACGGCCACTCGTTGGGACTCAAGAGCTGCTCCGACCGGGCCCAATCCGGAAGCAAGGTGCGGTCGAACTTTTCGACGGTGAACATCAACGCCAACTTCGCGGTGCTGAGCTGCCCGTCCGGGGCAGCCTGGGCGAATTGCCTGGATGTGGAGTGCGAGATCGATCCCCACAACCCCGCTCTAGCCCAGTGCCAATGCGTGACGGTGAAGACCGGTCCGTCGGTAACCTTCGGCGGCGGGTGCGACACCGCCACCTGCACCTCCACGATTTGGTCGGCCGCTGCGCCGGACGTGTACCAGCAGGGCATGGCGCAACTCCGTAAGGCGATGGACCAGCTAGGCCAGCCAGTTACCTTCCCCAAGGCCTGTCCCGCGCCGCACCCGTAGCTCGTCGTTTCGGGCGCGCGTTTGCTGTGGGTCGGGTAGCTTCTGTGCATGTTTGGCATCATCCGGCCCTGCCGCCATCGACTCGGCGGCGAGCTCGCAGCAGCCTGGACCGCCCAATTATGCGGATTGTGTCTGGCACTGCGCGACGACTATGGCCAGTCGGCGCGGATCGCCACCAACTATGACGGCCTCGTGGTCTCGCTTCTGGTCGAAGCGCAGTCACCCGAGCAGCCCACCCGCCGCAAGGCCGGCCCCTGCCCGCTGCGCGGGATGCGGCGCGCCGACGTAGCCACCGGCGACTGCGTGCGACTGGCCGCCGTGGTGTCGCTGGCCCTGGCCGCGGCGCGGGTGCGCGATCACGTCGACGACCACGACGGCATGGTCGGTGCGGCCGGAGTGCGACCGGCCGCACGCCGTATAGCCGAGCGCTGGGTGCGCCAAGGCACCGACACCGGTCACACCCTGGGATTCGACACCGGCGTGCTCGTCGCCGCGATGGACCGCCAGGCCAAGCTCGAGGCGACGGCCGGACCGGGCAGCTCACTGCTGCTGGTGACCGAGCCCACCGAAACCGCGGTGGCCGAAGCATTCGCCTACACCGCGGTACTGGCCGGCCGTCCGGGTAACCAGGCGCCGCTGTGCGAAGTGGGCCAGCTGTTCGGGCGGGTGGCGCACCTGCTCGACGCGGTCGAGGATTACGACGACGACCTGGCCCACGGCAAGTGGAATCCGTTGGCCGCCACCGAAACTCCAATGGAGCAAGCCCGCGTCCTGTGCGACGATGCGGCGCTCGGCATCGAACTGGCCCTGGCCGACGTCGAATTCACCGACGGCCGGCTGCCGCAGCGGTTGTTGACCCACGAGGTGCGGCGAGCGATCTCGCGCACCTTCAGCAGGTCCGGCCATCCCACCTGCAGCGGAACACCGCACGGCCAGCAGGAACCCATCAACTTCGGCAACCAACCAGTCGGTGCGGGCTACCCGAACCCAGGGGCCGAAAACCCCGAGGGCGAAACACCCGACCCCGGCGCGAAGGGCAAAGGCGGCCGAGGTGGCGGCAGCTGCATCTGCTGCTGCGATGGGTGCGACTGCTGCTGCGACTGCGGAGACTGCTGCGACTGCACCTAACGCCGCTCGTCGAACTCGTTGCGCCATTACGTCTTTGTGACGTGTCTCGGCCCGCGCAGCTAGACACCGGCCGGTACGGCAGGATGGGCTGGTGTTTGGCCTCGTTCTCATCGTTGCGCTCGTCTCCACCGTCATCGTGGGCACGATGCTGGGCCGCCGCTATCGCGTGGGTCCCCCGGTGCTGCTCATCTTTCTCGGTGCGCTGCTGGGTCTGATCCCCGCCTTCGGTCATTTCCACATCAACGGCGAGATCGTGCTGCTGCTGTTCCTGCCGGCCATCCTGTATTGGGAGGGCCTGAACGCGAGCATCCGCGAGATCCAAGCGAATGCGCGGATCATCGTTCTGCTCAGCGTCGTCCTGGTGATCGTCACCGCGGTGGCGGTGTCGTGGACGGCCCGAGCGCTGGGCATGGAATCTCACGCGGCGGCGGTTCTGGGTGCCGTGCTCTCCCCCACCGACGCCGCCGCCGTGGCCGGCCTGGCGAAACGATTACCGCGCCGAACCATCACCGTGTTGCGCGCCGAGAGCCTCATCAACGACGGAACCGCGCTGGTCTTGTTCGCCGTGACCGTCCACGTCGCAATCGGCGGAGCCGAGATCAGTCCGGGTGATTTGGTAATCCGGTTCATCGGCTCCTACCTCGGCGGCATCGTCGCGGGGCTGCTGGTCGGCGGATTGGTCACCCTGGCGCGCAAACGAATCGACTCACCGCTCGAAGAAGGCGCCATGAGCCTGTTGACGCCGTTCGCGGCGTTCTTGCTGGCCCAGAGTATGGATTCCAGCGGCGTGGTGGCGGTCCTGGTGTCGGCTCTGATCCTCACCTACTCAGGGCCGGTGGTGATCGGGGCTCGCTCCCGACTGCAGGCCTACGCGTTCTGGGACATGGCGACATTCCTGATCAACGGCTCGTTGTGGGTGTTTGTCGGAGTCCAGATCCCGGGCGCGCTGCACGGGATCGCCGGCTTCGACGGCGGAGTGCGCCACGCCGTATTCATCGCTCTTGCCGTCACCGGCGTCGTCATCGCGTCCCGGATTTTCTGGGGCGAAGCCACCACCCTGTTGCTGCGTCTCATCGACCGACGCGACGTGCAGCGCGCCCGCCGGATCAGCTGGCGAGCCCGCTTCGTCACCGCCTGGGCGGGCTTCCGCGGTGCGGTGTCGCTTGCCGCAGCGCTGGCCGTTCCGACGATGACGCTCAGCGGCGCGCCATTCCCGGACCGCAGCCTTCTCATCTTCATCGTTATTTTCGTCATTCTCGTGACAGTGCTCGTCCAGGGCAGCACGCTGCCGGCAGTCGTTCGCTGGGCGCAGATGCCCGAAGATGTTGCCTACGCCGAGGAGTTGCAACTGGCGCGCAGCGCTGCGGCCAAAGCCGCCCTCGACGCCCTGCCGGTGGTGGCCGAGGAGCTCGACGTGAGCCCAAAGATGCTGAGCCGCCTGCAAAAGGAATACGACGAACACGCCGCGCTCGTCTCGGAGAACGATGACGGCTCGACCAACGATCTGGCAAAGCGCAACGATCTAGTGCGGCGGGTTCGTCTCCGGGTGCTCGAGCACAAGCGCCGAGCCGTCCTGGCGCTACGCAATCAAAAGATCATCGACGACATCGTGCTCCGCGAGTTGCAGGCCGAGATGGACCTCGAGGAAGTGCAACTCCTGGACTCCGCCGCTAGCGAATAGCTCGTCAGACGCCGGCCGTACAGTCGGCGACATGTTGCAGACGGTTGCCATCCGCGGGTACCGCTCGCTGCGTGAGGTAATCCTGCCGCTGGGCCGGCTGTCGATCATTACCGGCGCCAACGGCGCGGGAAAGTCGTCCGTGTACCGCGCGCTGCGGCTGCTGGCGGATTGCGGCCGCGGCGAGGTAATCGGCTCGCTTGCCCGCGAGGGCGGGCTGCAATCGGTGCTCTGGGCCGGGCCCGAACAACTGGGTGGCGCCCGGCGCTCGCAGAAGACCGAGGGGACGGTCCGCACCCGGCCCGTGTCGCTCGAAATGGGCTTCGCCGCCGATGATTTCGGCTACCTTGTGGACCTGGGCATGCCGCAGTCGGCCGGGCCGTCGGTTTTCGTCCGCGATCCGGAGATCAAACGGGAAGTGTTGTTCGCGGGGCCGGTGCTGCGGCCCAGTGCGACACTGGTGCGCCGGTCACGGGTGTTCGCCGAAGCGTCGGCGAACTCGGGCAACGGTTTCGACGAGCTGTGCCGGTCGTTGCCGTTGTACCGCAGCGTGCTGGCCGAATACGCCCACCCGCACGCGTTGCCCGAACTCGCGGCCGTGCGTGAGCGCCTGCGCGGGTGGCGGTTTTACGACGGCTTCCGCGTTGACAGCGGGGCGCCCGCCCGTCACCCGCAGGTGGGCACTCGCACCCCGGTGCTCTCCGACGATGGCAGCGACCTGGCCGCCGCGATTCAAACGATCCTCGAGTCGGGGTCCGACGGGCTGAGCCGGGTCGTCGCCGACGCATTCGACGGCGCCACGATCTCGGTCGCCATTCACGACGGGTTGTTCGACCTGCAACTGCACCAGCGCGGCATGCTGCGCCCATTGCGTGCAGCCGAATTATCCGACGGCACACTGCGGTTCCTGCTCTGGGTCGCTGCGCTGTTGAGCCCGCAAGTTCCCTCGCTGATGGTGCTCAACGAGCCGGAGACCTCGCTGCACCCGGCATTAGTACGCCCGCTCGCCTCGCTGATCCGCGCCGCGGCGGCCCTGACTCAAGTTGTGGTCGTCACCCACTCCCGGTCGCTGCTGGAGTTCCTGGACACCGCGCCGGTCACGGACGCTGACTCCGATGGATCCGTCGAGATCGAGCTCTACAAGGACTGGGGTGAAACCCGCATCACCGGCCAGGGCCTGCTGACGACGCCGCGCTGGGATTGGGGCAAGCGCTAGGGGCGACGCCTTCGAGTGTGCGTCCTGGGCGGCGCCGCGCGGCGTGTCGTCACCCTAAGTGCACGCTCAAAGCCCTGAACGCACGCTCGGCAGAACATTGCCCAGCGGGCAATATTGCCTACCGGGCAATTTTCTCGTATGTTGGGAGCTATGACAGGGCTGCGCGAGCGCAAGAAGGCCGACACCAAACGTGCGCTCAGCGATGCCGCGTTGCAGTTGGCTTTTGAGCACGGGCTGGACAATGTGACGCGCGAAGACGTCGCCAACCTGGCGGGAGTCTCGCTGCGCACATTCAACAACTACTTCAGCGGCAAATACGAAGCGCTGGCCTACCGGCAAGCCGAACGCGTGCGCCGCAGCATCGCCGTGCTGCGGCAGCGTCCCGCCGGGGAGCCGCTGTGGACGGCGATCACCCACGCCGTGCTGGAACCCCTGGAGGCCGATTTCGGCGACGTGTACGGCGACGAGAATCGCGCACCCAGCCGCCAGGAGCTCGTCGAGGTCCGAAAACTGGTCATGCATCCGCAAGTCCGAAACTCTGTGCCGCATAACCTGTTCGACGAGTTGCTGGAGGCTATCGCCGAACGTACCGGCACCGATCCGGACCGCGATCTGTACCCGCGATTGGTGATGGCCGTCGTGCGCGCCGTCGGCGACGCCGCGGCGGACGCCTACGTGCGTGCCGATCCGCCGGTGGCGATCACCACACTGATCCGCTCGGGCTTCGCCGCCGTTAGCGCCGGACTGCCCGAGCCCTCGCGAAAGAAGGCACACCATGGCTGACGAACATGCCGATGTCGTGATCGCCGGCGCCGGGCCCAACGGGCTGCTGTTGGCTTGCGAGCTCGCATTAGCCGGCGTCAGGCCCGTCGTCCTCGATACACGTCCCGGCCCCAGCGCCGAACCCAAAGCCAACGGCCTTGTCGGACAAGTGGTCCGACTGCTCGACATGCGTGGCCTGTATCAGGCCTTCACCGGCGACGACCGGCCGCCGCAACCCAACCCCGGGTGGATGTTCGCGGCCATGGCGCTGAACTTCGCCGACGTTCCAGACAATCCGATGTACGCACTGCGCATGCAGCAACCCCGGCTGGTGCGCCTGCTGGAAAAGCGTGCGCGCGACCTCGGGGTCGACCTGCGCTGGGGGCACGGACTCGCCGGCTTGCAGCAGGACTCGGAATCCGTTGCGCTGACAGTGTCCTCGCCGGAGGACGAGTACGGCATCGCCGCCGACTACGTCGTCGGCGCCGACGGTGGGCGCAGCCTGGTCCGCAAGATACTGGGCGTCGACTTCCCCGGATTCACCTCGCCCATGGTCAGCCGGCTCGCCCACGTGCATATCCCCGACGAGCTCCGCCGACCCAACAGCAGCATCGAGATTCCAGGATTCGGCCTGCTTCCCTTCGGGCACAGCCGCTTTGACCGTGGTGGAATCATCTACGCCGAGTTCGAGCCGGGTCGGTCGATGCTCGGCGCGATCGAATTCGGCCCGCCGGTCGCGGAAGTTCCGATGAGCCTGGCCGAACTGCGCGACAGCGCGCGCCGCGTGTTGGGCGTCGACATCCCCTTCGAAGAACCGAAAGGCCCAGGGCCGCATGCCCTTCGCCGGATCAATGGGCAGAACACCCGCATCGCCGAGCGCTACCGCGACGGACGGGTCCTGCTGCTCGGCGACGCCGCGCACGTGCACAGCCCGCTGGGCGGACCCGGTTTGAACCTGGGTCTGCAAGACACCATGAACCTCGGCTGGAAGCTGGCTGCCCAGATCAACGGCGCGGCGCCCGACGGATTGCTCGACTCCTACCAGTCCGAGCGCTACCCGGTGGCCCAGCGCGTCATGATGCATTCACTGGCGCAAATCGCACTCATGTCGCCGGGGCCCGAAGTCGCCGCACTCCGAACATTGTTGGGCGAGCTGTTCGCCAGCCCGGGCGCGCAGACGCACATGGCCGCGCTGCTGGCCGGTTCTGACGTGAGATACGACATGGGCGACGATCATCCGCTGTCGGGCCACCTCGTGCCTGACCTGACGCTCGAAGACGGCCGACGGGTCGCCGAGTTGCTGCACGACGCCCGCCCGGTGCTGCTCGACCTCGACGGCAGCGCCGCGCCAGCGCTGCGCGGTTGGACCGATCGTGTCGATGCTGTCAGCGCCAAACTCACCGACCGGCCCGCCGCGGCGATGCTGATCCGTCCCGACGGCTACATCGCTTGGGCGGCGGACACATTCGGTTCAGCTGAGGAAGCAGGTCTGCACGCCGCGCTGCAGCGCTGGTTCGGGGATCCTCGCGCAAAGTAGCGTTAACGGCCAGACTGGCCTATATGCAGTCCACGAACCCCGGTAAGCCCGTGCGCAGTGCGCAAAAGGTTGTCGACGCGCTGTCAGCCCAGGGGGTCGAATACATCTTCGGTGTCCCCGGCGCCAAGATCGACGCCGTGTACGACGCCTTGGTCGACGGCGGGCCGCAGCTGGTGGTGTGTCGCCATGAACAGAACGCGGCATTCATCGCCGGTGCGATCGGCCGGCTCACCGGTACCCCGGGTGTCGTGCTGGTGACGTCCGGTCCGGGCACCACCAATCTGGTGACCGGCCTGCTGACCGCGAACACCGAACAAGATCCCGTCGTCGCGCTGTGCGGGGCGGTCGGCCGCAAGGACCGGCTCAAGCGCACCCATCAGTCAATGGATGCCGCGGCGGTGCTGCGAACGGTCACCAAGTTCACCGGCGAGGTCAACCATCCCGACAACGTCGCCGAGGCCGTCGTCGGCGCCTTCCGCGCCGCCGGCAGCGAGCCTCGCGGAGCGGCCGCCGTCGTGCTACCTGTCGACGTCCTGGCCGCACCCACTACCGCGGGGATCACGGCCCGAATGCCGGTCCCTCCGCTGGCGAGCGCCCCAACGGCGGTGATTGCCGAGGCCGGCGAGCTGATCCGCGCCGCGCGGCGCCCGGCGTTGCTGGTCGGAATCCGCGGCGCCGACCAAGACAGCACGCGGGCGCTTCGCGCACTGGTCGCAGCAACCGGCTTACCCGTCGTGGAGACCTTCCAGGCGGCCGGCGTGATATCCCGCGCGCTGGAGGACAACTTCTTAGGCCGGGTGGGTCTTTTCCGCAACCAACCCGGCGACGTCATCCTCGCCCACGCCGATGTCTTGATCACCGTCGGATACGACGCCGTCGAATACGACCCCGTGCTGTGGAACAACGACGACGTCGAGCGCACCATCGTGCACATCGACTCGGTGCCCGCCGACATCGACAACCACTATCAGCCGAGGCTAGAGCTGCTCGGCAACGTCGCGGCCACCCTCAAAGCATTGAACGACAACCTGACCGGCCTGACCCTGACGAACGACTACCAGAATGAGATCGCGCGGCAACGAAAAGCGTTGGCGGACATCGACGTAGTCGAGCGCAACCACACCCCCGACGGCCCCGGACTCAACCCGGTTGCCGTGCTGCTGGCGCTGCGCGACGAACTCGACGACGAGGCGACCATCACCTGCGACGTTGGCTCGGTCTACATCTACATGGCCCGACACTTCCGGGTCTACGAGCCCAGACGATTGTTGTTCTCCAACGGCCAACAAACTTTGGGCGTCGCGTTACCCTGGGCGATGGCCGCGTGCCTGGTGCGGCCCGGCACAGCCGTGGTGTCCGTCTCCGGCGACGGCGGATTCCTCTTCTCCGCCCAGGAACTCGAAACCGCAACCCGTCTCGGCTTGACCTTCACCCACATCATCCTGCGCGACAACAACTACGACATGGTGGGCTTCCAAGAGGTCATGAAGTACGGGCGAAAGTCCGGCGTGCATCTCGGCGACTACGACATCGTCTCCTACGCAGCGGCATTCGGCGCCCACGGCTACCGCGTCAACACCCTGGACGAATTCCGTACCACGTTGCGTCAGGCGCTGGCGGAGGACGGCCCCTCCCTGATCGATGTCCCCGTGGACTACAGCCGCAACACCGAACTCGCCGCACACTTGCACGACGACGCATTCGAATAAGCCGGGAAGGCCGCACATCCATGAACAGCAGACCGGACGCTTACGACCACTTTCGCCATTGGGCCGCAACGCTTCTCGCGCACCAGCACGCCCGCCAACACGAAGATGCAGGCCGTGACAACGAGGTCTACCAGTTTTCAACCATCAGCGCCCTCCTCGAGGGTGTCTACGACGGCGACGTCACCGTCGCCGAGATCCTGCGCCACGGCGACTTCGGTCTGGGCACCTTCAACCACCTCGACGGCGAGATGGTCATCCTCGACGGCGTCTGCTACCGCTTGCGTGCTGACGGAACCGCCACTCGCGCAGCGCCAACCGATCGCACTCCGTTCGCGGCGGTGACCCGATTTCACACCGATTTCGACATCGACATCCAAACCCCCACCGACCAAGCGGAGGTACTCAGCGCGATCGACCACCAGATCAAAAGCGCCAACCTCATCTATGGGATCCGGGTCACTGGGCGCTTCTCTGAGCTGCGCACCCGCACAGTGATGGAACAATCGCGTCCCTATCCGCCGCTGACGGAAGCGACCGAAGGCCAGGCCGAACAACGATTCACCGATGTGACCGGGGTTCTCGTCGGCTTCCGCACTCCACAATTTCAACAGGGCATTTCCGTGGCCGGATACCACCTGCACTTCCTCAACAGTGAGCGCACCGGCGGGGGCCACGTTCTCGACTTCACCCTCGAGCAGGGTCTGGTCGAGGTCAGCGGTGCGTCACAACTGCATCTGAGCTTGCCGACCTCCGGCGGATTTCTCGATGCACAGCTTTCCGGAGCCGACCTATCCGAGCGGATTAGCAAAGCCGAAGGCGGCCAACGAAACGAGGACAGCTGAGAATCAGCGGAATTCATGGACTGTTAAGGCTTGCGTCAGTTCTGCATCGTTGACTGCACACAAGCGCCGCGTGTCCTCAGCTTATGCGCGTTGTACAGGTCGCCAACTTCTATGGCCCTCGGTCCGGCGGCCTTCGCACCGCGGTGGACCGATTGGGTGCGGAATACTGCGCCAGCGGGCACGACGTGTTTTTGATCGTCCCCGGTCCGCGCGCAGAACGCGCCCTGTTACCGACGGGCGTGGTGCGAATCACCATGCCCGCGTGGCTGATTCCCTTCACCGACGGCTACCGCGCGGTGATGCCGGGCCCGGTCAAGGCGTTGCTGGAAGCACTGCAACCCGACGCCTTGGAAGTCTCCGACCGGCTCACGCTCAGATCACTGGGGCGGTGGGGCCGCGAACACGGCGCCACGACCGTGATGATCTCGCACGAGCGCCTGGATCGCCTTGCTGGCCAAGTACTTCCGCGCCGGCCGGCGCGTAGCCTCGCCGACTTTGCTAACGGTCGCACCGCCGCCGACTACGACACCGTGGTGTGTACCACCGGATTCGCACGCGAGGAATTCGACCGCATCGGTGCAACGAACGTTGTCACCGTGCCCCTGGGCGTGGACCTGAAGACCTTCCATCCGAGCCGGCACTCTCCCCTGGTTCGACGACAATGGGCCACCCCAACGCAGCTCCTGCTGGTCCACTGCGGGCGGTTGTCGGTGGAGAAGCGAGCGGACCGCAGCGTCGACGCGCTGGCCGCGTTGTGCGATTCCGGCGTCGATGCACGACTGGTCGTCATGGGCGAAGGGCCGATGCGGGCCAAGCTGCAACGACAGGCCACCGGGCTACCCATCGACTTCACCGGGTTCATCACCAACCGGCACACCGTCGCCGGACTGCTCGCTTCCGCGGATGTCACGCTGGCACCGGGGCCGCACGAAACGTTCGGATTGGCCGCGCTGGAATCACTGGCATGCGGGACACCGGCGGTGGTCTCCCGCACTTCGGCGCTCACCGAGATCATTACGCCGGACAGCGGCGCCTCGGCCGACAACCACCCCGAGGCCATCGCCAGGGCGGTCGGCACAGTCATCAGCCTGCCCGAATATCACCGCCGGACCTGCGCGCGGCGCCGCGCGGAGAACTTCACCTGGCAGCGGGCAGCAGCCGGCATGCTGGCGACATTAGGGCCCATAATCGGCGGACCGGACGACGATTCCGAGAACACCGCATAGCAAGGGATTCACCGAAAACCGTTGGCATATCCTCGGTGTCGGCGCTAGAAGTCGGATGCTGCCCACGCACCCGGTGGATATGGCGGAACGTAACCGGCGAAGGCGCCATCGGTGAGACTGCACAGGGTGTCGGCAATGGTTCCCGCGTTCGCCAGCACCGTCGGTGCGCCACCCGGTACGACGTGCGCCACCACTGCTTGCCAGAAATACCCGACACCGCCGTGCTCGTACCAGACGAACCAGTCGGTGTCCCGATTACCGGCACGGATCAGGCGCCGGAACGGCAACGTCGGATCGTTGACCGAATCCGTGTTGTTGAACGGTGCGCCGACGTCTGCGATGGGCGGCAACAGTCTGAGGAGCGTCGGCGGTAATTCAGAGATGCTGTGTACTTCTCGCACGGGTGTCGAGAGCGTGCACTGCGTATTCGGCACCGCATTGGCCGGGATCGCCGTGACGACAGCGAGAGCGACGCCCGCCACGAGGCACCCCGTGAGAACCCGTCGCATCACGATGCGCCGCCCAGGGACGCTTTCGCGCCGACAACGAGATCGAGTGCGCTGAGAATGCCGGGGTTTGCCGCACACACCGCCGGGATCGCATTCAGCACGCGAGCAGCGGTGGCAGTTGAGCCGGGCAAGTCTCCACCGTTGAGCGCAAAGTCAACCTGCACAGGGGGATCGCCATCAACCGTGATGCGCGTCAGCCGCCGAGTGATGCTGCCCGCGGCGATGGCCGGCTGCCAGTCTTCTACCGATTCGTCGGGCATCGACCAGATCGACGAGAATTGCACGCGCGGCTGTCCACCGACGATGCCGTCGAATCGCATCCGCACGCTGGCGATCGTCCCAGTGGGAATCTCCCCGGCTTCAAAAGTGTAGTGACGCTCGGCAAGCGCAACGTCGCGATACTCGCGAACTTCGTCGACGGTCCAGCCGAGGCCCTGAGCCAAGAGCCGCAACGGCGGAGCAATGTGGCCAATCATCGCTCCCGGCGGGTACATCTGAGCGTCTTGTTCGGGCGTGCGTCCGAACCCCAACATCGCGAAGAATCCCGGAACCCGGTATGCGCCGCACGGAATACGTTCCTGGACCGACACTTTCGTTGGTAACTCGCTCATGCTCGCGGCGTGCACGGCGAGGATATCGCTGGTGAAGCCGGGTGCAATGCCCGTGGCGAACACCGAACTATTGCCTCGGCGGCACGCCCCGGCCAGCTGCTCGCGCGCGGCGTCGTCCAGCGACGGTGGATGAAACAACCCAAAAAACGACGGTGTGACAACGTTCTTTCCGCTTGCCAGCAACGCGCACAACTGGCCGACGACTTCGTTGCTGTCGCGACCGGAAACCGTCGCGAAGTAGGTGACGCAGTCGGCGTCAAGCGCGACGAAATCCGCAAAACTGTCGGATGCTTCGACATTGGCTGCGGACTCTCCGACCAGCTCACCGGAGTCTCGCCCCACCTTGTCACGGCCATGCACCAGGTGCCCGACCAATTCGAAATGCGGCGATCGAAGGATCTGCCGCAGTGCAATCGATCCGGTGTAACCGGTACCCACGTGCGCTACCCGACATTTCTCGCCCACGCTGACTCCCTGTTTGCTCAGCCCCTACCGGGAGGTTACGCCGCCCTTTGCTGCGCGGAAACGCTTTCCACCCGGCGGCTAGGCTCGTTACAGACAACAAGGAGGTGAGCTGGTGGAAGCGCGCGACCAAGTGCTGATCACCGCCACGGAGCTGGCCGACCTTATCGAGGCCGGCGATCCGCTGACCATATTGGACGTCCGTTGGCGACTCGATGAGCCCGACGGTCAAGCGGCCTACCTGGAAGATCACCTACCCGGTGCGGTGTATGTGTCACTCGAGGAGGACCTCAGCGATCACACTGTTGCCGGCCGTGGCCGTCACCCGCTGCCGTCGGGACGAAGCCTCGAGGCCGCCGCACGCCGCTGGGGTATTCAGCAGGACTCGTTGGTCGTGGTCTACGACGACTGGAATCGTGCCGGTTCTGCGCGAGCATGGTGGGTATTGACCGCGGCCGGGCTCGCGAAGGTACGCATCCTGGACGGTGGACTGGGCGCGTGGCGGTCGGCCGGGCGAAACCTCGAGACGGGTCCGGTCACCCCGCAGGAGGGGAATGTGGCTGTGCCGCATGATGATTTGTATGCCGGAGCTCGGCCCACCCTGACGGCCGAACAAGCCGGCGCGGGGGCCGTGACGCTGCTCGATGCGCGCGCGCCGGAACGCTATCGCGGCGACG
>DASYJS010000193.1:0-7744 GCA_035996225.1 Mycobacterium sp. | reverse complement strand
GGGCGGATCCGTTAGCGTGACATAGCTTGACTGGCGGTAGGCTGACCACACGCTGCGGAAGCACTGAGTTCGATTGGTTTGGCTCCCATGCGAGGAAAATCCCAGCCGTCTGCACGGCCTCGTCCGCTTCATTGAGGTCGCGGTCCTAGCTGTCGGGATCTGGAGTAGGAGCTGGTGTGGAAGGTACATGGGAGATGATCCTTTGAGGCGTTTGATGATTGCTGGTGGCGGTTCACGCTGCACCCGTGGGATGGCCGGCTACGCCGGGGGCTTGGGGCAAAACCGTGAAACGCGTTGGCGGCGTCGGGGGACGTCTAGGCTGGACAACCGGCCGACAAGTGGGAGTAGAGGCATGGGACGTAGGGGGCAGCTTTGACCGCGACTGAAACCGATTCGCGATCTGCGTATCTCGACCTGCTCCGTCGTGACCTCACCAGATACGGTCACGATCAGCTGGTGCCGGTGGGGTGGTATCGCCTGGGGCGGCCCATCTTCAATACCCGCAATTTCATGCTGGTCCGTAAACACCCATTCAATGAACATGCGCGGGACTTGGGTCTGGATTGGCCGACGGATGCCTTGACGATGATCGGAATGCAGCGGCTGACCAGTCTGCAGCATTGCGTTGAGACGGTGCTGGCCGACGGCGTTCCCGGCGATCTGGTCGAGTGTGGCGTGTGGCGTGGGGGTGCCTCCATATTGATGCGCGCGGTCCTGTCGGTCTATGGGGATGAGACGCGCCGTGTCTGGCTGGCTGACTCGTTCGCCGGCGTACCTCCCCCGGACACCGTGAATTACAAAGCCGATAAAGGGATCAAGCTGCACCGGCATGCGAAAATACTGGGGGTTCCGGAGGCGGAAGTCCGGGCGAATTTCGAACGTTATGGGTTGCTCGACGAGCAGGTCCGTTTTATCCCCGGCTGGTTCAAGGACACGTTAGCTGACGCTCCGGTTGACCAGATTGCGGTGTTGCGCCTTGACGGGGATCTGTATGAATCGACGATTCAGGCACTGGATGCGCTCTACCCACGCCTGTCGTCAGGCGGCTATTGCATCATCGACGACTACTACGCGCTGAAAGCGTGTGAGCAAGCGGTGACCGACTACCGCGAGAAGCACGGCATATCTGTCGAGATCGAAGAAATTGACGGCACAGGCGTGCTGTGGCGCAAGCCATGACGACCACACAACCGTAAGTCTTGGGTCCGCAATGAAATTCGTGCTGGCGAATTATGGAACGCGAGGCGATGTCGAGCCTTCCCTCGTTGTGGGACGCGAACTGCAGCGCAGAGGCCACGACGTGCGGATGGCCGTCGCGCCCGACCTGATCGAATTCGTCGAGGCGGCCGGGCTTCCCGCGGTCTCCTACGGGTTGGATACGCGGACGTGGCTGGACGTGTACCGCGGCTTCTGGACGTCTTTCTTCAGCAGGTTCTGGAGAGTCCGGCAGCTGAGAAGGTTGTGGCGCGAGATGTGGGAGCTCAGCGATCAGTGCTGGACCCAGATGAACACGACGCTGGTGTCGCTGGCGGAGGACGCCGACCTGCTGTTCGCCGGGCTGAGTTACCAGGAACCCGCCGCCAACGTCGCGGAGTATTACGACATTCCGTTGGCCACGCTGCATCACGTCCCGATGCGGCCCAACGGCCAGGTCGTTTCGATCCTGCCTTCGCCGCTGGCCCGCTACGCAATGACGGCGTTCGACTGGTTCTGTTGGCGCCTGAACAAGAAGATCGAGGACACGCAGCGCCGTGAACTTGGCTTACCGAAGGCGACAGGCCCGTCCCCGGGACGGATCGCTAAACGCCAATCGCTGGAGATTCAGGGCTACGACGAGGCTTGCTTTCCCGGGCTGGCAGCCGAATGGGCGAAATGGGACGGCCATCGCCCCTTTGTCGGCACACTGACAATGGAGTTGACGACCGACGTCGACGATGAGGTCGTGTCGTGGATTGCCGCGGGCACACCGCCAATCTGCTTTGGCTTTGGCAGCATGCCGGTGGAATCTCCGGCCGACACGATCGCCATGATCAGTGCGGCCTGCGCGGAGTTAGGGGAGCGGGCATTGGTGTGCGCCGGCTGGAGTGATTTCAGCGGCGTCCCGCATTTCGACCACGTTAACGTGGTGGGCGCGGTGAACTACGCGAAGATCTTTCCCGCCTGCCGCGCCGTCGTACACCACGGCGGGTCGGGAACCACGGCTGCGAGCATGCGCGCGGGCGTTCCCACGTTGATTCTCTCGATGGACCCGAATCAGACGATCTGGGGAGCGCAGCTCAAACAGCTGAAAATTGGCACTACCCGGCACTTTTCGAGCACCACCCGCGAATCGCTGGTCGCGGACCTGCGCCGGATTCTCGCCCCGGAATACGCGACCCGAGCCCGCGCGCTCGCCACCCGCTTGACCAAACCCGCCGAGAGTGTAAGGACCGCCGCCGATCTTGTGGAGAACTTTGCCCGCGCGAAACATGTTGCCTAATCGGCGAGCTCGGGGCGCTGCGAATTGCGTGGAAAATACAGCCCAGCTCAGCTCACCTTATTCCCAGCCCCGACGTAACGTCCCATTTGTTCGGGGTCCCTACACGTACTCAAAACTTTGCCGAGACCTCGGCGTCGTTGAATATCAAATCGGCAGAACACCTTTGGTCTTCCCAACACGTGCTCTGATAGGCGGCGCGGGTTCCCTGTCGGCGAAGATCAAATGTCGGCGTGAATCAGGGGTAAACGCGCACGCCTGCGCTTGCCTAGGTCAACGGGAAGTGATAGAGGTAGCCTCGCGATGAAATTTGCTCTGGCATGTTATGGAACTCGCGGGGATGTCGAGCCTTCCCTTGCTGCGGGACGCGAACTGCTGCGTAGAGGGCATGAAGTCCGCATGGCCATTCCGCCTAATCTGCTTGGCCTGGCGGAGGTGGCAGGGCTTGACGCAGTTGCTTACGGACCGGATATGCAGGCGTTCTGGGACGACGAGTTCCTGCGCAACTTTTGGTCGAGGTTCCGGCGCTCGTTCTTGACGGTTCAGGGACCGATGAAGCTAGTACGCGAAGCGTGGGAGCCCGTGCTGCGGTCCTGGACGGATATGAGCACGACCCTGACGGCGTTGACTGCCGGGGCCGACGTGCTATTCACCGGCCAGCTGTACCAGGACCTCGCGACGAACGTCGCGGAGTACTACGACGTCCCCTTGGCCGTGTTGCACTACATCCCGATGCGGCCCAATGGTCAGCTCATTCCGAACCTGCCGTCGCCGCTGGTCCGCACCGGCATGGCCGCCTACGACTGGATGGTTTGGCGGATGAACAAGAAGGCCGAAGATACGCAGCGCCGCAAGCTGGGCCTAGCGAAAACCACGTGTGCCTCCCCGCAACGGATCGCCAAACGCGGGTCACTGGAACTGCAGGCCTACGACGCGGTTTGTTTCCCCGGGCTGGCACGCGAATGGGCGAAGTGGGGTGATCGACGGCCGTTTGTCGGCGCGCTGACGATGGGGCTGACGACGGACGTCGATGACGAGGTCGCCTCGTGGATTGCCGCGGGCACACCGCCGATTTGCTTTGGCTTTGGCAGCATGCCAGTCAGCGAATCCCCTGCCGACACGGTCGAGATGATCGCTGCGGCCTGCGAGCAGTTGGGCGAGCGGGCGCTCATTTGCGCGGGTTGGGCCGATTTCAGTGAAGTGCCGCGTTTCGATCACGTCAAAATGGTGGGTGCGGTGAATTACGCGAAGATCTTTTCGGGCTGCCGCGCGGTGGTGCATCACGGCGGCTCGGGCACGACGGCCGCGGGCCTACGTGCCGGAATCCCCACGCTGATCCTCTGGACGGCAGGCGATCAGCCCTTCTGGGGAGGTCACCTCAAACGACTGAAAGTGGGTGCCGCTCGGCGCTTTTCGGCCACCACCAAAGAAACGTTGATCGAGGATCTGGGGGAGATCCTTATTCCGGAATGCGCCACCCGAGCCCGCGCGCTTTCCACCCAGATGACCTCAGCCGCCGACAGCGTTACCCGCGCCGCTGATCTCCTGGAACGTTTCGCTCATACGGGGAGTTTTGCGTGATCGGCGCGAGCCTCGGTACCGCTCATGCGTAGTCGCGGTGGAAGCGGGGAACGTCCGGGTATCGCGTTCGTGACGTCGAGGGGCGCCTAGGCTCCATGACTGGAAGTACTGGCATGCGACGAGAGGGCAAGTTTGACCGTGACTGATTGCGACTCGCGGTCTGCGTATCTTGACCTGCTCCGTCGTGACCTCACTCAATATGGTCGGGATGAGCTGGTGCCGGTGGGATGGTATCGGTTGGGGCGAGCACTTTTCAATGCTCGGGATTTCATGCTCGTGCGTAAACACCCATTCAATGAGTATGCGCGCAATCGAGGCCTGGATTGGCCGGCGGATGCGTTGACGATGATTGGAATGCAGCGGCTGACCAGTTTGCAGCATTGCGTGGAGAAGGTCCTGGCCGACGGCATTCCCGGTGATCTGGTCGAGTGTGGCGTGTGGCGTGGCGGCGCTTCGATTTTGATGCGTGCGGTGCTGTCGGCTTACGGGGATCGGACGCGCCGTGTCTGGTTGGCTGATTCGTTCGCGGGGGTGCCTCCCCCGGATGCCGCGAATTACAAAGCAGATAAAGGGATTAAGTTGCACCGGCACGCGAACGTGCTGGGTGTACCTGAGGTTGAAGTCCGAGCGAATTTTGATCGTTATGGGCTGTTGGATGAGCAGGTTCGCTTTCTGCCCGGTTGGTTCAAGGACACGTTGGCCGACGCTCCGATTGAGCAGATTGCGGTGTTGAGGCTTGATGGTGATTTGTATGAATCGACGATCCAGGCCCTTGATGCGCTTTATCCGCGGTTGTCGCCCGGCGGTTATTGCATCATCGACGACTACTACGCCCTCAAAGCATGTGAGCAGGCTGTCACCGACTACCGCGAGAAGCACGGGATATCCGCCGAGATCGTGGAGATCGACGGCACGGGTGTGCTGTGGCGCAAGCCATGACGACCACACAACCGTAAGGCCTAGATCCGGCTCCCAAAGGCACGGACGGCAAATGCCGTTCGATGGAAACCCATGCCTACGAACGTGTTTGCTCTCCAGGGTGGGCGCGCAATGCGTCAATTAAGTTGGCGGTGAACCCACCCGATTTGCCCCAGGTGCGGTGGGCGCCAATGCTATGGTTGCCGCCGTGGCAAATGGTCTAGACGCTAAGACTCGCCTCCTGATGTGGTGGGTGCGCGCTGAGTATTGGCTCGCGCGCACTGTGCTGCCCGATGTCTACGCAAGCGACGGCCTGATCAGCTTCCACAACGACGCGTTCCTCGACGACCCCGCGTTCCAGCGCGCCTACAAACGCGGCGCGCGTGCCCTCCCTGACCAGGACTGGTATCAGTGGCAGTGGCGGGTGCATCTCGGGCTCTGGGCCGCGGAGAACGCGAGCAAACTGGACGGCGATTTTGTCGAGTGTGGCGTCAGTTATGGGTTCTTGAGCAGCGCCATCATGGAGCATCTCGACTGGGATCGTCTGGGCAAGACGTTCTATCTGCTCGACACCTTCGCGGGAATCGATTCGCGCTTCGTCACCGACGCGGAACGTCAAGGCGGGGAGTTTGAGCGAAGCCAGACAAAGCTGCGCAATGGGATGTACGTCAGCGGAGTCGAGGGTGTCCGGGCCAACTTCGCGCAGTGGCAAAACCAGCGCATCATCGTCGGTGCGGTCCCGGAAACACTTGACCAAGTCGAGGCGCGCGCGGTGGCGTATTTACATATCGACATGAACTGTGCTCCACCCGAAGTCGCCGCCCTGCGTTATTTTTGGCCGCGACTTTCGCCGGGCGCCTTTGTGCTCCTCGACGACTATGCGAATCGAGGACGCGACGAGCAGCGCGCCGCCATGGACGCCTTGGCAGTCGAATTGGGGGTGCCGGTCTGCGCACTGCCGACCGGGCAAGGCTTGCTGATCAAGCCGGCGCAGTGACCCGCTCACGCTTTTCTGCGGACGGTATCTTCTAAGAGATCGGCAGCGCGGCCGATGCTTTCGGCGGGTTTGGTCATCCGGCTCGCGAGTTCGCGGGCGCGGATGGCGTATTGCGGAGCCAGGATCTCGCGCAGATCCGCGATCAGCGTTTCCTGGGTTGCGGTCGAAAAGGGCCGGGCGGTGCCGACCTTCAATCGTTTCACCTGAGCTCCCCAGTACGGCTGATCGGCCGAGCTCCACAGGATCAGCGTGGGGATTCCCGCGCGCATGCTTGCGGCCGTGGTGCCCGAGCCGCCGTGGTGAACCACCGCGCGGCAGGTGGGAAAAATCGTCGCGTAATTCACCGGGCCCACCAGCTTGACGTGGTCGGAATGCGGGACGTCGGTGAAGTCGGTCCCGCCGAAGCACACCAACGCTCGCTCACCCAACTGCGCGCACGTCGCGCTGATCATTTCGACAAGCTCGGTCGGAGACTCGACCGGAATGCTGCCCGAGCCGAAGCAAATCGGGGGTGTTCCCGCGGCGATCCACGACGTAACCCCGTCGTCGGCGTCGGTGGCCAATTCCATTGTCAGCGCACCCACAAAGGGTCTGCGGCCATCCCACTTCGCCCACTCGGCCGCCAGCCCCGGGAAACACACCTCGTCGTAGCCCTGGATTTCCAGTGATCCCCGTTCGGCGATCCGTTGCTGAGAGCGCGATGTTGCGTTCGGCAGGCCCAGTTCGCGGCGCTGCTCGTCCTCGACCTTCTTCGTCGACCGCCAAAACAGCCACTCGATCGCCGTCATCGAGGAACGGACCAGTGGCGCCGGCATGGTCGGGACGAGCTGGCCATTAGCCCGCATCGGAAAGTGATGCATCGTGGCCAGCGGAATGTTGAAGTGCTCCGCGACGTTGGCAGCGGCCTGTTCAAAATTGATGCCCGTGGCCAGCAGGTCGGCCCCGTCCGCCAGCGACATCAGCGTCGTATTCACCTGCGCCCAGTGCACGATGATGGGCTCCCAGATTTTGCGCACCAAGTTGATCGGACCGCTGATCGTCCAGGCGTTGCGGAAGAAATTCGCCCACATGTTTCGCAGGAAATCCTCGTCCAGGAATTCCTCGATCGGGGGCCCGTAAGACACGGCCGCCAGCCCTGCCGCCTCGGCGAAGTCCAGCAGCCCGGGCGGGACCGCCAAACAGACTTCGTGCCCTCTGCGCTGTAGCTCGCGGCCGACGGCGGCGGAAGGTTCGATGTCGCCGCGCGTTCCATAGCTCGCGAGGGCAAATTTCATCAGGAGCCAAGCCTTTCAGTTGCCGTGTGCGTCGGCGCCATCCGGGATTGCTTCAGCTAGTTTTTCGCCGCCGGTACGCGGGCGAAATCTTCTAGGAGATCGGCTGTCTTGGCGGCGCTTTCCGCGGGTGTGGTCATCCGGGTGCCGATTTCGCGTGCTCGGGTGACGTAGTCCGGGGCGAGGATCTGCCGCAGGTCGCCGACGAGTGTTTCTTGGGTGGTAGCCGCAAACGGTCGGGCGGCGCCCACCTTCAGTCGTTTGACCTGGCCGGCCCAGATCCGCTGATCGCCCAGGCTCCAAAGGCTCAGCGTGGGAACTCCGGCGCGTAGGCCCGCGGCCGTGGTACCGGCGCCGCTGTGATGCACGACGGCGCGGCAGGCTGGAAAGACCGTCGCGTAGTTCAGCGGGCCCACCACCTTGATGTCGTCGGACTGTGGCACCTCGCTGAAGTCGCTCCAACCCGAGCACACCAATGCTCGCTCGCCCAGCTGGGCGCAG
>DASYJS010000192.1:0-2448 GCA_035996225.1 Mycobacterium sp. | reverse complement strand
GACGATCGGCTGGAATGCTTCGTCGGCCAGAGTCCAGCACTCACCTTGTGCCGTGGCCGCCGCCAAGCCGAAGGACGCCATGGTCACGTCGTTGACTACCGCCATGTCATCCACAGCCTGCGCCGCAAACCGATGGCGTTGCTCAACCTGGTCTATCGTGACGACCTGTTTCCACGTCCGGCCTATCGTCTGGCCTGGGAGAAGCTGCTGGCGGACGGTGATCCGCGTAAGGCTTGCAAATCAATGGTGTCGCTTCTGGCGCTGGCGCATGACCGCGGCTGCGAAGCCGAACTGGCCGCGGCACTCACCGAACAGATGGCGCGCCCGGAGCCTGCGAATATTGACGTTGCGGCACTGCAAGCACGGTTCGCGCCGGTGCCGGCAAAGATGCCCGACATCGTCGTCAACCTTCCTCCGGTCGCCAGCTACGATCTACTTCTCCCATCTCTGGGAGCCGCGGCATGAACGACAGCGCCAGCGACACAATCAAAGTCGACACTGCCCGGCTGCCGTTGCTGCTGCGTGAACTGCGGCTGCCAACCATCGCCGCCATGTGGCAGAGCTTCACCGAACGCGCCGACCGAGAAGGGTGGCCGGCGGCACGATTGCTGGCCACCCTCACCGAGTTGGAGCTCGCCGAACGCGATCAGCGACGCATCCAGCGACACCTGATCGAGGCGCGCTTGCCACCCGGCAAGACGCTCGACAGTTTCGATTTTACCGCGGTGCCGATGCTGAGCCGTGCGCACGTTGTCGCGCTCGCCACTGGCGACGGATGGATCGATCGCGGCGGCACGATCCTGTTGTTCGGCCCGAGCGGCTCGGGAAAGTCGCATCTCAGCGCCGCCTTCGGTCACGCTCTCATCGAGAACGGCTACCGGGTCTTATTCACCCGAACCACCGATCTTGTGCAGCGTCTGCAACAGGCTCGTCAGGCGCTGTCGCTGGAGAGCGCCATCGAGAAGCTCGACAAATACCACGTGCTCATCCTCGAAGACCTCTGCTACGTGCGAAAAGATCAAGCCGAAACCTCGGTCTTGTTCGAGTTGATCGCTGCCCGTTACGAAAGGCGCAGCCTGATAGTTACGGCTAATCATCCATTTGGCGAATGGACGAGCGTCTTCCCGGACGCCGCTATGACGCTGGCCGCTGTGGATCGCCTCGTCCACCACTCGACGATTTTCGAAATGAACGTCGAGAGCTATCGACGAAGAGTCGCCGCCGCCCGTGCACCACGCAACCGAGGGGCGCCAGCGACAACAAGAGCGACAGCGGGGTACCCTGAAACCACCCAACAACGGAGCTGCCTCCGCTGACGCGCGGCGGCAGCTTCGCCGCAAAGATGTTTTGCCTCACAAAATAAAAATGTCTGTCTTGGTTGTTGTTGATGGGCCGGTGGAGTTGTGTGTAACGCGCTTGCGTTATGCACAAATCCACCGGCTTCTCTACGGTCAAATGTTCACCGCGCAGCGGCAACGACGACATCTTTGCTTGTCCCTGCGGGTCAGCCAGGTCATCATAATCGCGCGCAGCGACCGGCCATCCGGCTGTCGCTGACCGGCCATCAGTCGTGTCGCGCTACACAATTTGCCCGTCTTCCTCGGCTACCGGGATGAACGTGTCCGGCAAAATGATCCCCTCGGTGGGATGCGTCCATCGCGCGAGCACCTCGAAGCCGACAAGTTGTCCGCTCCGGAGATCAACCAATGGCTGAAAGTAAGGCACGATCTGGTCATTCTTGAGCGCTTCCCTCAGCTTCTCTCGAAGGTTTCTCGTCATAACAACCCCTTAAAAAAGACCTAGCCACGCCATGCGGGAAGCTCGCTGTGTCGGCGGCACGTGACGGTATAAATTGCCTGTCCCGCGCGCTGCATCGGGGCGGGACGGGTGAAACACCTATTGATAAAGTTCAACAATCCGCATCATCTGCGACGATGATCCGATATGGCGAGCCCGTGGCAACCGCAGATTCGGATCATTACATTCCAACTTCAATCTATTTACAAGGATAACTGATTGCCGTTGTGCAGGCCGGATCGGTAGGCCCGGTCCGGGTTGATCCGCTGAGTGGTTTCCGGGCCTGTCCGCACCGTCGTGGTTTTCCCACATACCCATCGGGACATTGTTCCCGGGAGACCACGACATGCGTAGGTTTTGGCTCACAGCGACGATGGCCGTCGCGATGATGGCGACGATCACCCTCGCACAAGCGGAGAAACAGGACAGCGCACACACGCTGGTCACCCCTAACGCGCCCGATCCCGGCCGGGCGGGGACGGTTGTCCAACTTCCACAAGGGGGTACGGGCGTCACCACCGGTGGCATCTCCCATTACCAGACGCTGGCAACCCCAGGCCGCAGCGCGACTATGGCCCCCAATGGCGGCGGCACGTCCGCCGTGGTCGGGGCAGGAGGTCGGACCAGTACCGTCAACACGCCGCGGTAGGC
>DASYJS010000191.1:0-5909 GCA_035996225.1 Mycobacterium sp. | reverse complement strand
CCGACGATGGCGGCTTCCGAGATCGGAGTGTCGAGGACCCTGTCGTGGCCGTACTTGGTCGACAATCCTGCTGTCGGTCCCGAGGCACCGGGATCGGCGATATCCTCACCAAGCAAAAACACTCGGTCGTCGGCCTGCAGCGCCTGATCCAGCGCGAGGTTCAGCGCCTCGCGCATCGTCATCTCTTTCTCGTCCATCGCCTCTCTTTGCTCCATCAAGAGTCCTCAGACCGGGAATTTGATCGGGGTTGCATACACGTCCCGGTCGAGCTCGGTCGCCGACGGGGAATCCGCGTTCATCACCGTCCGCAGGGCGGATTCCACCGTCGCCAGCGCCTCGTCGTCGATGCGAGCGAGTTCCTCCTCACCGCAGATGCCGACGTCGGCAAGGTGCCGGCGGAAGCGCGGCACCGGATCGGCAGCCATCGCCGCTTCCAGTTGTTCCTTGGGGATGTAGGGCATCCGGTCGCCGAAATAGTGGCCGCGGAACCGGAATGTCACGCACTCGACGAAGGTGGGGCCGGCGCCCCCGCGTGCCCGCTGCAGTGCCTCGTCGAGCACGGCTTTCACCGCCAATGGGTCGTTGCCGTCGACACGGACACCCGGCATGCCGTATCCGGTGGCGCGGTCGGCTACCTGCGCGAGCTTCATGGTGTCGCGGGTCGGCGTCATTTCGGCGTACTGGTTATTCTGACAGACGAACACCATGGGCAGATCCCAGAGTGCGGCCATGTTGGCCGCTTCGTGGAAGGAGCCGGTGTTGGTGGCGCCGTCGCCGAAGCTGACCACGGTGACACGATCGAGCCCCTTGCGCTTGGCGGCCATCGCCAGTCCCACGGCCACGGGCGGTCCGGCTCCGACGATGCCGGTCGAAAGCATCACGCCGACTTCGGGTTTGGCGATGTGCATGGTGCCGCCTTTGCCACGGCTGGCGCCGACGGTGCGTCCCATCATCTCGCCGTAGATCTCCTCGAGCGGGACTCCCTTGCCGATGAGATCGTGCAGTCCGCGGTAGGTGGTCACCAGCTGGTCGTCGGGGCGCAGCGCGACACCCATCGCGGCGGCGATCGCTTCCTGACCGCGCGACGGCCAGTACACGCACATGAACTCACCGGTCCCGATGCCCTTGGAGAGCCGGTCGTCGGCCGCCTTCATCAGCATCATGAGCGCGTAGAGACGCCTTTGAACGTCCTTGGGTATGTCTGGGGATCCGGCGTTCATTGCGTAGTTCCGTTGTGGTGCCGTCCGATTGGTGCCAACGCCGTCACGCGCCTGACCATGGCTTCACCTTGAGGAAGCCGCCGCCGTCGACGCGCAATTGCTGCCCGGTGATATAGCGTGCGGCGTCGGAGGCGAGAAACAGCACCGCCTCGCTGATGTCCTCGGGTTCGACGTAGGGGATCGGCATCGCCTGGACGAACGGGAAAATTGGCTCGGCGTCCTGCCTGGTCGGCTCCTTCAAGTCTGGCCGGAAGGCCCGGTACATCGGTGGGCTGTGCAACATGTCGGTGTTGACGTTCGTCGGATGCACCGCGTTCATCCGGATGGAAAAAGGGGCAAGCGCCAGGGCAAAGTCGTTAACATAGTGCGCCGCAGCGAGTTTCGCGAAGGCATATCCGGCTCCGCCGGGACCGCCGTCGATGCCGGTGGTGTTCATCGATGACATGAATGCCGCGTTGGATCCGATCACGATGATCGACGCACCGGTTTGCAGATGTTTGAGGCTCGCGTGTACGAGGTTGAGCACGCCGATCAGGTCCACGTCCACGGCGTCGGCGAAAGCCTTCGGCGGCAGACCCGCGGTGAGCGGGCAGATGCCCGCGTTGGCGATCACGATGTCGAGGTGTCCGAGTTCTGAGACTCCCTCGTCGATCGCGGTGGACAGGGCCACCCGATCCCGAACATCGGCTATTGCGGTGAAAGCGCGCTGCCCCTCCTTCTCGACCAGTCGCGCCGTCTCGTCCAGATCCTCCGGCCGTGCCAGCGGATACTCATTGGTGTCGATGTCGGCACATAAATCCACCGCAATGATGTCGGCACCCTCGGCGGCCAGCATCCGCGCGTGCGACCGCCCCTGACCCCGCGCGGCGCCGCTGATCACGGCCACCTTGCCCGTTACCCTGCCCATCGCCCGTCCTTCGTCCCGGCGCCTATAGCTGTGCCCGTTAGAGAGACCCAAGTTGGGGTCCAAAGCCGCTCGTTACCACGGCGGTTTCCCATGCCAGCGAAAGCGCCTATGACGCGGGGATGAATCGGCCGGCTGCCGCAAGCTCTGGTGCGCCACACGTTTACCGCATCGGGATTGGGATCTGACCAACGATCGGCTCCATCGCATCTCTTCCACGAAAACTGCGCGTGGCTGTAGCCGGGCTATCAATATCCCTTAGAGTAACTAGAATATCTAAAATAGCAAGGACAGGTGCGGACCGAGGGGGTTGGCGATGTCAGGCGTGCGCGGTGGCGTCCTTCAAGGCGTGCGGATTGTCGAATTGGCGTCGTGGACATACGTGCCGTCAGCCGGCGCCGCCCTGGCGGACTGGGGTGCCGATGTCATCAAAGTGGAGGGCGTCGCGTTCGGTGACCCGGGAAGGGCCTTGGTCGTCGGCGGATTCACGCGCGAGGCCGCCCGCCCGGACGCCGACTTCATCCTCGAGTTGGGCAACCGCGGCAAGCGCAGCATCGCGATCGACGTCAAATCCAATACGGGCCGCGAGCTGTTCGGCCGCCTCTTGGCCACCGCGGATGTGTTCCTGACCAATTGGCTGCCCGGCGCGCTGGAGCGGGCCCGACTAACCGTCGACGACATCCGCGCGTTCAATCCCAAGATCATCATTGCGCGCGGCACTGGCCTGGGGGTCCGCGGGCCGGATCGGGATCGCGGTGGGTTCGATGCCGCCACATATCTGGCCCGCGGCGGGGTTGCCTACACACTTACGCCTTTCGGGACCGATACGCCCGCCGTTCAGGGCCCCGGTTTTGGCGACCTGCAGGGCGGCGCAACGCTGGCCGGTGGCGTGTGCGCAGCGTTGTTCCACCGGGAACGGACCGGTGAACCGGCCATCGTCGACTCCTCGCTGCTGGCGCAAGCGATGTGGTCCATCGCACCGTCGATTTCGGCAGCCGATTTCTTTGACATCGAAGGCATTCCGGGTGCACCACCTGGATTGTCCATCAATCCGCTGGTGAACCGATACAAAACTAAAGACGGCAGGTGGATCCAGCTGGTCTTCTTGCAACCCGACAAATTCTGGGCCGGATTCTGCGAGCGGATGGGTCTTTCGGAGTTAGCCACCGATGAGCGATTCGTACCGTCGAGCAACCTGATCGCGAACGCGGCCGCGGCGACCGAGATCGTCGCGAATGCGTTTGCCAGCCATGACCTCGCGCACTGGCAGAAGGTGCTCGAACACGAACCTGGGGTGTGGGGGGCACTGGCGACGCCGCGGGAGACCCTAAATGATCCGCAAGTGGAACCCAATGGCTACGTGGTGACAAATGTTGACGATCATGGTGAGAAATACCGAATCGTTGCTGCGCCCGTTCAATTCAACGAAACTCCACCGCTTCCCGCGCGTGCTCCAGAACACGGTCAGCACACGGAGGAGATTTTGCTCGAACTCGGCGTTGAGTGGGACGACATCGCAAAAGCGAAGGACCTCAACTCCATCCTGTGAGGTAGCGCATTGACGTGTGCGCACGCCAAAAGCCGCCTGTGACTGGCAGTTATGTAACTCGAGGCCATATCTGTCGGCATTGATGAGAGCGGCGTTACACCTTGTGGTGATTGGCGTCGGATTTGGTATCGACACGGTCACAAGCACATATCGATGTGCACGGCGGTATGGCATAACCGTGCCGATCCACAAATCATGGCACAGTGCGCCTTTGAGAACCACGATCACGAGTTATGCATTCTCGCACGGGTTCTTGTTCGCTATGTGGGGTAGCGGATTTTTGTCATGGCGCAACAGGAGGTATGCACAACATGGTGAACTGGGTTCCCGCACAAACTTCGTGTGGCCCGAACTCCAGCCGCATTCTCGACACGGCACGGGGGATCATTATCGGACTCCGCCGGTGCCGTTCGGAGCTGGCTTTCGACGAATTGCACAGCGCGGCAGTGCGTCACAGGGTTCCGGTATTCGCGATGGCATGGGCGCTTGTGCACCTGGCAGGCGAGGGGGAGAGGACATCCAGCTTCATCGAGGCGCAGTCAGCAGCGCGCCACGAGTGGGGTCAACTGTTCACCGGGGCGGCAGCGCTGAGCTGTTGACGAGTGATCGAGAACTTGGCGCGGCCGGGGTCCCTGGGGGGTACCACGGCCGTGCCAACCCACGTCAAGAACCAACTGACCAAAAGCCTTTGGAGCACGGCGTTTTCCCGCTTGAACTGCAGTGGCCCGCACGGTCACGCGGCTTGCGACGCCGTCGGAAAGCGTTCGACCGGGCGATAAACCTGGTCCAGTGACCTGGATTTTCCTGGTCCCGGGCCGGCCCTAGCGGCACACGCCGCGATACGTCAGCGGATCTTCACCGCGGCTTCACACCTCGTCAACGAGTCCACGCCGGTGCGTCGGCTGCCGTGCGCAATGCTGCGATGATGCGCTGCTCCTTCTCGAGGAAGCGCTCGGTGGGCGCCGGCACGGAGATGGCGACGACGTTGTCGCCCACGGTCCGTCGCGCGATGGCGGCCGCCGAAATCCCGGGGGTATGTTCCCCCCGGTCGAAAGCGAGCCCAGTCCGCCGGATCTCGGCGGTCTCGCGGCGCAACCGGGCGGCGACCCCGGAACTGAATCGGGCGATCACCGCCTCTAGCTCGGCATCGTCAAGAGCCGCCAGCGCCGCCTTTCCGTTCGCGGTCACCTCCAGCGGGAATCGGACGCCAACCGCCGACACCGCCCGGAGCCGGTGCGACGATTCGATCTGGTCGACGAACCACATCCGCTGGCCACGCAGCACCGACAGATCGACCGTTTCACCGTCGGTTGAACGCGCGACCCGCTCGATGGTGGGCCGGAAGATCGCCGAGACATGCGGACCGGCGGCACTGCCGAATCCCAGCAGGCGCTCGCCCAGCGAGAAATGGCCTTGCGGATCGACACTGGCCAATCCGACTTCAACCAAGCCGACCAGCAGGCGGCGCGCGGTCGATTTGGCCAGTCCAAGCCGCTCACCGAGGTCGACCAGCCGAAGCTGTCCCGGCTCGGCGGCGATCTCATCCAGGGCGGCGGTGGCACGACGCAGCACCTGGATGCCTTCGTCGCGATTCGTTGGCGGAGCGGGTTCCGTGGGCGACACCCTTCCACTATAGTGTTCCGCATTGCGGATTATAAAGATCCGGGTAGTGGATCAAAGGAGCTCCAGATGAGTGCGCTACCTGCAGGGCGGCACTTCTTTCGCGGCGACGACGGGTATGAAGCCGCCCGCCGCGGCACCGTATGGAACCAGCGCGTGCCCGAGCGCTACCCGGACGTGATCGTTCAGGCGGTCGATACCGACGACATCGTCAGCTCGCTGCGGTACGCCAAGGCCCACGACCACAAGGTCAACATCCGTTCGGGCGGCCATAGCTGGGCGGCCAACCATCTTCAGGATGGGGCCTTGCTGCTCGATGTCCACCGGATCGACCACGCGAACATCGATGCCGAAAAGGGCATCGCCGTCGTCGGTCCAGGCAAGGGCGGCAGCGTCCTGACGAGTGAGCTGGAAGCCCAGAACCTCTTCTTTCCCGCCGGACACTGCAAGGGCGTATGCGTCGGCGGCTACCTGCTGCAGGGCGGGTACGGCTGGAACAGCCCGAGCCTCGGGCCCGCCTGCGAAAGCGTGATCGGGCTCGATGTGGTGACCGCCGACGGCGAACAGATCTATATCGACGCGGACAATCACTCCGACCTGTACTGGGCGGCACGCG
>DASYJS010000190.1:0-3278 GCA_035996225.1 Mycobacterium sp. | reverse complement strand
AGACGTGGCAGGCAGACACCCAGCGCGCCTTCGAGTTCGGGGCACTGGCCACCGCCGCGCAGCTGGTCGGTACTGCCGAGGCGCTGCTGAATGACACCGTCGACTACGCCAAGCAGCGCACGCAGTTCGGCCGGGTCATCGGCTCGTATCAGGCGATCAAGCACAAGCTGGCCGACGTGCACATCGCGATCGAATTGGCTCGCCCACTGGTGTACGGCGCCGCGCTGGCGCTGGTCGATGACACCAGCGCCGCCGCGCGCGACGTGAGCGCGGCCAAAGCAGCCGCGGCCGACGCCGGTCTGCTGGCTGCCCGCTCGGCGTTGCAGACCCACGGGGCAATTGGCTTCACCCAAGAACACGACCTGTCACTATGGCTGCTGCGGGTACAAGCTTTGCGATCGGCCTGGGGTACGCCCGAGGCGCACCGGCGCCGAGTGTTGGAGGCATTGTGAGTCGCGCCGTCGACGAAGCAGTGGGGGCACCCCCAGCCGCGCAGCGGCGAGGGGGACGCAGCGATGAAGAGGAGTGGCGCCATGACTGAAGAACGGGAGCTGTTGCGGGAAACCGTCGCGGCGCTGGTCGCCAAGCACGCCAACCCCGCGGCCGTCCGCACGGCGATGGAATCCGAGCGCGGCTACGACGAAGCAATGTGGCAGCTGCTGTGCGAGCAGGTCGGCGCCGCCGCCCTGGTGATACCCGAGGAACTGGGTGGGGCTGGCGGTGAATTAGCCGATGCCGCAACGGTTCTGCAGGAGCTTGGCCGCGCCTTGGTACCCTCCCCGCTGCTGGGCACCACGTTGGCGGAGCTGGCGCTGCTGGCCGCACCCGAGCCGGACACCGAAACGCTGGAAGCCCTGGCCGCGGGCAGCTCGATCGGGGCGCTGGTCCTCGATGCCGACTACGTGGTCAACGGCGACATCGCCGACGTTGTCGTCGCCGCGGCTGACGGCCAGCTGAGCAGGTGGACCCGATTCATTGCGCAGCCCGTGGTCGCGATGGACCCCACCCGCCGGCTGGCCCGAGTCCAGCCCGAGGACACCGTCACGCTGGGCCCCGACCCCGGCCTCGCCGATACCGCGGCCATCCTGCTGGCGGCCGAGCAAATCGGGGCCGCAGAACGCTGTCTGGAACTGACGGTCGAATATGCCAAGAACCGAGTGCAGTTCGGCAGGCCGATTGGTAGCTTCCAGGCTCTCAAACATCGGATGGCCGATCTGTATGTCGCGATCGCCGCGGCCCGGTCCATTGTGTCCGACGCATGCAACGACCCCACTCCCACCAACGCCGCACTCGCTCGGCTGGCCGCCAGTGAGGCGCTCTCGACGGTGACGGGCGAGGGCATCCAGCTGCACGGCGGCATCGCAATTACCTGGGAACACGACATGCACTTGTATTTCAAACGCGCGCATGGCAGCGCCCAGCTGCTCGGCTCGCCGCGAGAGCTGCTGCGCCAACTGGAATCCGAGGTGCTCAAGACGTCGTGAAAGCCTCCGTGGCAAGGCGCGCCGGCATCCCACCATTCCATGTGATGGATGTCTGGCTGGCCGCCGCCGAGCGCCAGCGCAGCCACGGCGATCTGGTGAACCTGTCCGCGGGCCAGCCCAGCGTGGGCGCTCCCGAGCCGGTTCGCGCCGCCGCGGCGGCCGCGCTGCATGTCAACGAGCTGGGTTACACCGTGGCCTTGGGCATTCCCGAGCTGCGCGCCGCCATCGCGTCGAATTATCACCGCCTGCACGGTATCTCCGTCGAGTCCGATGCGGTGGTGGTTACCACCGGCTCCTCGGGCGGGTTTCTGCTGGCGTTTCTGGCCTGCTTTGACGTCGGGGATCGGGTGGCAATGGCCAGCCCTGGCTACCCGTGCTACCGGAACATCCTGTCGGCGTTGGGATGTGAGGTGGTGGAGATCCCGTGCGGTCCGGAGACCCGATTCCAGCCGACCGCGCAGATGCTCGCCGAACTCGACCCAGCGGTGCGCGGCGTCGTCGTCGCCAGCCCGGCCAACCCCACCGGAACCGTCATACCGCCCGAGGAACTCGCGGCGATCGCGTCCTGGTGCGACGCCTCCGGAGCACGGCTGATCAGCGACGAGGTCTACCACGGGCTGGTATACGAAGGAGCCCCGCAGACCAGCTGCGCCTGGCAGACATCGCGAAATGCCGTGGTGGTCAACAGCTTTTCCAAGTATTACGCGATGACTGGCTGGCGGCTGGGCTGGCTGCTGGTGCCGCCCGAGCTGCGCCGCGCGGTGGACTGCCTGACCGGCAACTTCACCATCTGCCCGCCTGTCCTGTCGCAGATCGCCGCGGTGTCCGCATTCACCCCGGAGGCAACCGCCGAAGCCGAAAGCAACCTGAACCACTACACGGTCAACCGTTCGCTGCTGCTCGACGGGCTGCGCGGAATCGGCATCGATCGGCTCGCACCCACCGACGGTGCGTTCTACGTCTACGCCGACGTCTCGGACTTCACCAACGACTCGTTGGCATTCTGCTCAAAGTTGTTGGTCGACACCGGTATTGCTATCGCTCCTGGTATCGACTTCGACACGACACGAGGCAACAGGTTCGTCCGGCTGTCGTTCGCCGGACCGACGAGCGACATCGAAGAAGCCCTGCGCCGAATGGGGCCGTGGCTGTCGGTCAACGGTTGAACTTGCCCGCCAGGTACTCGGCCCGGCAGGCACTGCGGGCGAGTTTTCCGCTCGTAGTGCGGGGGATGGTGCCGGCGGCCACGAGCAGCACGTCGGCGACCCGGATGTGGTGCTGACGTGAGATCGCGGCGCGTACGGTCTCGGTGACCTGCCCTCGCTCGGTGCGGCCCGCTCCCGCCGCGCGTTCGGCCACGACAACCACCTGCTCACCGGCGTTGCTTGCCGACGAGTCGGCTGCAGCGCCCGGCACGGAAAAGGCCGCGACATAGCCATTGCGGATGGCGCGTGAGGATTCGCTGACCGTGGTTTCGATGTCGTGTGGGTAGTGGTTGCGACCATCGATGATGATCAAATCCTTGATCCGGCCCGTCAGGTACAGCTCACCGTCGACGTAGACACCGAGATCACCGGTCGCCAACCAACAGCCGTTGTCGGCGGCGCCCTCGGCGTGGCTATCCCGGTCGAGCCGGGACTGCAGCTTGTTGCCGAACACGCGTCGTGTCTCGTCCTCGCGCCCGAAGTATCCGCGACCGATGTTGTTGCCTTGCAACCAGATTTCACCCACGGTGCGGTCGGGCACCTCGGCACCGTCCGGGCCGGCGATCACCAACCATTGATCGGGGATCGG
>DASYJS010000189.1:0-14121 GCA_035996225.1 Mycobacterium sp. | reverse complement strand
GGTACTAAACTAGAACACGTTTCAGTTCTTTGCGTCGGTCAAGCTTCCTAGGAGCAGGCATGCACACCGCCCTATGCGATCAACTCGGAATTGAGTTTCCGATCTTCGCTTTCACCCACTGCCGCGATGTCGTTGTCGCCGTCAGCAAAGCCGGCGGGTTCGGCGTGCTGGGCGCTGTCGGCTTCACTCCGGAGCAGCTCGAGATCGAACTGAACTGGATCGACGACAACATCGGCGACCACCCGTACGGAGTGGACATCGTTATCCCGAACAAATACGAGGGCATGGACTCGCACCTGTCCGCCGAAGAACTGGCCGAGACGCTGCGCAAGATGGTGCCGCAGGACCATCTGGATTTCGGAAAGAAGATCCTCGCCGATCACGGTGTTCCGATCGATGACAGCGACGGCGACAGCCTGCAGCTGCTCGGATGGACGGAAGCGACGGCCACCCCCCAGGTCGAGGTGGCCCTCAAACACCCCAAGGTGAAGATGATCGCCAACGCGCTCGGCACCCCGCCGGCCGAGATGATCAAGCACATTCACGACGCCGGACTCAAGGTGGCCGCGTTGTGCGGCTCCCCCTCGCAGGCGCGCAAGCACGCCGACGCGGGCGTCGACATCATCATCGCCCAGGGCGGCGAGGCCGGCGGCCACTGCGGCGAGGTGGGCTCAATTGTGTTGTGGCCACAGGTCGTCAAGGAGGTCGCCCCGGTACCGGTGCTGGCGGCCGGCGGCATCGGCAGCGGCGAGCAGATCGCCGCTGCCTTGGCCCTGGGCACCCAGGGCGCGTGGACCGGCTCGCAGTGGCTGATGGTCGAGGAATCCTCGAACACCCCGGTTCAGCAAGCCGCCTACGTCAAGGCCGGCAGCCGCGACACCGTCCGCAGCCGCTCGTTCACCGGTAAGCCGGCCCGGATGCTGCGCAACGACTGGACCGAGGCATGGGAGGCGCCGGACAACCCGAAGCCGCTCGGCATGCCGTTGCAGTACATGGTTTCCGGGATGGCCGTGCGGGCCACGAACAGGTACCCCAACGAGTCTGTTGACGTGGCGTTCAACCCGGTCGGCCAGGTCGTCGGGCAGTTCAACAAGGTGGAGAAGACGTCGACCGTCATCGAGCGCTGGGTGCAGGAGTACCTGGAAGCCACGAACAGGCTGGACGAACTCAACGAGGCCGCTACCGTCTGACGGCGACTACTCGTCGGCTAGTCCTCGTCTACGTCGTACTTACCGCTGGTAAAGACTTCCTTGGTTCTCTCGACGGCGTGTGTCGCGATGTCGATCGAATTCTCGACGATGCCGCTGACACCGCCCTTGAGGTCGCCTCGGATGATGTCGCCGGCGTTTTCGACGATGTCTGAAGCCTTTTCGACGGCATTGGTCGCGATGTCCTTGACCGCGTCCACGGCGTCCCTGGGGTTGACAGCCACCGGATCTCCTATCGTTGCGGATCTTTGATCCGACTCTAGAGGGTCAGTAGTTCACCAGGGTGCGCCAATAGTCTTCGGGGATCTCGGCGCCGGAGCGCAATACGCGCGCCAGCCCCACAGCCATCGCGATGCCGAGCAAACCCAGACACAGGCCCGCGAGTCCGATAATCGCCCAGAGCACGGCGGTAACTGTGGGCCACGGCGATAGCACCGCCAGCACCGGAGCGAAGAAGAAGCCGGTCCCGATGTACCAGGCCGAGCCCGCGCGGTCAGACGTCAGCACGAAGCGCAGCCAGCGGGGAATCGGATATTGAGCCGGCCGGTGTTCGCGCATGATCGTTACCCCGAAGGCGGGAAGAACCCCGCTCCCGTGAACCATCCTTCTTGCCACCCTTGAGGTCCCAGACAGAGCATCGGAAGTCCGGCGTCTGACTGTGCCGCAGCCTGCGAGCCCGGGCACTTGGCACCGGCCTGCTGAACTCCGTACAGCGGATACGAGATCACCCAGTAGCCGGTGGTGGCCGCCGGGAATTGGTTGGGCGGCGGGAAGTGACAAGCCTCGGCCTGGCCGCTGGGGCCTCGCCCGAAGATGTTGTGCTCGTAGTTGTCACAGGGCGCCCCCAGCGTCGCGTAATAGTTCATACCGGGAACGTCGCCTTCCCAATGCCCTGGATCGGCGGCGGCGCACGGCGCCATGCTGATCGTGGAACCCGTTATCGCAATGGCGCTGAGTACTTCGCGGATCATCTTCCACCCCATTCGTGAGTCGCCGGTGACCTGCACCAAAGCATAGCGATTGTGGTGCAGGCCACAAAGCCCAGGCGATCGAGCCCGTTGGACGACCCCGTCGACAGTCCTCAAGTCGCTCAAGACGAGCGTATGGCTCGTGCCTTCGGTTGGTCGGCGTCGCTTTTGCATGTGGACCGGCGACACGCCAGGAACTCGCCGAGAAGGAACATGTTGCAATTTGGTCGGTCGATGTTGCGTCAATCCTTCCCAACAGTGGTGCTGCAGTGGTTTATTTGGCACAAGCAATACGACTAGAAGACTTCGTATCGAGGAGCTGGCCAATGACGACCACCAAGCCGATCCCGGATCTGCCCGCCGGGTTCGATTTCACCGATCCAGACATCCACGCCGAGCGGCTGCCCGTCGAGGAACTGGCCGAGCTGCGTCGGACCGCGCCGATCTGGTGGAACGAGCAGCCCGCCGGTTCCGGCGGATTCGATGACGACGGCTACTGGGTGGTGTCCAAGCACAAGGACGTCAAAGAGGTTTCGCGGCGCAGCGACGTGTTCTCCAGCCTGGAGAACACCGCCTTGCCCCGCTATCGCGAGGGCACGGTCCGCGAGCAGCGCGAGACGGGCAAGTTCGTATTGCTCAACATGGACGCCCCGCAACACACCCATCTGCGAAAAATCATCTCCCGTGGCTTCACCCCGCGGGCGGTCGAGCGGTTGCGCGACGACCTCAACGAGCGCGCCCGCCAGATCGTCGCGACCGCCGCCGCTGCGGGCTCCGGCGATTTCGTCGAACAGGTGTCGTGCGAACTACCGCTGCAGGCCATCGCCGGGCTGATGGGTGTGCCCCAGGAAGACCGCATGAAACTGTTCCACTGGTCCAACCAGATGGTGGGCGACCAGGACCCCGAGTTCGCCCGCAACGACGCCATGGGTGCCTCGGTCGAACTGATCACCTACGCCATGCAGATGGCCGCCGACCGGGCGCAAAACCCCGGGGACGACATCGTCACGAAGCTGATCGAGGCCGACGTCGACGGGCACAAGCTCTCCGACGACGAATTCGGCTTCTTCGTCATCCTGCTCGCAGTCGCGGGCAACGAAACCACCCGCAATTCGATCACCCAAGGCATGATGGCCTTCACCGACTTCCCGGAGCAATGGGAGCTGTACAAGCGGGAGCGTCCCGTCACCACGGCCGACGAGATCGTGCGGTGGGCCACCCCGGTCACGTCGTTCCAGCGGACCGCGCTGGAGGACTACGAGCTGTCCGGCGTGCAGATCAAAAAGGGTCAGCGGGTCGTAATGGTCTATCGCTCAGCCAATTTCGACGAGGAAGTCTTCGAGGACCCGTTCAGCTTCAACATCCTGCGTGATCCCAACCCGCATGTGGGATTCGGTGGCACCGGCGCGCATTACTGCATCGGAGCCAACTTGGCGCGGATGACGATCGACCTGATGTTCAACGCCATCGCCGACGCCATGCCCGGTCTGGAATCGATCAGCAAGCCCGAGCGGCTGCGGTCGGGCTGGCTCAACGGAATCAAGCACTGGCAGGTCGACTATCACACCAACGGGGCTGGGAAATGCCCTGCCGCGCACTGAGATACGGATTCGACCGGAGGTAGGCCGATGCCGACACATCAAGCCGTCCAGATACAGTCCCCGGGCGGACCTTTGGAGTTGGCCGAGGTCGAATCGCAGTCGCCGGGTCGTGACGAGGTACGGCTGGCGGTTTCCGCGTGCGGCATATGCGGCACTGACCGCGCATTCGCCTCCGGTGGCTTCCCGAACATGTCGTGGCCGCTGACCCTGGGGCACGAAATCGCCGGAACCATCGCTGAACTCGGCGAGGGCGTCGAAGGCTTCGCGGTCGGGGATCGGGTGGCGGTCGGCTGGTTTGGTGGGAACTGCAACCGCTGCGACCAATGCCGCAAAGGCGCCTTCATCCACTGCCTGAACGGGAAGGTCCCGAGCTATCAGTACCCCGGTGGGTACGCGCAGTCGGTGACGGTACCGAGCAATGCGTTGGCCCGCATACCGTCGGAGCTCTCCGACGTCGAAGCCGCCCCGTTGGGCTGCGCCGGCGTCACGACCTACAACGCGCTGCGCCACACCAAGGCGTCGCCCGGCGACCGGGTCGCTGTCATCGGCATCGGCGGGCTCGGCCACCTCGGCGTGCAGTTCGCCCGGGCGATGGGTTTCGAGACCATTGCGATCGCTCGCGGCGCGGCCAAAGAAGAAGACGCCCGTAAGCTGGGCGCTCATCACTACATCGACTCCACCGCCGGTGACGTCGCCAAAGCGCTCCAGGCCCTGGGCGGCGCAACGGTCGTCCTGGGCACCGCCGCGAACTCCGCGGCGATGGCGCAAACGGTCGGCGGGCTGCTGCCCCAAGGCGAATTGATCACGATTGGCGTCACCACTGATCCACTGCCGATCAGTCCGGTACAGCTCATCACCCCGGGATTAAGCATTGTCGGCCATCCGTCAGGAACCGCGAAAGATGTCGAAGACACAATGCATTTCGCGGTGCTGTCGGGTGTGCGGGCGTGGATCGAGGAGCTGCCGCTAGAGCAGGCCGCCGAGGGCTATGCGGCGATGGAGCACGGGCGAGCGCACTACCGCACCGTTTTGACCATGTGAATACAGTCGGTCTGTGACCGACTGGTGGACTCTCGACCCTGCCGACGGCGAACTGCGTCTTCGTACCGGTGTCAGGGGCCGGGCCGCGCGGATGGGTCATCGCCTCACCATCGCGATGACACGCTGGCAGGCAACGGTGCGATGGGCCGGCGCCGACCCCGTCGCCGCGGAGCTTGGAATCGAGGCGGATTCGTTCGAGGTGGTGAGCAGCCAGGGTGGCCTCAAGGGGCTCTCGGGTCCGGAGAAAGCCCTGGTGCGCTCGAACGCGATGAGCTCGTTGGACGCCGGCCGCTTCTCGGAGATCCGCTTCACCGCCGACGTCATCGAACGGACCGAAACGGGCTTCCGGCTTACCGGCACGCTGCAGCTTCGCGGGAAGCAGAAGCAGCACGTAATCGACGTGCATACAGAGGATCTCGGCGATTCCTGGCGAATGTCGGCCGAATCCACGGTTCGCCAGTCTGACTACGGCATCAAGCCGTACTCGCTGCTGATGGGCTCGGTCCAGGTCGCCGATGACGTGACGTTGTCTTTCACCGCGGTTCACGTGAAGGACGATTGAACTCCACTGGCGGTACTCGTCGCGGGGTTTGAACCTTAAGGCTGCGTCGGTGTGCTCGGCGTCGTCGGTTCGCCGGTGTCGCCGGGTATGTGTTCGAGCACTCTTGTCAAGTACGGTTGCGGGCCATTCGGGTCGGGTTGCTGCTCGGCGGGAGTGCCTTGCTCCTCCGGTGCGCCCGGCTTCGAAACCGGTTCACCGGTGGGGGCCGACCGCGGCACGGATGCCTCGGCCGTTGGCGCCGGTGCCACGGCGGGTGCGACGGCCGCGGCGACTTCTGGTGTCGGTCCGTGCATTACGTGCTTGGTCGATGCGTGCCCCGCGTCGGGAGCGAGTTGGATACCGACGGCAACCGCGAGCGACGAGACGAAGGTGATCGCCCCGGCGGCCAGCGCAGTCACGGCCCCTGCGTAGGACAGGTGCCCGGGCCGTGGCGGTGCGGCGGGTGTGGGTTCGCTGGTGTGCGCGATCAGTTCCTCGTCGGTGAACTCGGTGCTTCGAGCGGCCGCCAGCGCCGCGCCGCGTGCGACTGTCACCTGTGCCATAGTCTGCGCGAAAACCGGTACCGGTAAAGCCTTTTCGAGCTGCCAGGAGAATCCGTCGATGTCGCTGTCCGCGCCGACGACAACGACGGCACCCGGGCGCCATCCGGTGCGGTCAAACATTCCGGTCAGCCAGGACCGCAGCCCGTCGAACCCGCCGCTGATGTGCTTGACGACCGTTTGGGTCTCGCCGTCGTGGGTGTCGACCATGACGACGGTCGCCCACTCGTGTTCGAGAACGCAGACCGCGGTCTGCTCGTACCCGATGACCGGAGCAATGGCCCGCGCCAGGGTCTCGACGGCCTCGAGCAACCGAACCGGCACCACATTGTCGAAGCCGGCGTCGGTCAATGCCTCCTGCAACAGTGCGGCTTGAGCGGCCGCCTCGTCGTTCCACGTCACTCCGATGACACGCAGATGGTGATCGCTCGCATCGGCCAGCGCGTCCACCCGCAATACCTCTTGTGCGACCTGCTCTGCGGTACTCACGGCGGGCACGCCCTGCTCGGCGTGGAGTGCCGACTCCTGATGGTCCAGGATGGTGCCGTCTGCGCCGTGCCCCTCAGCGAGGACCCACCCGAAGGTGGTCGGCGTCAGTGATAGCCCAAGTACCGTGTCCAAAATTTGCACCTCAATCATCCCCGGTCTCCGAGGCCCGCACCCAAACCATCGCGCACCCTAAAGTCCGCTGGTGCGGTGATTCGTGAGGGCCGGAACGGACCGGGTTAGCGTTCGGTCTCCATCGGCTTGCTTCGACAGAGCCTACGCGGTCGTGGCGGGTTCGGCTGCACCGATATCAGATGCTGAGAAAACCCAGGCGGACGCGCTACCGACACCGAAATCGAACTAATCGTCAAACTCGTCAAGGACGGCGGCCCTGGCTCGCCAGCGATGGTCCGCCGTCGTACCACGCGTCAATTCGGGTACTCGTTCGGCTGATTAGTCGTCGCCGTAGGGCGTGTCGAAATCGGTCGACCACCTTGATTAGACGCGCTTTGTAGCTCACGTTGTCGCATGCCGCTCCCCCGGCGCCCGGTTCTGGGCGGAGGCTCGCTGCCTGGCGTTATGCCCGAAAATCGCCAAAAAAGGGAGGTGTCGAAGCGGGCGCTAGCTTCGCCGGCCACCTATCGAAGGTGATTTATTTCCGGCAGTCGCCGATACAAAACTGAGATGACAACGCGTCTCAATCGACATTTGACCTATTCACACGGTAAATTCTGCCGAGGACACCACGCGACTACGTACGACCGACAAGGGGCGCAGGTATGACAGACGTGAGCAAGAAGATCCGGGCCTGGGGGCGCCGGCTTTTAGTCGGTGCGGCAGCGGCGGTGGCCCTGCCGGGTCTGATCGGTCTTGCGGGCGGCGCGGCGCCGGCGAATGCATTTTCGCGGCCCGGCCTGCCCGTCGAATATCTGCAAGTGCCGTCGGCAGGGATGGGCCGCGATATCAAGGTCCAATTCCAGAGCGGCGGCAACGGCTCACCCGCGGTGTACCTGCTGGACGGGTTGCGGGCCCAGGACGACTTCAACGGCTGGGACATCAACACCCCTGCATTCGAGTGGTACTACAAGTCGGGCCTGTCGATCGTCATGCCCGTCGGCGGCCAGTCGAGCTTTTACACCGACTGGTACCGCCCGGCGTGCGGGAAGGCCGGCTGCTCGACCTACAAATGGGAGACGTTCCTGAGCAGCGAGTTGCCCGGGTACCTGTCGTCGCAGAAGAGTGTCAAGTCCACCGGTAGCGCCGCGGTCGGCATCTCGATGGCGGGTGCATCGTCAATGAATCTGGCGATCTACCACCCTGGTCAGTTCATCTACGCCGGTTCGCTGTCCGGCTACCTCAGCCCGTCCACCGGGCAGGGCTGGATAGGTCTGTCGATGGGCGATGCCGGCGGCTACAAGAAGGAAGACATGTGGGGGCCAGATAACGACCCCGCATGGCAACGCAACGACCCCTTGGTCAACGTCGGCCAACTCGTCGCCAATAACACCCGGCTCTGGGTGTACTGCGGCAACGGGACTCCGAACGAACTGGGCGGTGCCAATTTGCCGGCTACCTTCCTTGAGAGCAACTTCATGATCGGCGTCAACAAGAAGTTCCAAGACGCCTACAACGCAGCTGGCGGCCACAACGCCGTGTTCAACTTCCCCCCCTACGGAACCCACAGCTGGGAGTACTGGGGAGCCCAGCTCAACGCGATGAAGGGTGACCTGCAGAACACCTTGGGTGCTTCCCCCGGGGGCGGCGGATAACACCTTAATGCCGGATGTCGCTACTGCGCTTGACGACCAACGTCAGGCGCAGTAGCGCGTTAAGGGCATTTCTTGCCGCGGTGCTGGCGCTGCCGGCCGTCACGCTGCTGATAACGCCCGCACGAGCCGACGCCAGCACACTGACCGAGTTGGTCGATGCCGCCGCACAACGGCTGCAAACCGCCGAGCCGGTCGCCGCGTTTAAATGGAATTCGCATGGCGCCATTGAGGATCCGGGCCGCGTGCAAGACGAACTCGCCAAGCTGAGCACCGATGCCGCCGGTGAACGCATCGACCCGGCCTACGTCACCCGGGTGTTCGCCGACCAGATCAACGCCACCGAAGGAATCGAGTACAGCCGTTTCGCGGATTGGAAGCTCAACCCGTCGAGCGCGCCCGCTGGCTCACCCGACCTGTCGGCGTCACGGTCGACGATCGACGGCCTCAACCAAACGATGCTGACTCAGATCGTGGCCCACTGGGACCTGCTGCATTCGCCGGCGTGCGCGCCACAGTTGGACGCCGCGAGGACCGCCGTTATACGTGCTCACCAGCTCGAAAGCCTCTATCAGCACGCCCTGTCGCTGGCCACTCAGTCGTATTGCGCTTAATTACGCGCATCCGGCCTTTCCTGACGTGCCGATTTCATTGCCATAGAAATGCCATAAATTTCTTATCTCGCGAATCAATCAAATCGGTAACGCTTTCTACACATATGCCGAATTGCTTGACATGAGAAACTTGGGGAAGGCTCTCGTGAAGTACGCCGTCGTGGGCGGCTTCATCGCGGCGACCCTAGGCCCGGCGACCCCCGAGGCCGGCGCGGCGCCGACACCCAACTGGGACGCGATCGCGCAGTGTGAATCCGGCGGCAACTGGCACGCCAACACCGGGAACGGCGTATATGGCGGGTTGCAGTTCAAGCCGGGCACCTGGGCCCAGTACGGCGGCGTCGGGAATCCGGCGGCAGCCTCCAGGGAGCAGCAAATCGCCGTTGCCAACCGCCTTTTCGCTGACCAGGGCGTGGAGCCCTGGCCGAAGTGCGGCGCTCAGTCGGGTCTCCCCATCGGCTGGTACTCGCACCCCGCACAGGGCATCAAGGAGCTCATCAACGGGCTGATTCAGGCAGCCATGCCACACTGATAGCGACCGCATCTGCGTCTATCCCCGGGCGCAAGCATGTGTTTGGATCGGGCCATGGAAGGTTCGGCAACAGTTCATATGGCGGCGTCCGCGGACAAGATCTGGGATCTGATCGCGGACGTCCGTAACACCGGGAGGTTCTCGCCCGAAGTAATGGAGGCGGAGTGGCTGGGCGGCGTGAATGGCCCGGCCCTCGGCGCCAAATTCCGCGGTCACGTTAACGAAACGAGATCGGGCCGGTTTATTGGACGACGTGCGAAGTCACCGCATGCGAGCCCGGTCGTGAATTCGGTTTCTCGGTTCTCCTCGGCGACCGGGCGGTAAACAACTGGCACTACCGCTTGGCGCCTTCGGCCGCCGGCACGGATGTGACCGAGTCATTCCGGCTCAACCCCGCACCGTGGCTCGGCGTCTACTGGTTGTTTGGCGGCTTTCTGCGCAAGCGCCGCAACGTCCGTGATATGACCAAGACGCTGAACCGCATCAAAGATGTAGTCGAGGCGGGCTGACAGGGAGGGCTTGCATGCCGGGCTCCGGAAACAGGGATGTCAAATCGGTCTTCATCACTGGCGCGGGCGGTGGGATGGGCCGTGAAGGAGTCAGGCTCTTCCACGCGAACGGCTGGCGGGTCGGTGCCGTGGATCGCGACGCTGATGGTCTAACGGCTCTCGGGGGGGAGCTCGGCGACGAGCGCCTGTGGACTCGCACCGTCGACGTGACGGTCAGGGCGGACCTGGATGGCGCCCTGGCCGACTTTTGTGCTGGCAATGCCGGCGGCGGGCTGGACATGATGTGGAACAACGCCGGCATCGGCGAATCCGGCTGGTTCGAGGATGTGCCCTATGACGCCACAATGCGCGTCGTCGAGGTGAATTTCAAAGCCGTGCTGACCGGCGCCTACGGGGCACTCCCCTACCTCAAGAGGACTCCCGGCAGTCTGATGTTCTCGACGTCGTCGTCGTCCGCTACCTACGGAATGCCGCGCATCGCGGTCTATTCGTCGACCAAGCATGCGGTCAAAGGACTGACCGAGGCGCTGAGCGTGGAATGGCAGCGCCATGGCGTGCGGGTCGCCGACGTCCTCCCCGGTCTGATCGACACCGCCATCCTGACCACGACACGCAACCACTCCGACGATGGCGGCGCGCCGATGACCGCTGACGAGCTGCGCGCCAGGGCGCCCAAGAGGGGCATGCTCCGGCTGATGCCGGCGACCAGCGTCGCCGAAGCTGCGTGGCATGCCTACGAGAACCCGAAGCGGCTGCATTGGTACGTGCCCAAGAGCATTCGCTTGATCGACCTGCTCAAGGGCCTGAGCCCGGAGTTTGTCCGAGGCCGCATCGTCAAATCGCTGCCCGGGCTGATGCCCAAGCGGCCGTAAAGGAGCTGAAGTGGTGCAGTACAAGTTGGTCGCGGTCGCGTCTGTCCTGGTCGCCAGTGCGGCGGGCTGCGCGGAGCCCCAGACGACGCCGCGCGCCGCGGCGCATCTGACCATCGACGGATCCAGCCATGCGGCACGTCCGCCCGCGTGCAGCCAGGTTCAGTCCTACCGGACCATCGATATCCGCGACCGTGACGGCCAGGTTGAAGCGGTGGTGCTGCTCAGCGCTTCTCGGGCCATTCCCCAATGGGTGAAGATCCGCAACGTCGACGGGTTCACCGGAAGCTTCTGGCAAGGCGGGGTCGGCGACGCACACGTCGACGTGACCAACAGTGCGTACACGATCACCGGCAGCGCCTACGGCATCAACAGCAGCAATCCCGACAAGGTCATCACGACCGACTTCAAGATCACCGCGGAGTGCTGAAACTCGCCGGGTCACCACGGGCATTGTCGGCCGCACCGGATCTACGCTTTCTCGGGACCACCTGTTGGACGGAGGGGCTGTGAAGGAGCGGTTGCACTGGCTTGCGATGCACGGGTTCATTCGGGGTGTCGCGGCGATCGGGCTCCGGCGCGGTGACCTTCAGGCCAGGCTGATCGCCGACCCGGCAGTGGCGGCCGACCCGGTGCCGTTTTGCGACGAACTGCACGCACTGGGCCCAATGGTGAAGAGCCGCATCGGCTATTTGGCTATCGACCACACCGTAACCCACAGCCTGCTGCGATCCGACGATTTCCGGGTGCTGGTGTTGGGATCAAATCTGCCGGCCCCGGTGCGGTGGCTGGAGCGCCACGCCCGTGACGATCTTCTGCATCCCCTGCGCGAACCGTCGTTGCTGGCCGTCGAGCCGCCGGATCACACGCGCTACCGCAAGACGGTGTCGGCCGTGTTCACGTCGCGGGCGGTCGCCGCGCTGCGTGATCGAGTCGAGGAGACCGCGGCCAACCTGTTGGACGAGCTGGCCAACGAGTCCGGTGTCGTGGACATCGTCGGACGGTATTGCTCGCTACTTCCGGTCGCCATCATCAGCGAGATCTTGGGCGTGCCCGAACGGGACCGGTCGCGCGTCCTGCAATTCGGTGAGCTGGCCGCGCCGAGTCTGGACTTCGGATTGCCGTGGCGCCAATACCGCAGGGTGCAGCAAGGGATCGCCGGATTCAACTTCTGGCTCGTCGATCACCTGCAGCAATTGCGGCGCACGCCCGGCGACGATTTGATGAGCCAGATGATTCAGACAGCCGAAAGCGGTTCTGCCGAAACCCAGCTCAACGAAAGCGAACTGATCGCGATTGCTGCGTTGGTGTTGGCCGCTGGGTTCGAGACCACGGTGAACCTGTTGGGCAACGGAATTCGCATGTTGCTCGACACGCCCGCGCATCTCGACACGTTGCGCGAGCGTCCTGAGCTGTGGCCCAACGCCGTTGAAGAGATCCTGCGGTTGGATTCGCCGGTGCAACTCACCGTGCGCAAGGCCCTTAACGACGTCGAGCTGGCGGGCAGGCAGATCAAACGCGGAGACGTGGTGCTGCTTTACCTGGCCGCCGCCAACCGGGATCCGTCCGTGTTCCCTGATCCGCATCGCTTCGACATCGAACGCCCCAATGCGGGAAAGCATCTCGCGTTCTCCGGGGGCCGACACTTCTGCCTGGGCGCTGCACTAGCTCGTGCCGAGGGCGAAGTCGGGCTGCGGGCCTTTTTCGACCGGTTCCCCGATGTGCGGGCAGCTGGTGCCGGAACCAGGCGGGACACCCGGGTGCTGCGGGGCTGGGCGACCCTGCCGGTAGCGCTGGGGCGGGCGCGATCGATGGCTCCGGCCGCTTCGCCCGCAGACTGATCATTGCCGAGTGAGGTAGCGGTCGAACCAGTCCAACAGCCGCTGCCAGGCATCGGCCGCAGCTGCGGCGTTGTAGCGGGGGCCGGTGTCGTTGAAGAAGGCATGGTCGGCATTGGGCTCCACAACCAGGTCGTTGACCAGCCCGACCCGGTCGAGAGCGGCTTTGGCCGTTGCTTGCGAGCCGGTGACCCTGGTATCCAGGGCGCCGTAGATACCCAGCACCGCTGCCTTGGACCCGGTGAAGTCGGGGCTGGGAGGCAATGGCCCGTAAAACGGGACGGCTGCCGAGACTCCCAGCGCACCGGCGGCCAGCAGTTGCCACACCAGTCCCCCGCCGAAGCAGAAGCCGACCACCGCAATCTTTTGCCCGGGCGCCTGAAGCCGTAGCTCCGCGACACCGGAATTCATGTCGTGGGTGAACTGCTCCGGAGCGATAGCGCTGAGCGCCGCGGTCGCCTCCGCCGGATCCCGGAACGCCGCGGTCCCGCCTTTCTCGGACAACAGGTCTATCGCTAGCGCCGAATAGCCGGCCCCGGCCAATCGGCCCGCGACCGATCGCACCCAGTCGTTCAGCCCCTTGTTCTCATGGATGACCAGCACGCCGCCCTTGGGATTGACCGCCCGCGCCCATGCCCCTTGTAGCTGACCCGTTGACCCAACCCACGAGATCGGCGAAGTAGGCAGTGCCTTCGCCATACCGGGTGGTTGTGCTGGGCCAGTTGATGTTTCGGGGGGCGACGAGAGTTGGGGAGATTCGGAGTGTTCTTGCTGCCCGGAGCAGGCGGCGAGGAGCGCGGTCGCTGCCGCAGTACCCAAGCCGAGCAGCGATAGCCGCCGCATGGCTTCGCGTCTGGTCAGCAGGCCGTCGACGTGGTCGACGGCGATCTCGTCGGCGATGTAGCGCTGGAGCGGGTTCACCTTCGCGAGTATCCGCCCGCAACAGCGTGGTTGACACCCGTGCGGCGAGCGAGTTTATTTGCCGCTATGACAGAAGTTTCTATGATCGCGGTCGAGGATGTCGTAGTCGGGCTGTGGCGGGCGCTTTCCCGGCGAGATTGGGATGCGGTCAAGACGTTTCTGGCAGAGGATTGCCTCTACGTCGACATGCCGGTCCCCGCGTTGGCGGCGCGTGGTCCCGAGGACATCGTGAAACGACTCCAGATGGGCCTCGAACCGCTGGCGGGCTACGAGAACCACGACGGCTTGCTGTTGTCGGACGGCACCGACGTGATGTACGAGCATTCCGAAACGTGGACTTTCAGGTCGGGTGAACAGGGCGTGCTGAGATTCGTCACGGTACATAAAGTCGCCGACGGCAAGATCACCGTCTGGAAGGACTACTGGGACATGAACAGTCTGGTCAGCTTCGCGCCTCCGAACCATTTCGAGGCATTGGCATCCGCCGATACCTCGTGGATTTTCGATGCTTCAGGATTGATCTAGGCGGCTTTTTGTTGCTCGCGGTCTTGACATATGCCTACACAAGACTATCGGTCTAGCTATCGGGCCCGCTAGTTACCCGTGAGTATCTAGTATGTGCTCCGAATCTCGGTTAATATCGGCACCGGCCGAATCGGGTCTGAAT
>DASYJS010000188.1:0-3113 GCA_035996225.1 Mycobacterium sp. | reverse complement strand
GATGGCCGCGCAGTACGAGGCGATGAGTAAGCGCATGCACCACGGCCTGGCCGCACGCAACGGCTTCTACGCGGCCGGCCTCGCCGCGGCCGGCTATACCGGCATCAAGCGGGTGTTCGAGCGTGAATATGGCGGATTTCTGAGTGTTTTCGGCGAGGGTCACAACCCCGATGCCGCATCGCTGACCGGCCAGCTCGGCCAGCGATGGGAGACCACGTTCATCATGGTCAAGTCCTATGCCGCGATGGGCGGCTTGCACGGGGCGATCGACGCGGCCAGACAATTGCGGAGTTCGGTTGCACCCGAAAATATTTCGAAGGTCGACATCACCGTCGGCGAGACCGTTTACAAGCATGGTTGGTGGGTTCCGGAGCGCCCGCTGACCCCGATCGGCGCACAGATGAATATCGGGTACGCTACCGCCGCAGCGCTTCTCGACGGCAACGTCCTGCCCGAACAGTTCACCCCGGCGCGGCTCGACTCCGACGACATCTGGTCGCTGATCGACAACACGTCGGTGCATCTCGACGCATCACTTGCCAACGCCCCGATCACCGAGCGGTTTCGCACCGATGTCGCGGTGACCACACGTGACGGCGCCGTGCACCGCGCTCGCGTCGACGTGCCGCATGGCGCGCCCACCGACCCGGTCACCAACGCCGAACTGGTCGCGAAGTTCCATTCCCTGGCCGACCGGGTGACCAGCCGGGGACGCGCCAGCGCGATCGAGCGGGCGGTGGTCGGTCTCGAAGACCTGGACGACACCCACGACCTGATAAATCTGCTCGCCGCACCCGTCGCGAGCGCCCTGGACTAAAAGGACCGCTATGGCTACCACTGGCACTATTAGGGCCCGGCAACGGCTGCGCGAGTTGTTGGACGCGCACAAACTCATCATCGCGCCAGGGGTTTTCGACGGTATCTCCGCGCAACTGACCAAACGCACCGGCCACGTAGCGGCATACATGACCGGCGCGGGCGTGGCCGCGTCGGGGTTCGGCGTGCCCGACATCGGATTGGTCACCGCGACCGAAATGGCCGACCGGGCCCGGATGATCACCGGCGCGTTGGGCGATATCCCACTGATGGCCGATGCCGACACCGGTTACGGCGCACCGATGAACGTGGTACGCACCGTCCGCTCCTACGAGGCGGCCGGGGTCGCCGCAATCCAGTTGGAAGACCAGGTGTTTCCCAAGCGCTGCGGCCATCTGCCGGATAAGCAGGTGGTCGACGCCGCGGTATTCGAACAGACGCTGGCGGCCGCGCTGGACGCCAGATCCGACGACGACCTGCTCGTCGTGGCCCGCACCGACGCCCGCGCCCCGCTCGGGCTGGACGCCGCGATCGAGCGGGCCAATCGTTACGCCGATGCGGGCGCGGACATCATCTTCGTCGAGGCACCGCAAGACGAGCAGGAGATCGAGCGCATCGGACGCGAAGTCGATGCTCCCCTGCTGATCAATCTGGTGCTGGGCGGGCTGACACCGCTGGAATCGGCGTCCCGGCTGCAGGAGTTGGGTTACGCGATCGCGATCCATCCGAGCAATCTGCTGATGCAGGCGACTTTCGGGATGCTGCAAAGCCTTTGCCAGCTCAATGGCAGTGACGTCGGCGCCCTGCTGCCCACCAGTCCCGCCGATTTCTTCAACCTGGTCGGCATGGCCGAGTGGCTGGAGCTGGACACCAAGTACGCACGTAGGGACCCCTCATGGGCATGACCATCATCGAAAAGATCTTCGCGCGCAAAGCCGGTATGGACTCGGTGTCGCCGGGCGACACCGTCGTCGTCGACGTCGATATGACCGTGCTGATCGATCTGCAGTTCGCCACCAGGTGGATCCAACCCAACCGGATCCATGACCCCGACAAGCTGGCGGTCGTCATGGACCACGCCGTGCCCGCACCGACCATCAAGGACGCTGCCGGCGGTCCCCATGCCCGCAAATTCGTCGCCGATTTCGGCATCGAACGCTTCTACGACGTCGGCCGGCACGGCATCTGCCATCAGGTCATCGCCGAGAACGGCCTGGCCCGACCGGGAGAAGTCTTGGCCTGCACCGACTCCCACACCTGCGCCGCCGGTGCCTACAACACCGCTGCCCGTGGCTTGGGGCCCGCCGAGGTGTACTCGATCATGTGCACCGGCACCACCTGGTTCCAAATCGCGCCGACGGTCCGCTATGAACTCGACGGCGTCATGCCAAAGACGGTGAGCGGCAAGGACATCTTCTTGCACATCGCCGACAAGTTCGGCGACGCCGCCAACCTGAACCTGGAATTCGGCGGCCCGGGCCTGGCCGGAATCCCGATGCACGACCGGCGCACCATCGCGACCCAGGGCGCCGAAGTCTCGGCCGATTTCAGCACCTTCGAAGCCGACGACGTGTTGGCGCGATTCCTCGACGACACCGGGGTCACCGGACATACCCCGGCGGCACCGGATCACGACGCCAACTACCACGACGTGCGGCACATCGACCTCTGCGCCCTGGAACCCTATGTGGCGCGGCCGGGCACCGTAAGCCGCAACGGGCTGCCCGTGTCACTGTTGGGCAGGCAGAAGGTGGACCAGGCGTTCATCGGATCGTGTGCGAACGGCCAACTGGAGGACCTCGAAATCGCGGCACAACTGCTGCGCGGCAAGACGGTTGCCCCGGGGGTACGGTTGCTGGTCACGCCCGCCTCGCAGGCCGTGTATCGACAGGCCATGCGGCTGGGCTATTTACAGGACATCGCCGATGCGGGTGGCGTCGTCACCAACTCCACGTGCGGCGCGTGTTTCGGCTATCACATGGGCGTGATCGGGCCCGGCGAGGTGTGCATCACGTCGAGCACGCGTAACTTCACCGGCCGCATGGGCAGCACCGAGGCCGAGATCTTCATGGCTTCACCGGCGACCGTCGCCGCCTCGGCGATCACCGGATACATCACCGACCCGAGGAGCGGGGCGACATGACGGTGACCTTCTCCGGCAAGGTCTGGGTGTTCGGCGACAACCTCAACACCGATGCCATGTACCCTGCCTTCGCGATGAAAATGGATCCCCCCGAAGCGGCCAAACACATCTTCTACGAGGTCCGTCCCGGTTGGACCGACCAGGTTTCACCGGG
>DASYJS010000187.1:0-13671 GCA_035996225.1 Mycobacterium sp. | reverse complement strand
GACATTTCGGTCCGGGCGGCGGGCCGATCCGATCCAGGGTTTCGGAATCACCCGTTCGGGTAGCCGGACCGAGAACAATATCGGGCGAGAAGGGAGCACAATCGCATGAGTTCCGAAGACAAGATCAAGAACAAAATCGACGACCTCGGCGGCCGGGCGAAGGAAGCCATCGGCAAAGCCACCGGGAACGACGACACCAAGAACGAGGGCCGTGGAGATCAGGCCAAGTCCAGCCTGAAGGACGCCGGCGAAAAGGTGAAGGACGCGTTCAAGAAGTAGGTATTCTACTTGACCAGCAGGTTTACTGCCCACACTCGGTAAACCTGCTGGTCGTCTTTTACACGGGCGGGAGAGCGCACCGGCACGCCGCGTGGGAGCAGCCACGGGGTCCGCCGAAGACGCCCCTGCACTAGAAGATCGGATTATCGTCGTTTCATGCCGCTACCTATTGTCGACCCGACGCGCCGCAGCACGGTGTTCAGGCGTGCCATGACAAGCTTTGCTCGCAGTGGGCCGGGGAAGTTCCTCGCACAGCGCGTCGCCGCGAAGACGGATCCGTGGCTAGCCCGGGTTTCCGGTGGCAAAGTGTCCTGGGGGATGTTTGCTGTACCGTCGGCGACGCTGACGACGACGGGCGCTAAATCCGGTCAGCCGCGTCAGGCCCAAATCTCCTACTTCCACGACGCTCGCGACGTGATCGCGATCGCCTCCAACTTCGGCGGCAACTCGCACCCGAGTTGGTACCACAACCTGGTAGCGCATCCCGAGTGTGAATTGGGTGGGGACAATTTTCTTGCCGCCGAGGTCACCGATCCCGTCGAGTACACGCGGCTCTATGGCCTCGCCGAACGCTCGTACCCCGGTTACAGCGACTACCGCGCCGCGACTGAGGCGATCGGCCGCCACATTCCGATATTGCGCCTGGCTCCCCGGTAGCGATTGAGAAATCAAGCTTTGGGCAATCCTTACCGCCACCTGCATCGAATACAGGTAAAGGGAACTTCGACGTGCGGGATAAAGGTGAATGTCTTGAAGTTGATCAAAACTCGGGCGCGCAAGCTTGCGGCAGCCGGCGGAACGGCCGTGCTGATGGCGACCGCAGTGCTGTTCGGTAGCTACGCCCCGTCAGCAACCGCCGAGCCATGTCCCGACGTGGATGTGGTGTTTGCTCGCGGCACCGCCGAGCCGCCCGGTGTCGGCGGGGTTGGTGGGTCATTCGTCGACGCACTGCGCGGCCAGGTCGGCGGTCGCTCCGTTGCGGTGTACCCGATCAACTACCAGGCCAGTAGCGACTTCGGCAACCCCGATTTCGTGGCTACCTTCATCGACGGCATTCGCGACGCCACCTCTCACATCGAGTCCATGGCGGCGAACTGCCCCAAGACCAGGGAAGTGCTGGGCGGTTTCTCACAGGGCGCGGCCGTAGCCGGTTACGTGACCTCGGCGACCGTACCGACGGGCGTATCCGCGGCTTCGGTGCCGTCGCCGATGCCGCCGGACATCGCCAGCCACATCGCGGCCGTCACTCTCTTCGGCACACCGTCGGGCCAGTTCCTGGAGAAGTACGGCGCGCCGGCGATCGCTATCGGTCCCCTGTATCAGTCCAAAACCCTCCAGTTGTGCGCGCCCGGTGATCCGATCTGCGGGACAGGCAACGATCCCGGCGCCCACGGTGCTTATCCGCTGAACGGCATGACGGGCCAAGCGGCGAGCTACGCCGCGAGTCACCTGTAACAAGTCCGGCCCGGTTTGCCGCCGGGCCGGCACGCCTTGCAGAATCGGCTCCGTGCGAATTCTGATAACGGGCGGTACTGGATTTGTGGGTGGGTGGACTGCCAAGGTCGTCGCCGACGCGGGGCATTCGGTTCGGTTCCTGGTGCGCAATCCCGATCGGCTACAGACTTCCGTCGCCAAGCTGGGCGTCGACGTCTCGGATTTCTCCGTAGGGGACATCATCGATCGCGTCTCGGTGCGGGAAGCACTGCAGGGATGCGACGCCGTCGTGCACAGCGCCGCGCTGGTGGCCACCGATCCGCGTCAGACCAACGAGATGCTGACCACGAATATGCAGGGCGCTCAAAACGTGCTCGGTCAAGCGGTCGAACTCGGCCTGGACCCGATCGTGCACGTCTCGAGCTTCACTGCGCTGTTTCATCCCAACTTGGAGACGATGACGGCGGACCTTCCGGTGGTCGGCGGGGCCGACGGATACGGAACATCCAAGGCACAGGTCGACATCTACGCCCGCGGCCTGCAGGACGCCGGCGCACCGGTGAACATCACCTACCCCGGCATGGTCATGGGCCCGCCCGTCGGTAACCAATACGGCGAGGTCGGCGAGGGCGTCCGGGCGGCGTTGCAGATGCACGTCATCCCCGGGCGCAGCGGAGCGTGGCTGATCGTTGACGTCCGCGATCTGGCGGCGCTGCACGCCGCGTTGTTGGAGCCCGGCCACGGGCCGCGCCGCTACACCGCGGGTGGCCACCGGGTTCCCGCGGCCGAACTCGCCGGCATACTCGGCCAAGCCGCCGACACCCCGATGGTCGCCGTTCCGATTCCCGACACCGCGCTGCGCGTCGCGGGGGCGGTCCTGGATCGGGCGGGGCGGTTTCTGCCCTTCGATACGCCGTTCACCTCGGCGGGAATGCAGTACTACACCCAGATGCCGGCATCCGATGATTCGCCCAGCGAGAAAGAGCTCGGTATCACCTATCGAGACCCGCGCGAAACCGTGGCCGACACGATCGACGCCCTGCGGAGCACCAGCTAAGGCTGCCTGGCCTTTCCGAAGCTACGGACGAAGCCGCGCACGCCGGCGCCCACAAACGGCACGGGCGCGAGTGTGGCGATCAGCGCGCTCTTGGTACCGACGAGGGGCCTGCTGCGCAGCCCGAGTAGCAGGTCGGCGCTATCGCTGACCAAACCAACAGCGGCCCAGCGCCGGAACTCGCCGTCGCCACCGCGCAACAACGCGGCACAGGCACCCGACCCGATGACCAAGTCCCGAATCCCGATCGTTTGCATCAAGAGCGTCTCGGTGCCCGACGCGGGCTTGAAAAACCGATCCGGCGCCAACAGCATTGCGGCTCCGACTCCGACGCGGGCCGCCGCGACCAATGCCAAGATCGACGTTGATGTCCGGGGCGGTTCCTGTGCCACGGGTCAACCCTAACCGCGGCGTAGTGCGCCGGGAAGCGTTGCTAAGCGGCCGGTTTGATCTCGAGGCCGACGTGGACCTTGTCGACACCGCCGCGCACGATCGAGTGCGCGTAGAACCACCACGCGTGGTACCAATACCGCCTGAGCACTGCGTTGTAGACCCGTCGCGTCTCCGATTTCGGCAGGACGCGGGCAACGGCCTCGACCTGGTCACTCTTAGGTTTGCCCAAGGCCGCGCTCTTGGCGATGGTCACGCGGGGCGTGTTGTTGATCCGCTTGGTTTTCCACGACCCGTCGTCGGTGATGACGAGCAGCTTGTCCCCCTCGGGCACACCCCAGATCGGTGTCGGCTTGGGACGGCCGTCCTTGGTGAACGTCGTCAACAGCAGGTACTTGGATTTGATGACGTCCTGGAAACTGGGAGCCACGCGTGTTCCTTATCTGTGGATGGGCTCCCAGAACATTCCCCGACGGCGCGACTCCCAATCAATGCAGCCGCTGTCGCCAGTCGGCGGGAAGGCGCTCGGCGGGTCCGGGCACCGACTGGTCAAGCGGATGATGGTCCGGCGGCACAAGCGGCGGGCCGTCGTAGAACTGCTGGTCCCGGTAGTCGTAGAACCACTGTTCGCCGGGTTCGAAACTGGCGATCAGCGGGTGCTTGGCGGCTTCGGCGTGGGCAGTGGCGTGCTGGCCCGGCGATTGGTCGCAGCATCCGATGTGGCCGCATTGGGCGCACCGGCGTAGGTGAAACCACCAGCCCTGGTGTTGCTCGCACTCCACACACCCGGGTCCGCTGGGCGTGACGGTGGTGTCGATGCCTGTCTGATCGCTCACTCAAGCTCCCGGTGTCGCATTCGCGCCACCAATGCATCCATCGACCATGGCCCCGGCCCGGCGATCAGTAAGAAGGTGACGCTCATCAGCTGCGCATACTCCGAGCGGATCCCATGCAATACCGCCCACACGCCAGTCTTAGGCGGAGCCGGCGGTAAAGGCAAGGGCGAGGTTCCGAGGTACATCACTATCTTCGTCGACAACATCGCCACCAACATCTCGACGATGAAGGGCACCGTGATCAGCCGGGTGAAAAGGCCGGAGATCAGCAGGATCCCACCCACGATCTCGAGCAGCGCGACGAACGTTGCCATCGTCTCCGGGAAGGGAATGCCGATCAGGGCGAACCGTCCCCCGCCCTGATTGTGGTAGACGAACTTCAGGATGCCCTCCCACAAGAACACGCCTCCCGCCATCAGGCGGATCAGGATGATCGCCGTGGGCCCACCGACCGGCGGATTGCCAAACCACTTCCAAAGTCTGCCCACCGAACTCCGTTTATCGGGCCGCGGGAGCAGCCGCGTCGGTGGCGGTTTTACAGCTTCTCGCAAGGTCATGACCGCTTCTTTCTGGATGCACGAGCACACGTCGCATCTAGATAGGTGGGCGGGTTACAGTACGCGGCGTGGCCGCGTCCGGCCGTTCGTTAGTTGGCTGCTGCGGCCGAAATCGATTGGCTGACGGTATAACTGTCGATTCCCTCGCTGCCGAGTTCGCGACCATACCCGCTGTTTTTGACACCGCCGAACGGTGCCGCGGGGTCCATGATGTAGCCCTCGTTGACGCCGAAGGTGCCGGACCGCACCCGGGCCGCGACACCGTACCCGCGGTCGACGTCGCCGGTGAACACCGAACCGGCCAGCCCGTACTCGGAGTCGTTGGCGACCCGGATCGCCTCATCCTCGTCACGGTAGGAAATGACCGTCAGCACCGGGCCGAAGATCTCCTCACGCGCGATCCGCATGTCGTTGTTCGCATCGCTGAACAGTGTCGGCCGCACATACCAACCGGTGTCGAGACCATCGGGCATGTCAGTGCCGCCGGTAACCAGCCGCGCCCCTTCGCTTTTGCCCGATTCGATGTAACCGCGGACGCGCTCCTGCTGGCGTTGGGCCACCAGCGGACCGATCTGGGTGTTGGGATCGGCCGGGTCGCCGACGGTCATCGCCTCCATCCCGGTCGCCAACGCGTCGACGAACTCGTCCTTGCGTTTCTCCGGCACCAGGATCCGGCTCAGCGCATTGCAGACCTGACCGCTATTGGCGAGGCTGGCCATCTGAATGCCGGCGGCGACGGCCGCGGGATCGGCGTCGTCGAGCACGATGGCCGCCGACTTGCCGCCCAGTTCGAGGCTCACCTGTTTCAGCCCCTCGGCGCACGCAAGGGCGACTTGGCGGCCGGCTGCCGTAGAGCCGGTGAACGAGACCTTGTCGACGCCGGGATGCCGCACCAGAAGCTCGCCGACGTCACGGCCCCCGGGCAGCACATTGAGCACGCCGGGCGGAAGGTCGGCTGCCGCAACCAATTCGGCGAGCAGCTGCGCGTCGAGCACCGACTCGGCCGCGGGCTTGAGCACCACCGAACAGCCGGCCAGCAGCGCCGGCACCACCTTGGTGACGGTGAGGAACTGCGGCATGTTCCACGGCACCACCGCGGCGACGACGCCCACCGGTTGTTTCACGATCCGGATGTTCTTGCCGTAGAGCCCGGGACGCTCCTGCTGCCATTCGTAGTTGGTCGCGAAGTTGCAGAACGCCGACATCATGGTCAGCGGCAGCCGGACCTGCGCCATTTTGGCGAAGGTGATGGGAGCGCCGATCTCCGCCGAGATCAGAGCGGCCATATCGGCCCGCCGCTCCTTGTAGATACCGGCCAGCCGGGTGATGGCCTCGATCCGCTCCGCCGGTTCCATGCGTGGCCACGGTCCGGTGTCGAAAGCTGTCCGGGCGGCGTCGACCGCGCGGTCGACGTCGGCAGGTCCCGCGCACACCGCGTGACCGATGACAGTCGCACTGTGCGGGGATAGCACCGAGATGGGCGTGCAAGAATCCTGGCCCGAAGCCGGGGCTGCCCACTTCCCGTCGATGAAGAGTTGGTCCCTGTCGTACATCAAACTCCTTGGATCTCTTGGGATCTGGCCCGTCAGGTGTTGCGACCGCCGTTTACGCCAAGAATCTGTCCGGTGATGTACCCGGCTTCCTCGGAGGCGAAGAAGGCACATGCGGCGGCGATATCCTCGGGCTTGCCCACCCGGCGAACCGGCGTGCGGTTGATGTGATCCTCCACGGTGCCGCCGAGTAGATGCCGGCTCTCGGCGCTGCGCAGCATCGGTGTGTCAATGAATCCCGGCGGCACGGCGTTGACGGTGATCCCGCTCGGACCGTACTCGAGGGCAAGCGACTTGGTCAGTCCGTTCACCGCGGACTTCGCGGCCACGTAGTGAGCCATGAACGGTTGGCCGGAATGCGTGCTGGACGACGAGATGTTGACGATGCGTCCCCAACCCGCGTCGACCATGTCGGGCAGCACGGCCTGAATGGTGTTGAACACACCGTTCAGGTTCACATCGATCACCTTCGACCATTCCTCAAACGACATGCTCAAGAACTTCTTGAAGCCGTCCACCCCGGCGGCGTTGACCAGCACCAGGATCGGGCCGAACGCGTCACGGATCGCGGACATCGCCGCGTCGACCTGCGCACGGTCGGTGACGTCGGCGACGTGGCCGAACCCGTCGTCGGTGGGCGAGAGATCGAGGACGGCCGCGCGAAATCCGTCACTGCGCAACCTTTCGGCGACGGCACGGCCAATCCCCGACGCACCACCGGTCACGACCGCTGTCTTCACGCTCAAGCCGTCATCCACCTTTCCTGAGCGATCGCTCAAACGGTTGGCTTCACATGCCTATCACTCGCTATCGATTACGGTCAAGCCTATGGACCGGCCCCCGTTTCGCTTCGGAGTGCAAGCGACGAACGCCACCGGCGGGCGCGAGTGGCGCGATACCGTCCGAAAAATCGAAGATCTAGGCTATTCAACGCTTTTCCTTTCCGATCATTACCTGGGGCCCGGCCCCGCGCAGCGCGCCGCGCGCACCCCTCGCCAAGACCTGGCTCCGATCGCGGCGATGGCGGCAGCCGCGGCCTACACCGAGACGTTGCGCATCGGTTGCCGGGTGTTTTGCATCGACTATCACGTGCCGGCGGTACTTGCCAAGGAAGCCGCGACACTTGATCTGCTCTCCGACGGCCGGCTGGAATTGGGTATCGGGGCCGGCTGGAGCGAGGTCGAATACACCGCGATGGGACTCGAATTCGACCGTCCGGGGCGCCGCATTGCCAAGCTGGCCGAGGTCGTCTCGCTTATCAAGGCCCATTGGCAGGGCGACGAATTGGATTACTCGGGCGAGTTCGTTCGCGTGCGCGGATACGCGGGACGGCCCCGGCCGGTGCAGCGGCCGCATCCACCGATCATGATCGGCGGCGGTGGCCAGCGCGTGCTCTCGCTCGCCGGCCGCGAGGCCGACATCGTCAGCATCTCCAGCGTGCCGTTCGTGGCGCAAGACGCGGACGGCCTTGACCCAAGGTCGGTCGCCCAGCGCCGAATCGGCTTCGTACACGCCGCCGCCGGAGAGCGTTATCGCGATCTCGACGTCGAGAGTTCTCCGTACTTCACCGAAATCACCAACGACCCCGAGACGGCGTTGGCCGATATTGGGAAGACGACGGACATCTCGGCAGACCTGCTGCGCAATCATCCCAATGTTCTGATCGGCTCGCCGGAAAGCGTTGGGGAATTACTGCGTTCACGCCGGGAAAGCCTCGGCGTCAACTACGTCACGGTGCAGCAGTCGCAGATCGAATCGTTCGCTCCGGTGGTGGCCCTCTTACACGGTCGCTGAGCCTTGACCGCTGCTGGCTGAGATGCAATATTTGGGCGATCGCTCAAGTGAATGGATTGCCCTATGACAAAGCGGACGAGATTTAGCGAATACCACGATCGGTATGCGAACTACCGGCTTGAGCTCACCGACGACGGAATCTTGTTCATGCAATGCCACACCAATGGCGGAAGCCTGGTGTGGGACTGGCGGGCACACGACCAGTTGTCCGACGCGTTCGCCGATATCGCCGGGGACCGCGAGATCAAGGTGCTCATCCACACCGGCACCGGCGAGAACTACAACGCCAACTGGGGGCGGATGCCCAACGGTGACCCCGTCGAGGAGCCCGACTACCTGCTCATGCCCGGCACTCGCGGCCTGCTCAAGCTGGACGAAAAAGCTTGGTATGCAAGGCATCTGATCGCCAACGTGCTCGACGTCGATGTTCCGATGATCAGCGCCGTCAACGGTCCGTGCAACATGCACTCCGAGGTGCCGTTACTTCCTACGCCGTCAATGTCTTCAAGCAGAACCGCATTCCAGATTCCGGAGCCGCGTTCTTCGACATGGTCGCCGAACCGGCCCCGTAACAAGACATGTGATATGACCACACTGTGACCTCATCCGCGCGACCGAAGGCACGCAACTCGACGACTCGCGACATGCTGGTGGCCGCGACGAGTCAGATCATGGTCGAGGAGGGTTACGCCGCGGCCACCTCGCGACGGGTAGCTGCCAAGGCCGGTGTCAAGCCGGCATTGGTGCATTACTACTTCCCCACGATGGACGAGTTGTACCTGGCTGTCTTCCGCCTCGGCGCTGCTATCTACTTGGAACGCCAGCAGGCGGCATTGGCCTCCGACCGCCCGTTGCATGCTTTCTGGGACACTCTCATCGAGCCCAAGGACACCCGGTTGCTGCTGGAGTTCATGGGACTTGCCAACCACCGCAAGGAGATTCAGGCCGAGATCGCCGCTTGGTCTGACCGGTGGCGCGAGCAGCAGATCACCGCACTGAACTTCATTATCCGCGAACATGACATCGATACCGACGAGTTCCCGCCGGCAGCGATCGCGGTCGTGATCGCCTCGATCGGCCGAACTCTCATCTTGGAGCAGGGACTGGGTTCTTCGGGAGGCCACGACGCGGCGGTCGCGCTGGTCAACCGATTCCTGGACCGGTTTGAGATGCCGGAACCGAAAGCTCGCCGAGGCCGCGGCGCGCAGGGCTGACCGAATCTGCTCAGGGCAGCACGACCCGCAGTCGCTCCCAGCCGCGCACCGTTGAGGTCGATGCGAGTCGTGCTGTGTCGTAGTCGATATCCCATTCGGGCCACCGGTTGAGGATCTCGTCGAGCGCGACGCGCCCCTCCAGCCGGGCCAGGTTGGCGCCGAGGCAGTAATGCACGCCCTTTCCGAAGGTGATGTGCGAGATGTTGTCGCGACGGATGTTGTATGTGTCCGGATCGGTGTATCGGCGAGGGTCCCGGTTAGCGGCGCCAAAGAGCAGCAGCATGGCGCTGCCGGCCGGAACCGTGGTGCCGTAGCACTCGAAATCCTTTGCCATCCAACGGGCCACGTGGGGTCCCGTCGGCTCGAACCGCAGTGTCTCGTCGACGGTGCGGTTCAGCAGCGAGCGGTCCTGATGGATTTCGCGGCGCTGGTCGGGGTTTTCGGCGAGCACCTTGGCCAGCCAGCCGATCAGCCGCCCGGTGGTCTCGTTGCCGGCACCCGCGACCACTTGGGTGTAGTGCAGCACCTCTTTGCGGGTCAGCTTTCGGTGCACCCCCTGCTCGTCGTCGAATTCGACGTTGAGCAGTGTTGTCATCAGGTCGTCGGATGGGTTCTGCGATCGCCATTCGACGTAGTCGGCGTAGATCCGGCCGTCGGCGATGGAATCGGCGTTGGCGACCTTGAGTGGCGCGCCCGGTTTGGTGCGCAGGTTGGCGTCATTGGCGTCGCGAACCGAGACCTGTTCGGACTCGGGGATTCCCAACAGCATGCCGATCACTCGCATGGGCATCATCGACGCGAGCTCGGCAATGATGTCGAATCCCGAAGACCCGACGTGCGGGTCCAGGCAGCGGATGCAGTACCGCCGGATCTGGTCCTCGATTTCGGCCATCCGGCGCGGCGTGAACACTCGCGACATCAGCCCGCGCAGCATCGTGTGTTCGGGCGGGTCCTGAAACATCATAACGCCGCGGGGCATATCGAATTTCGACTGGACCAGCTCGAGAATGTCGCTGCGACGATTCGAGAACGTCTCCCAGTTGGCCAGACCGCCCTCGACGTCGGAATGCCGTGATACCGCCCAGAAATCGTACTTTTCGTTGTAGTAGAGCGGGGCCTCGTCACGCAGCCGCGCGTACGTCGGATACGGGTTGGCGTTGATCCCGACGTCGTAGGGGTCGTAGTAGACCTCGGTGTCGTTGGTGACAGTCATCGATGTTTCCCTTACTTCAGGCAGCTGCCGGCATCCACCGGCAGCGCCACCCCGGTGATGTAGCGCGCTTCGTCGGAAGCCAGGAACAGCACTGCGTTGCTGATGTCTTCGGGTGCCACCCACGGAATCGGCAGAACGTGAAAGCTCTGACACACCGGCGCAAGGTCGTCGGGCCCGGGGTTTTCCAGTTCGGGCCGAAAGGCCCGGTAGGTCGCGTCGTTCATCAGCAACGGCGAACTCACATGCGTCGGCAGGACGGCGTTGACCCTGATCGTGCGCTGTCCCAGTTCGACAGCGAAAGCCCGCATCAGGCCGATGACGCCGTGCTTGGCAGCGACGTAGTGGCCTACGTGCGGATAGGCCTTATGGCCGGCCACCGAGGACGTCAGGATGATCGCACCGCCGCGGTCTCCGGCCAGCACATGCGGTACTCCCGCTTTCACGGATTTCCACACCCCGCTGAGGTTGACGTCGATCATCTCTTGCCACAGCGCCTCTTTGGCTTTGTGCAGCTTGCCCGCGGTCGTGCCGATGCCCGCGTTCGCAACGATGACGTCAAGGCGCCCGAGCTGTTCGACGCCACTGTCCACGGCGGCCTTCAGCGCGGCAAAATCACGCACGTCGACTTCGGCGGTCACGACGCGGCCCCCGGCGTCCTTGACCATTCCCGCGGTGATGTCCAGGTCCTCCGGTGTCGCACCATCCGCGGGGGAATTCTCGAAGTCCCGGCAGATGTCGACCGCAATGATGTCGGCCCCCTCCTGCGCGAGCCGCACCGCGTGACTTCTGCCCTGCCCGCGCGCCGCACCGGTTACGAATGCGACTTTGCCGTCCATCCGGCCCATGGCAACCTCCACCGAGTCCCTTTTGGGCGATCGCCCAAATTGTGGCGCAGGCCATGTCTAGCAGCCGCGGGACGAGGTAGTCAAGAGTTCAGCGAGGCGTCGATCAGCGTGGTTGCGGCCGCACGGGCATGCACGACGGGCGCGGTGTCGTTGAGCGACGTCGCCATCGCGGTCGAGCCTTCGAATAACACGGCCAGCTGCTGGCCCAGCAGGTGGGGATCGGCGGCGCCGGCTTCCTGCGCGACGGCGATGAGGCGGCGAGTGAATTGTTGTTTGTGGGCCCGCACGATCTCGTCGGTGCTCGGCAGCGACCCGGCGGATTCCACGGCCGCGTTGTGGAAGGGGCAGCCCCGCATTACGTCTCGGCGCGACATCTCGAAGATGGCCACCAGTCGGTCCCGGGCAGACAGGGTGGTGTCGTCCAGGCGCCGCTCACTAGGCGAGCCGCCGCGCGCATCCATGCCGCGCAGGTAGCTGTCCACCAGGTCGTTCTTGCTGGGGAAGTGTTGGTAGAGGGTGCGTTTGGACACGTTGGACTCTTCGGCGATGAGCTCGACACCGGTCGCGTGAATTCCGTTGCGATAGAAGAGCTGGGCCGCGGCACGCTCGATACGCTCCCGCGCCCCGCGTCCGCCGGATGGACGCGTCGTCAGTTCGGCCATTCCCTCACGGTACACCGATCGGTTTACAAATGGCGAAACTCTCGCTATGTTGGGGCCTCAATGGGTAAACCGATCAGTTTCCTGCCGGGAGGCAATGCATGACAATTTCCCGCGACATGCGCAGTGGTGCCACCGAGACCCTGAGCTCCGCAGGGTGGGGCGCAGAGCAGTCGCGGCTGGTCACCTGGCGCGACCCGATCACGACACAAACAACATCGGCATCGATGGCCGGTCTCTCGTACTGGAGGGCGGTCGCCGACGGACAGTTGCCTCGCCACCGATCGGCGAGCTGCTGAGGATGCGCGTAGTCGACGCCGAAGACGGTCAGATCACCTTCAGCTGCACACCGGACGCCTCGATGTACAACACCCTTGGCATCGTGCACGGCGGCGCCGTGTGCACCCTGCTGGACACAGTCACCGGCCGCGCGCTGCACACCACCTTGCCCGCAGGCGTCGGATACAGCACCGTCGAAATCAAGGTCAATTACCTCAAGGCGGTCACTGTGGCCAGCGGGATGCTGACCGCAGTCGGCACCGTCGTGAAAGCGGGCTCGCGGATCGGGTTCACCGAGGCGAAGGTCAGGGACGCTTCGGGAAAGCTCGTGGCCACCGCGAGCAGCACCCTGCGGATCTTCGAGTTGCGGCGATGAACGCCCCCGTCCTGGTAGTCGGCGCAACCGGGCGGCACGGCGGCACCGGAACGACCGTGGTGAACCGCCTGTGCAGTCACGGGCGCCCGGTGCGCGCGTTGGTGCACAGCGAAGACGACCGAGCAGTCGAGCTGCGACGGCTCGGGGCCACGACCGTGGTCGGTGACCTGCACGACCGGGCATCGCTGGTCGCAGCGGTGCGGGACGTCAGCGCCGTGTACTTTACCTATCCCGTTGCGGCAGGCGTTGTTTCGGCGGCCGCCAACCTCACTTCGGTTCTGGCAGAGGTGACGCCGAAGCCACACCTGGTGGTGATGTCGATGGCCGTGTCCTCGGTCGACAGCCCTAGCAGGCTGGGTCAGGCCCACGCCGTCGCCGAGGAAGTCTTCACCTGGGCGGGCCTGAACCCCACCGTGCTGCGGTTCGGTGGCCTGTTCCACGAGAATGTCTTACTTCTGCACGGAGCCACGATCAGAGAAAACGGCTTGATCGCCAACAGCTTCGGCGAAGGACCGGCGCCGTGGATCGGCGGTGACGACGCGGCTGAGATCGCCGTTGCTCACCTATTGGCGCCGCCGCCGGAGTCTGCGCGGGTCAGTTATCCGCCTCCGGCCGAGGTGATCAATCACGTGGAGGTGGCCCGCATCATCTCGGCCGAAACCGGTCGGCCCATCCGCTTCGAACCCATCTCCGCCGCCACGTGGCGCGAGGAATTGGAAGCCGCCGCCGAGACGGATTCCTCGTCGGCAATCAATATAGCTATGGCACAACATATCTCGACTATCGGCGCAGCTCTGTCGCAACGGACCGAGCCGCTCAACGCGCCGGACCCGCACGCGCTGAGCGCGATACTTGACCGTCCACCGACCCGCTTTGTCGACTTCGTCCGGCGCAATCTGCCGCACTTTGCCGCGTCGCCCGCGCCCACTCGGGCATGACACCAACCGAATCCCCAAGGAGCACAACACCATGTCTTCAGTCCTGATCACCGGAGCCAGCCGCGGCATCGGCCGCGCCATCGCCACCGAGTTCGCTCGTCGCGGGCATCGCGTGGTGGCCACCGCGCGCGATCCACGCGCGCTGACCGACCTCGACGTCAGCCAACGGCTGGCCCTCGATGTCGTCGACGACGCCAGTGTGACGGCAGCCATCGCGGCCGCCGGCGAGATCGATATCGTGATCGCCAACGCC
>DASYJS010000186.1:0-9564 GCA_035996225.1 Mycobacterium sp. | reverse complement strand
CGAAGCTGGTGATCGACCCCGGGCTTGGATTCGCCAAAACAGGACAACACAATTGGGCGTTGCTGCATGCCTTGCCCGAGTTGGTGGCCACCGGAGTGCCGGTGCTCCTGGGCGCCTCGCGCAAACGGTTCCTCGGTACGCTGTTGGCCGGACCGGAGGGGTCGCCGCGACCGCCCGACGGGCGCGAGACGGCGACCGCGGTGATTTCCGCGCTGGCCGCCCTCTACGGGGCCTGGGGTGTGCGAGTGCACGACGTGCGGGCCTCGGTCGACGCCCTCAAGGTCGTCGGTGCCTGGACGCAGACAGAGCGGAAGCAAAGCGATGGCTGACCGAATCGAATTGCGCGGCTTGACAGTTCATGGCCGGCACGGAGTTTACGAATTCGAGCGGACTAATGGGCAGGAATTCGTCGTCGACATCGTGGTCTGGATCGATCTGGTCGACGCCGCGGCCACCGACGACTTGGCTGCCACCTACGACTACGGTGCCCTGTCCCGGCAAGCCGTCGACATCGTCGCGGGACCCCCGCACAACCTGATCGAGACGGTGGGGGCCAAGATCGCCGAGTCCGTGATGGACGACGAGCGCGTGCACGCCGTCGAGGTCACGGTGCACAAGCCCCATGCCCCGATCGGGCAGCAGTTCGCCGACGTCGCGGTGGTGATCCGACGGTCGCGGCGCGGCGGGCGCGGTTCGGTGATCCCCGCGAGCGGGTTGTGATGACGCGCGCCGTACTGTCCATCGGCTCCAACCTCGGGGACCGGCTGGCGCGGCTGCAATCGGTCGTCGACGGGCTCGGTGACGCGCTGCTGGCCGTCTCTCCCGTGTACGAGACTGCCCCCTGGGGGCGCGTCGAGCAGGGGCCGTTCCTCAACGCGGTGCTGATCGCCGCCGACCCGGCCCGCGACGGGCAGGGCTGGCTGCGCCGGGGCCAGGAGTTCGAGCGGGCAGCGGGCCGGATTCGCGGCGAGCGCTGGGGCCCGCGCACCCTGGACGTCGACCTGATCGCCTGCTACTCCGCTGACGGAGAAGTGATCAGTCGCGAAAACAGCCTGACCCTGCCGCACCCGCTCGCCCATCTGCGGGCCTTCGTGATGGTCCCCTGGCTGGCCGTCGACCCCGATGCTCAGCTGACCGTCGCCGAAGGTCCCCGGCCGGTCGCCCAGCTGTTGGCCGAACTCGAGCCCGCCGACCAAGAGGCGGTCCGGTTGTCCCGGCGGACGCTCAAGCGCCCGGCTAAGTCCCCAGCCGATCCGGAATCGAAGGGCTGATGGGGCCGACCAGGAAACGTGACCTGACGGCCGCGGTGGTCGGCGCCGCGGTACTGAGTTTTCTGCTGATCACTGTGCTGTACCGGTGGTTTCCCCCGATCACGGTGTGGACCGGACTGTCGCTGCTCGCGGCCGCCATCGCCGAGGCGCTGTGGGCGCGCTACGTGCGGACCAAGATCAGCGAGGGGGAAATCGGCGTCGGTGCCGGCTGGCTGCATCCGCTTGCGGTCGCACGCACCGTGCTGGTCGCCAAGGCGTCGGCCTGGATGGGAGCCCTGGTACTCGGTTGGTGGGTCGGAGTACTCGTGTACTTCCTGCCGCGCCGGTCGTGGCTGCGGGCCGCCGCGGAGGACACGACCGGAACGGTGGTGGCCGCTGTCAGCGCGCTGGCCCTGTTGGTCGCCGCGCTATGGCTACAGCATTGCTGCATCTCCCCGCAGGATCCGCCCGAGCACGGCGAGGGAGCGGAAAGCTAGGGCGCCCGCCAAGGTTGCGGAGCGCCACGCGGGCCGGCCGACACGACCGGGCGACTAACCGCGCTGAATCAGCGGATTAACCCAGGTGAGAATCGCCGGAGTCGCGCGACACGCGCAGTGACGTCGCACAGGTATTGTCAGGCCATGACCGTTCTGTCCCGCGGCGCCAGGGTTCGGCGCGGCGGCCGCAGGCCGGGGTGGGTGCTCTTGACGGCGTTGCTGGTCCTCGCGATGGGGGCCAGTTCGGCACTGGTTTTCACCAATCGTGTGGAACTCCTCAAGCTCGCAGTGATCCTGGCGCTGTGGGCCGCAGTCGCCGGAGCCTTCGTCTCGGTGCTCTACCGCCGGCAGAGCGACGCTGACCAGTCGCGGGTACGCGACCTGAAACTGGTTTATGACCTGCAGCTGGACCGGGAAATCTCGGCCCGCCGCGAGTACGAGCTGACCGTCGAGTCGCAGTTGCGTCGCGAGCTGGCCTCCGAGATCCGCGCTGCGGCCGCCGACGATGTGGCTGCGCTTCGGGCGGAAGTGACCGCGCTGCGGACCAGCCTGGAGATCTTGTTCGACACCGACCTCGACCAGCGTCCCGCGCTGGAGACCCTCGAGACCGAGACGCCGCCCGCACGGGCATACAGCGACTGGGACCGCAATGGCGAAGGCGCCGGGGCCGATTGGGTGACCAGCGATCGGGTCACCTCGGTCCGCCAGGGCAGCCCGTTCGACTCCACTGACGCCCGCACCGACGAATCCGCGATTATCGACGTACCCGAGGAGCCGCTGCTCCCGCCCCGCTCCCGCGAGCGTGCCCGGTTTCACTACGAAGGCCAGCAAGACGCTCCTTACCCGCCCGGACCCCAGGCCCCGTATCACGAGGCTCCGCCCTACGTGCCTGGCCAGGAGGTCCCGTATCCGCCCCCGCCGATGCCCACCCCGGCGGAGGCCGAGCAACGATTCGAGCCTGCGCACTGGCAGCCACACCCCCAGCCGGTGCCGCCTCCGGGGCCACCGCCGCCACCGGAACTGCAGCCGGGATCGGTGCGGCAGGACTGGCAGCCGGTCAACGCCGACGGGCTCTGGCTGCCCCCTGGAACGACGGGAAGCAACTGGGCGAGCGTCGATTCGCCCGATGCGCCTGTGATGACCCCCTCGGGACGGCGTCGGCGCTCCCGGCATTCCAACCCCGAGGAGTCGTTCGACGGCCTACCTGTCGAGGACGAGTCGCCGGCGCCGCACAGCGACCCCGGCCGTCGGGCGCGCTCGCGCCATTCCGCGGAGTACCGCGACTACTCCGTCCGGAACTTCACCTCGACGAACGAGCCCGGCGCGGTACCGCCGCCTCCCCCCGCCGCGGCGCCCGCGCCGCCACCACCGCCGCCTCCCCCCGCCGCGGCGCCTCCGCCACCGCGACTCGCCCCGGCGCCGCAGCTGGAGCCGACCCCCCGCCACCTCGGCGCGGACCCCGCGTCCGAGGGTGTGGACAGCCCGGAGGACGGCCCGCAAACCGGCGGTCAGTCGGTTGCCGACTTGCTGGCGCGGCTGCAGGTGCAGCCATCCGGCGGTGGCCGGCGTCGTCGCCGGGAAGGCTGAGCTGGGACCTTCCTCACATTGGGGCTGCGTCACCGATCGACTAGAGTCTTAGTGACCGTCCGGTACCCATCCGCTGGGACTGGAACGTACGAATACACGATGTGAGGTCGTCTGCGATGGAGCAGTTCGACGGTTTGCGCCCAGCCAGGCTCAAGGTGGGGATCATTTCGGCTGGCCGGGTGGGTACCGCCCTGGGTGTCGCGCTGGAGCGCGCCGAGCACGTCGTGGTGGCGTGCAGCGCCATCTCCCACGCGTCGCGGCAGCGGGCGGCCCGTCGGCTGCCCGATACGCCGGTGGTCACGCCGCCGGATGTGGCCGCCGCTGCCGAACTGCTGCTGTTGTCGGTTCCCGACCGCGAACTCGCGGGGCTGGTGTCCGGTCTGGCCGCGATCTCGGCGGTACGGCCCGGCACGATCGTGGTGCACACGTCGGGCGCCAACGGCGTCGGCATTCTCGAGCCGCTGACGCAGCACGGCTGCATCCCGCTGGCGATTCACCCGGCGATGACGTTCACCGGCTCCGACGAGGACATCAGCCGGCTGCCGGACACCTGCTTCGGCATCACCGCGGCCGACGATGTCGGCTACGCGATCGGGCAGTCGCTGGTTCTGGAAATGGGCGGAGAGCCGTTCTGCGTGCGCGAGGACGCCCGCGTCCTCTACCACGCCGCTCTGGCCCATGCGGGAAACCACATCGTGGCGGTGCTCGCCGACGCGCTCGACGCGCTGCGGGCCGCGCTGCGGGGCAGCGAACTGCTCGGGCAACAAACCGTCGACGAGCAGCCCGGTGGCCTCGCCGAACGCATCGTCGGGCCACTGGCCCGGGCGGCATTGGAGAACACGCTGCAACGCGGGCAGGCCGCGCTCACCGGTCCGGTTGCCCGCGGCGACGCGGCCGCGGTCGCCGACCACCTGCGCGCGCTGACGCAGGTCGATCCCGAACTGGCCCAGGCCTATCGGGTGAACGCCCTGCGGACCGCGCAGCGCGCACATGCTCCCTCCGACGTCGTCGAGGTATTGGTGCGATGAGCGCGATGACGGCCCGGCCACCGGCTTTCAAGCCGGGCGAGATGAATGTCTACTCGGCGGCGCGTGACGTGTCCGACGTCAGCCGCGCGCTGCGGCACACCGGCCGCCGGGTGATGCTGGTGCCGACGATGGGCGCGCTGCACGACGGGCATGTGGCCCTGGTGCGCGCGGCCAAACGGGTGCCCGGCTCCGTGGTCGCCGTTTCGATCTTCGTGAATCCGTTGCAATTTGGTGCCGGGGAAGACCTCGACGCCTACCCCCGCACGCTCGACGACGACGTGGCGCTGCTGCGTGGCGAAGGCGTCGAGGTGGTGTTCGCCCCGACCGCCGCGGTGATGTACCCGGACGGTCTGCGCACCACGGTGCAGCCGGGTCCGCTGGCCGCCGAACTCGAGGGTGGCACTCGGCCAACCCATTTCGCCGGCGTGCTCACCGTTGTGTGCAAGCTGCTGCAGATCGTGCGTCCCGACCGGATCTTCTTCGGCGAGAAGGACTATCAGCAACTGGTCCTGATACGGCAGATGACCGCCGACCTGAACATCGACGTCGACGTGATCGGCGTGCCGACCGTGCGGGAATTCGACGGGCTGGCGATGTCGTCGCGTAACCGCTACCTGGACCCGGCGCAGCGCGAATTGGCTGGGACGCTGTCGGCGGCGCTGGCGGCCGCCGTGCATGCCGCGCCCGCGGGCGAACAGGCTGCGCTGGACGCGGCACGCACCGTACTCGCCGCCGTGCCCGCCATCGAGGTCGACTATCTGCAGCTGCGCGACGCCGGGCTGGGCCCACTGCAGGCCAACCGGCCCGGTCGCCTGCTGGTCGCTGCCCGGCTAGGCAACACCAGACTGCTGGACAACATTGCAATCGAAGTCGAGATCGCCGGCACCGCAGGGGTAGCACCCCTCGGGCCGGACGGGCGTGTCGAATCACCTTGGAGGAACTGATGTTACGGACGATGCTCAAGTCGAAAATCCACCGCGCCACCGTCACGCAGGCCGATCTGCACTACGTCGGCTCGGTGACCATCGACGCGGATCTGATGGAGGCGGCCGACCTGCTAGAGGGCGAGCAGGTGACCATTGTGGACATCGACAACGGCGCGCGGCTCGTCACCTACGCGATCACCGGCGAGCGTGGCACCGGTGTGATCGGAATCAACGGCGCCGCAGCGCATCTCGTACACCCGGGTGATCTGGTGATTCTGATCGCCTACGGCTCGATGGAGGATGCCGAGGCCCGTGCCTACCAGCCGCGGGTCGTCTTCGTCGACGCCGACAACAAGCAGATCGACCTGGGGAGCGATCCGGCCTTCGTGCCCGATGACGCCGCCGAGTTGCTCCCCGCGCGCGGGCGGTACCCCCACAACCCCCGGATCGGCGTGCGGTAATCGTGCTGCTGGCGATCGATGTCCGCAACACACACACCGTCGTCGGGCTGCTGTCCGGCGCCAAGGAGCACGCAAAGGTCGTGCAGCAGTGGCGGATCCGCACCGAATCCGAGGCCACCGCAGACGAGCTGGCGCTGACCATCGACGGCCTGATCGGCGACGACTCCGAGCGGCTCACCGGAGCCGTGGCCCTGTCCACCGTCCCGTCGGTGCTGCACGAGGTCCGGGTCATGCTCGACCAGTACTGGCCATCGGTGGCCCACGTGCTGATCGAGCCCGGGGTGCGGACCGGTATTCCGCTGCTGGTCGACAATCCGAAAGAAGTGGGCGCCGACCGGATCGTCAACTGCTTGGCGGCTTTTCACAAATTCGGTAAGGCAGCGATCGTCGTCGATTTCGGATCGTCGATCTGCGTGGACGTGGTATCGGCCAAGGGGGAGTTCCTCGGGGGCGCGATCGCGCCCGGCGTGCAGGTCTCTTCGGATGCCGCCGCGGCCCGCTCGGCCGCGCTGCGTCGAGTCGAGCTGTCCCGGCCCCGGTCGGTGGTTGGCAAGAACACCGTCGAATGTATGCAGGCGGGGGCGGTGTTCGGCTTCGCCGGGCTGGTCGATGGCCTGGTGGGGCGCATCCGTGAGGACGTGGAGGGCTTTTCCGGGGACGACGTGGTGGTCGTGGCCACCGGCCACACCGCCCCGCTGCTGTTGTCCGAGCTGAACACCGTCGCCGAGTACGATCAGCACCTGACGCTGCATGGGCTGCGCCTCGTCTTCGAACGCAACCGGGACACCCAGCGCGGCCGGCTGAAGACGGCACGCTGAGTTTCTCACCCGCGTTGAGCGTGCGCACCTGGCGGCAAAACGGCCGGTTAGCCGCGATGGCCGCGACCTCGAGGCCACCAGCGCACACTCGACGCCTGCGGCGGCCCCGGCACGAAGTCATTTAAGCTGGCACGTCGTGAGTGCCGCCTCAGACGCCGAAGCAGACCTCCCCGAGCAGTACCGGATTCGCCGGGACAAGCGCGCTCGGCTGTTGAGCGAGGGGCTTGACCCCTACCCGGTGGCCATTGAACGCACCCACACGCTGGCGCAGGTCCGCGCCGGATACCCGGACTTGGCGGTCGACACCGCCACCGAGGACATCGTCGGGGTGGCGGGACGGGTCATATTCGCGCGTAATTCCGGCAAATTGTGCTTTGCGACGCTGCAAGACGGTGACGGCGCCACCCTGCAGGTAATGATCAGCCTGGACAAGGTCGGCCGGGAGTCGCTGGACGCCTGGAAAGCCGACGTCGACCTCGGCGACATCGTCTATGTGCACGGCAACGTGATCAGCTCACGACGCGGCGAATTGTCCGTCCTGGCCGACTCCTGGCGGATGGCGTCCAAGGCGCTGAGGCCGCTGCCCGTCGCGCATAAGGAGATGAGCGAAGAATCGCGGGTGCGGCAGCGTTATGTCGACCTCATCGTCCGCCCACAAGCGCGTGCGGTGGCGCGGCAGCGAATCGCGGTTGTCCGTGCGATACGCAACGCGCTGGAACGGCGCGGGTTTCTCGAAGTCGAAACGCCAATGTTGCAGACGTTGGCCGGCGGAGCGGCAGCTCGGCCGTTCATCACGCATTCCAATGCTCTTGACATCGATCTCTACCTGCGGATCGCGCCGGAACTGTTCCTCAAGCGATGCATCGTCGGTGGATTCGACAAGGTCTTCGAGCTAAATCGGGTGTTCAGAAACGAAGGTTCTGATTCGACGCATTCTCCGGAATTCGCGATGTTGGAGACCTACCAGACCTACGGAACCTATGACGATTCGGCAGTCGTCACGCGAGAGCTTATTCAAGAGGTGGCCGACGAGGCGATCGGTACCAGACAACTGCCGTTGCCCGACGGCAGTGTCTACGACATAGACGGAGAATGGGCGTCGATACAAATGTATCCGTCGCTGTCTGCGGCGCTCGGTGAAGAGATCACTCCGCAGACGACAGTCGATCGGCTACGTGCCATCGCGGTCCGGCTCGGTGTCGAGGTTCCTGATGACCGCGGCTACGGGCACGGAAAGCTCGTCGAGGAACTGTGGGAGCACTCGGTAGGCAATGCGCTGACCGCGCCGACGTTCGTCAAGGATTTCCCTGTCGAGACAACACCTTTGACTCGTCAGCACCGCAGCATCCCGGGTGTGACCGAGAAGTGGGACCTCTATGTGCGCGGCGTCGAACTAGCGACCGGGTACTCGGAATTAAACGATCCGGTGGTGCAGCGCGAACGATTTGCCGAACAAGCGCGCGCCGCGGCGGCCGGCGACGACGAGGCCATGCTGCTCGACGATGACTTTCTCACCGCGCTGGAGTATGGGATGCCGCCATGCACCGGAACGGGAATGGGTATCGACCGGTTGTTGATGACTTTGACCGGTCTGTCAATTAGAGAGACAGTTTTGTTCCCGATTGTTCGACCGCACTCGAGCTGAAAACCGAACACTACGCGTTGCGCTCGGATTGAGTATGCTGCGTCCATATGGCAGATTAGTGACCGGGGAGGGGTCCGAACTGCCCAGCAACTGCCAGGAAGAAACGCGAGGGTAAGCTAATGGCCAAAAAAGTCACCGTCACCTTGGTTGACGATTTCGACGGTGCAGGTGCCGCCGACGAAACTGTCGAATTCGGGCTTGACGGGGTGACCTATGAGATTGATCTTTCAACGAAGAATGCCGCGAAACTCCGCGGTGATCTGAAGCAATGGGTGGCAGCCGGCCGTCGCGTCGGGGGTCGGCGTCGGGGGCGTTCCGGCTCGGGCCGCGGTCGTGGGGCGATCGACCGCGAGCAGAGCGCAGCGATTCGCGAATGGGCCCGCCGCAACGGGCACAACGTGTCGACGCGCGGCCGTATCCCGGCAGACGTCATCGACGCCTTCCACGCGGCGAGCTAGCAAAGCGCTAACCGGCGCCTCGGCCGCACGGCCTGGGCGCCGGTTCTGTTTTCGCTGGCGGCGAAATGATCGTCGGCGCCTGGGGGAAACGATTTGGTGGTTTGTCTCGTTACACCAGTTACGGTTCTGTCGTCACCGGGGGATTCCTCAGATAGAGCCGAGCAGGCCCGAACGGTAGGGCACCGCGAGGTGAGAAGCCTGACGGGCCGACCATTACAGTGGACATCAGGTACGCACTGTCGGCCCCAGCGCCGACAATGACCGAGTACCGATGGTGAGGGAGAGCAGGTAACCACCGATGTTCGAGAGATTTACTGACCGTGCCCGCAGGGTGGTTGTCCTGGCCCAAGAAGAGGCCCGGATGCTCAACCACAACTACATCGGCACTGAGCACATCCTGCTGGGTCTTATTCACGAAGGCGTAGGGGTAGCAGCCAAGTCGCTGGAGTCGTTGGGCATCTCGCTGGAAGGTGTCCGCAGCCAGGTCGAGGAGATCATCGGCCAGGGCCAGCAGGCGCCGTCGGGCCACATCCCCTTCACCCCGCGCGCCAAGAAGGTCCTCGAGCTGAGCCTGCGCGAGGCGCTGCAGCTCGGCCACAACTACATCGGCACCGAGCACATTCTGCTCGGCCTGATTCGCGAGGGTGAGGGCGTCGCCGCCCAGGTCCTGGTGAAGCTGGGCGCCGAGCTGACCCGGGTGCGCCAGCAGGTCATCCAGCTGCTGAGCGGTTACCAGGGCAAGGAGACCGCCGAGGCAGGGACCGGCGGCCGTGGCGGCGAGGCGGGCAACCCGTCCACGTCGCTGGTGCTGGACCAGTTCGGGCGCAACCTGACCGCCGCCGCGATGGAAGGCAAGCTCGACCCCGTCATCGGCCGCGAGAAGGAAATCGAGCG
>DASYJS010000185.1:0-28074 GCA_035996225.1 Mycobacterium sp. | reverse complement strand
CGACGTCCGGCTCACCAGCGCCCGCGCGGATTCCGGCGCGCGACTTGCTGCTGCAGGACGGGGATCCCACCCCGCTGGGTCGGGCGACTGCGGTCTCGCTTGGGGACAGCTACTTCACCAGCGTGCAACCACCCGAATGCTCTGCCGCCCTGTTGTTCAAAGCTTCTCCGCTGCGGCCGCCCAGCTCGTCGGATCACGCCGAATGGGGATACCGGGTGAACGGCCCGGCACTATATGCCGAATCGGTCGACGTCTACGACAAAAGCTTGAACACCCACGATGTGGTGTGGAAGGGCTTCGGGGCCGTGTCGAAGTGCCACGGCGACGCCATCGGTCATGCCCCGCTCGGGGACTCTCGGCCGATGCGGCTCAGTTACTTCGGCACACCCTCCGACGGCGTCCTGGTGTGGACCATGACCGCCCCGGAGTGGACCTGTGATTACGGGCTGGCCGTGCTTGCGCGCACAGCCCTGATGCTCTCGGTCTGCGATTTCAAACCGGGATTCCCGATGGCGGACTGGGCGTCGAAACGAAGAGCGCAACTAGACAGCCGAACGACCTGACATTTCCGCTCAGTAGTTCTTGCAGTCAGTCATCATCTGCTTGAATATCGGGAACGCCTGGTCTGCTCCCGGGTTGTTCTGGATCGCCTTCAGCAGATTCACCCGCTGATCCGGCGACGAAGCCATGAACGTCTGCAGAAATTGCAGGTTGGGCGGCGACTGGTCGAGGTACTGAGCGGCCATCGGGTTTTCCGCGTGCACCGCTCGCATCGCCTGGTCATACGTGCAGGTGGTGTTGACCATTGGGCCGATATCGGGAGTAGCTGACGCGACCCCCACCCCGGCGGTCAACGACACTGCCAGACAGCCCACCCCCACGGTCAGTCCGGTCAATAGTCGTTTGCTCATGTAAAGACTCCCTCCAACTGTTGCACTCACTCTAGCGTCCCAGCTAACCCGGTGCTTAGCCCGAACGCGGGCCTCCCAAACCGTCGGGCTCGTTCGCGGCGAGCGAAAGGCCGGCAATTTCCGCCACGCGATCCCGATCAGACACCGTCCGTTTCGCGGCTACTAGCCTGGATACGTGCCAGATCCCGCGTCGTATCGCCCCGCTCCCGGATCCATTCCGGTCGAGCCGGGCGTCTATCGATTCCGGGACGCACACGGGCGGGTGATCTACGTCGGCAAGGCCAAGAGCCTGCGCAGCCGGCTGACGTCCTACTTCGCCGACATCGCGAGTCTGCACCCGCGCACGCGGCAGATGGTGACCACTGCGGCCAAGGTCGAGTGGACGGTGGTGAACACCGAAGTCGAGGCGTTGCAGCTGGAATACAACTGGATCAAGGAGTTCGATCCACGTTTCAATGTCCGCTACCGCGACGACAAGTCTTATCCGGTGCTGGCCGTTACCCTCAACGAGGAGTTCCCCAGGCTGATGGTGTATCGCGGCCCGCGGCGCAAGGGTGTGCGCTATTTCGGCCCGTATTCACACGCGTGGGCGATCCGGGAGACGCTGGATCTGCTCACCCGGGTGTTTCCCGCGCGAACCTGTTCGGCCGGAGTGTTCAAGCGGCACAAGCAGATCGACCGTCCGTGTCTGCTCGGCTACATCGACAAATGCTCGGCGCCCTGCATCGGCAGGGTCAGCGCCGAGCAACATCGCCAAATCGTCAACGACTTCTGCGACTTCCTGTCCGGCAAGACCGACCGGTTCGCCCGCGAGCTGGAACAGCAGATGCACGCCGCATCCGACCAACTCGATTTCGAACGGGCAGCGCGGCTTCGTGACGACCTCGGCGCGGTCAAGCGGGCGATGGAGAAACAGGCCGTGGTACTCGGCGACGGCACCGATGCCGATGTGGTCGCATTCGCCGACGACGACCTCGAGGCGGCGGTGCAGGTGTTTCACGTCCGCGGCGGCCGGGTCCGCGGGCAGCGCGGGTGGATCGTCGAAAAGTCCGCGGAGGCAGGCGATTCCGGTGAAGAGCAGTTGGTTGAGCAGTTCCTGACGCAGTTCTACGGCGAGCAGGCCGAGCTGGGCGGTGCCGCCGACGAGTCCACCAATCCGGTTCCCCGCGAGGTGCTGGTGCCGTGTCTACCGTCCAACGCCGACGAGTTGGCGAGCTGGCTGTCCGGGCTGCGCGGGTCCCGGGTCGCGCTGCGGGTGCCGCGCCGCGGGGACAAGCGGGCGCTGGCCGAGACCGTGCAGCGCAACGCGAAAGAAGCGCTGCAGCAACACAAGCTGAAGCGGGCCGGTGACTTCAACGCCAGATCCGCAGCGCTGCAAAATATTCAGGACGCTCTGGGGTTGGCCGCTGCGCCGTTGCGGATCGAGTGTGTCGACGTCAGCCACGTACAGGGCACCGATGTGGTCGGCTCGCTGGTGGTGTTCGAGGACGGCCTGCCCCGCAAGTCGGACTACCGGCACTTCGGGATCCGCGGAGCCGCCGGGAAAGGACGCTCCGACGACGTCGCTTCCATCGCCGAGGTGACCCGCCGCCGCTTCCTGCGGCACCTCAGCGACCAGAACGACCCGAATATGCTTTCCCCGGAAGGCAAATCGCGCCGGTTCGCCTATCCGCCCAATCTGTACGTCGTCGACGGCGGCGCCCCGCAGGTCAACGCGGCCAGCGCCGTTCTCGAAGAGCTCGGCATCACCGATGTCGCGGTGATCGGCCTGGCCAAGCGGCTGGAAGAGGTGTGGGTGCCGTCGGAGCCGGATCCCATCATCCTGCCGCGCAACAGCGAGGGTCTGTATTTGCTGCAGCGCGTGCGGGATGAGGCGCACCGGTTCGCGATCACTTACCATCGCAGCAAGCGATCCAAGCGAATGACCGCGTCGGCGCTGGATTCGGTGCCAGGATTAGGAGAACATCGCCGCAAGGCGCTGGTGACCCACTTCGGATCGATAGCCCGCCTCAAGGAGGCCACCGTCGACCAGATCACGGCCGTTCCGGGTATCGGCGTGGCAACGGCCACGGCCGTCCTCGAGGCGTTGCGACCCGAGCACCCTGGAGCCTCGGCATGACGAGTCAAATTGGGGACAGCGAGCAGCGGCCCGGCCCCTTGCGCGCGGAGCTGGCCGGCGGCCACCCGGGTGACGACGCCGCCGGGATCGACGTCGTTCTGGTCACGGGGTTGTCGGGGGCCGGGCGGGGGACAGCGGCCAAAGTGCTCGAGGACCTCGGCTGGTATGTCGCCGACAACCTGCCACCCCAGCTGATCACGCGAATGGTGGATTTCGGGCTGGCCGCCGGATCGCGGATCACCAAACTCGCCGTGGTGATGGACGTCCGGTCCCGCGGATTCACCGGTGACCTCGACGAGGTACGCAACGAACTGGCCACCCGCAATATCAACCCGCGCGTGGTGTTCATGGAAGCATCCGACGACATGCTGGTGCGCCGCTACGAACAGAACCGCCGCAGCCACCCGTTGCAGGGCCAGCAGACGCTGGCCGAGGGCATCGCGGCCGAGCGCAGGATGCTGGCGCCGGTGCGCGCCACCGCGGACCTGATCATCGACACCTCCACGCTGTCGGTGCGGGGCCTGCGGGAAAGCATCGAGCGCGCGTTCGGTGGTGACGCGAGCACGTCGACGAGCGTCACCGTCGAGTCGTTCGGCTTCAAGTACGGCCTGCCGATGGACGCCGACATGGTCATGGATGTGCGATTTCTGCCGAACCCGCACTGGGTCGACGAGTTGCGCCCACTCACCGGGCAACATCCGGCGGTGCGCGAATACGTGGTGGGCCAGCCGGGCGCGGCGGAGTTCCTCGACACTTACCATCGATTGCTGTCTCTGGTTGTCGACGGCTACCGCCGAGAGGGCAAGCGCTATATGACGGTCGCGATCGGCTGCACCGGCGGCAAACACCGCAGCGTCGCGATCGCCGAGGCATTGATGCAGTTGCTGCGGGCCGATGAACAACTGTCGGTGCGAGTGCTGCACCGGGATTTGGGCCGCGAATGAGCGCACCACATAGCGAGGGCATCGTCGCGCTGGGCGGCGGACACGGCCTGTACGCGACGCTGTCCGCGGCGCGCCGGCTGACCCCCTACGTCACCGCCGTGGTGACGGTCGCCGACGACGGTGGCTCGTCGGGCCGGCTGCGCAGCGAATTGGACGTGGTGCCCCCGGGTGATCTGCGAATGGCGTTGGCGGCGTTGGCCTCTGACAGCCCATACGGGCAACTGTGGGCGACCATCCTGCAGCACCGGTTCGGCGGCAGTGGGGCCCTGGCCGGACATCCGATCGGCAATCTGATGCTGGCCGGCCTGTCCGAGGTGCTGGCCGATCCGGTCGCCGCCCTCGACGAGCTGGGGCGCATCCTCGGCGTCAAAGGCCGGGTGCTGCCGATGTGCCCGATCGCGCTGCAGATCGAGGCCGACGTGTCCGGCCTGGAGGCCGACCCGCGGATATTCCGGCTGATCCGCGGTCAGGTCGCCATCGCGAGCACACCGGGCAAGGTGCGACGGGTGCGGCTGATGCCGCCGGACCCGCCGGCGACCCGACAGGCCGTCGACGCGATCATGGCCGCCGATCTGGTGGTGCTGGGGCCGGGGTCGTGGTTCACCAGCGTGATCCCGCACGTGCTGGTCCCGGAGCTGGCCGCGGCGCTGCAGGCCACCTCGGCCCGCCGTGCCCTGGTGCTCAACTTGGTGGCCGAACCGGGGGAGACGGCCGGGTTCTCGGTGGAGCGTCATCTGCATGTGTTGGCGCAGCATGCGCCCGGGTTCACCGTCCACGACATCGTCATCGACGCCGATCGAGTGCCGAGTGAGCGGGAACGCGAGCAACTGCGCCGCACGGCGACGCTGCTAAAGGCCGACGTCCACTTCGCCGACGTCGCCCGACCTGGTACACCTTTACATGATCCGGGCAAGCTTGCGGCGGCGCTGGACGGCGTCCGAACGGGCCGCCCGGGTCCGGCTGCGCCTTCGGCGAAGGCCACCGCAGAGATTCGGGTCGACGGTGAAAGTCCACCGACGGGCGTGAACCGACCGGCTGGCAGCGGACCAAGGGGTGACGACGCGTGGCGATGACGACCGAAGTCAAGGACGAACTGAGCCGCTTGGTAGTGAAATCGGTCAGCGCACGTCGAGCGGAAGTCACCTCCCTGCTGAGGTTCGCCGGCGGGCTGCACATCGTGGGTGGCCGCGTGGTCGTCGAAGCCGAGGTGGACCTCGGCAACATCGCGCGCCGCCTGCGCAAGGACATCTTCGACCTCTACGGCTACAACGCGGTCGTGCATGTGTTGACGGCCAGTGGGATTCGCAAGAGCACGCGGTACGTGCTGCGGGTGGCCAACGACGGCGAGGCGCTGGCGCGTCAGACCGGGCTGCTCGACATGCGGGGGCGTCCGGTGCGCGGTCTGCCGGCTCAGGTCGTCGGGGGCAGTATCGGCGATGCCGAAGCCGCGTGGCGGGGGGCCTTTTTGGCGCACGGGTCGCTGACTGAGCCCGGCCGGTCGTCGGCGTTGGAGGTCAGCTGCCCCGGCCCGGAGGCGGCCCTGGCCTTGGTGGGCGCGGCCCGCCGGCTCGGGGTCAGTGCCAAGGCCCGCGAGGTGCGCGGCGCCGATCGGGTGGTGGTGCGCGACGGCGAGGCCATCGGTGCGTTGCTGACCCGGATGGGCGCCCAGGACACCCGGCTGGTCTGGGAGGAACGCCGGATGCGTCGCGAGGTGCGGGCGACGGCCAACCGGCTCGCCAATTTCGACGACGCCAATTTGCGCCGCTCGGCACGGGCCGCGGTCGCGGCGGCCGCCCGGGTGGAGCGCGCGCTGGAGATACTCGGCGACACCGTCCCCGACCATCTGGCCACGGCCGGCAAGCTGCGCGTGGAGCACCGGCAGGCTTCGCTGGAGGAGCTGGGCCGGCTTGCCGACCCTCCGATGACGAAAGACGCCGTAGCGGGCCGCATTCGGCGATTGCTGTCGATGGCCGACCGCAAGGCGAAGGTCGAAGGCATCCCCGACACCGAATCGGCTGTGACGCCAGATCTGTTGGAGGACGCCTAGCCGCGTCGCGGCGGGGGGAAAGATATGGGGGCGCGTGGGTGGGATTGTTGCGGATAGCTCGACGGGATTTGCTGGCGAGGACTACGGTCATCGCATGAAGCGGCTTTCGAGCGTCGATGCAGCGTTTTGGTCTGCAGAAACTGCGGGCTGGCATATGCATGTAGGTGCGCTGGCGCTCTGCGATGCCCGCGACGTGCCGGACTACAGCTTCCAGCGGCTTCGCGAACTACTCATCGAGCGGCTGCCCGAGCTGCCGCAGCTGCGCTGGCGGGTCACCGGAGCGCCGCTCGGGCTGGACCGGCCGTGGTTCGTCGAAGACGAGAACCTCGACATCGACTTCCACCTCCGACGTATCGGCGTTCCCGGTCCCGGGGGCCGCCGCGAACTGGAAGAGTTGGTCGGCCGGCTGATGTCCTACAAGCTGGACCGCTCCCGGCCGCTGTGGGAACTCTGGGTGATCGAGGGCGTCGAGGGCGGCCGGGTTGCAACGTTGACCAAGATGCATCACGCCATCGTCGACGGGGTCTCCGGAGCCGGCCTGGGCGAAATCCTGTTCGACGTCACGCCGGAACCCCGCCCGCCGCAACAGGAGACGGTGGGATCGCTGGTCGGACTTCAAATTCCCGGCCTGGAGCGGCGCGCGGTCGGCGCACTGATCAACATCGGCGTCAAGACGCCCTTCCGGATCGCCCGGCTGGTGGAGCAAACGCTGCGTCAACAGGTCGCCGCGCTGGGCGTCAGCAGCAAGCCGGCGCGATACTTCGACGCACCCAAGACCCGGTTCAACGCGTCGGTGGGCCCGCACCGGCGGGTCACCGGATGCCGGGTCGAGCTGGCCCGTGCCAAGGCCGTCAAAAATGCCTACGGCGTCAAGCTCAACGACGTCGTGCTGGCCCTGGTGGCCGGCGCCGCCCGCGAATACCTGCAGAAGCGCGGCGAACTGCCGGTCAAACCGCTGATCGCGCAGATCCCGGTCTCCACTCGTACCGACGACAACCAGAGCGACGTCGGGAACAAGATCAGCTCGATCACGGCATCGCTGGCCACCGACATCGACGACCCCGCCGAGCGGCTGCGGGCCATTCATGAAAGCACGCAAAGCGCCAAGGAGATGGCCAAGGCGCTGTCGGCGCATCAGATCATGGGGCTCACCGAGACCACCCCACCCGGGCTGCTGCAGTTGGCCGCGCGCGCCTATACCGCCAGCGGACTGTCGCGAAATCTGGCTCCGATAAATCTCGTTGTGTCGAACGTTCCCGGTCCGTCGATGCCGTTGTACATGGCCGGCGCCAAGCTGGAATCGCTGGTGCCGCTGGGCCCGCCGGTCATGGACGTGGCCCTGAACATCACCTGCTTCTCCTACCAGGACTCGCTGGACTTCGGTTTCGTGACCACGCCGGAGATTGCCAATGACATCGACGACATGGCCGATGCCATCGAAGCCGCGCTGGTCGAACTCGAGAAAGCGATCGAGCTGACCTAGGCGGTTAGTCGCGGCGTAGATAGGTCGTCGCGTACACCCAGGACAAGAACCGCGCCACGGCCTCGGCCGATTGATGCGCCCGCGGAGAACCGAAGATGTCGAAAGCGTGCTGGGCGCTGGGCAATTCGGCGTAGGCGACGGGCGACTTCGACACCGCGCGCAGTTCCTTGACGAACTCTTGGGCTTCGCCGACCGGAATGAGCGAATCGTCGTGGCCGTGCAAGACGAAAAACGGTGGCGCCTCGGCCCGTAACCGGCGGATCGGCGAAGCATCGACGTAGATATCGCGGTCAGTCTCCAATTTCCGCTTCACCACGAACTTTTCGAGCAGCTCGACGAATTCACGGCGACCTTCGCCCTCGGTGGAAAACCAGTCGTAGCGTCCGTACACCGGAACTGCGGCGACCACTGAGGTGTCGGCGTCTTCGAAACCCGGCTGGAATTGCCGGTCATTGGGTGTCAGCGCGGCCAGCGCGGACAGGTGGCCGCCCGCGGAACCACCGGTGATCGCGACGAAGTCGGGGTCTCCGCCGTATTGCGCGATGTTCTCCTTGACCCAGGCCAGCGCTCGCTTCACATCGACGATGTGATCGGGCCAGGTATGCACCGGGGAAACCCGATAGCCGACCGACACGCAGACCCAGCCGCGGGCGGCCAGATGACTCATCAGCGGGTAGGCCTGCGGGCGGCGCATTCCGATGACCCAGGCGCCGCCGGGGATCTGCACCAGTACCGGTGCTTTGCCGTCGCGGGGCAGATCGCGCCGGCGCCAGATGTCGGCGCGATTTGCGCGGCCGTGCGGACCGTACGTCACGACGTTGGTCTTCTCGACATAGCGCCGCCGGGCCACGGTGGTACCCAGCGGCAGGCTGCGCCGTCCGCGGCGCTCGGGCTCGGTCTGGGGCAGGTCGGTCAGCGCCTCGGCGTAGTCGGGTCCCAGCTGTTCGCGTAGCCCGGCCTCCAGCACCGGCCCGGGAGTGGTGACGCCGCGATAGCGGATCACCGCGAGGATCGCCCATGACGCCGCCGTCAGGGCCATGGCTGCCTTGCCGCGGCGCCCGGCGAAGTCGCCGCGTCGGCCACGGCGCAGTGCGTCGATCAGCGAGGCGGAGAAGTACAGGCCCGGCACTTCCGACGTCGGCCAGCCGAACCAGAACACCAGGACGGTGCTGTAGCCCTTGCGTGCGAGGGGACGTAATCCGTTGGCGGCGTTGATGAATTCCACCGCCGAGCGCAGCAGCGGCCTTCTACTGAAGATGGGCCGGCGCATCAACCACCCACCCGTGATTGCAGTTCGGCCCGCAGGATCTTGCCGGTGCTGCCGCGCGGGAGCTCGTCGAGAACCGAGATCTCGCGCGGCACTTTGTAGTTGGCCAGGTTCTCGCGGACGTGTTGTTTGAGCGTGTCGGGCGTGGCAGTGGAGCCGGGCCCGAGCACCACGAAAGCCGCCAGCCGCTGGCCGTACTGTTCGTCGTCGACACCGATCACCGCGGCCTCGGCCACTTCGGAGTGCGCGGCAAGCGTTTTCTCCACCTCGATCGGGTAGACGTTCTCGCCGCCGGAGACGATCATCTCGTCGTCGCGGCCGACGACAAACAACCGTCCGTCCTCATCGAGATAGCCGACGTCGCCCGACGACATGAACCCAGCCCGGAAATCCTTGGTCGAGCCCTCCGTGTACCCGTCGAATTGGGTGTCGTTGCGGACGAAGATGGTGCCGACCTCGCCGGTGGGCATTTCGTTGAATTCCGGGTCCAGGATCCGGATTTCGGTTCCACCCGCCGGCTTGCCCGCGGTGTCGGGCGCGGCGCGCAGGTCCGCCGGCGTGGCCGTGGCGATCATGCCCGCCTCGGTGGCGTTGTAGTTGTTGTAGATCACGTCGCCGAACTGATCCATGAACGCGGTGACCACATCGGGTCGCATCCGCGAACCCGATGCGGCGGCGAAGCGAAGGGAACGGCCGCTGTAACGGTTGCGGACTTCGTCGGGCAGATCCATGATCCGGTCGAACATCACCGGGACCACGGCCAGGCCGGTTGCCTGGTGGCGGTCGACGAGGTCAAGCGTGGCCTCCGGGTCGAACTTGCGCCGGGTGACGATGGTGCACGCCATCGACGCGGCGAAGATCAACTGTGAAAAGCCCCACGCGTGGAACATCGGCGCCACGATCACGATCGTCTCCTCCGCGCGCCACGGCGTGCGGTCCAGGATCGCCTTGAGCGTGCCGATCCCGGCTCCGCCGCCAGACTGCTTGGCGCCCTTGGGACTTCCAGTGGTTCCGGAGGTGAGCAGGATCATCCTGCCCTTGCGGCCGGTACGCTGCGGCTGCTGGCCGGCGTGGTCGGCGATCAGCCCCTCGACGGTTAGGTGGTGCGGGCCGTCGGCCCAGGCCACGATGCGGGTGGCGTCCGGTTTGTCGGCCAGCGCGCGATCCACCGTCGCGGTGAACTCCTCGTCGTAGATCGCGGCGTCGACGCCTTCGCGGTTGACCACCTCGGCCATCGCCGGTCCGGCGAACGACGTGTTCAGCAGCACGACGTCGGAGCCGATCCGGTTAGCGGCGACCAACGCCTCGACGAAGCCGCGGTGATTGCGGCACATGATCCCGATGACCTTCGGCTGACCCGACGCCACGCGCTGCAGTGCGGCCGCCAACGCGTTGATCCGCTCGTCGAGCTGCCGCCAGGTCAGCGTGCCGAGTTCGTCGATCAGGGCGGGACGGTCCGGGCAGCGCTGCGCCGCGCCGGCGAAACCCACGGTCATGCCCATGCCCTCGCGACGCATCGCCGCGGCCATCTTCAGGTAGCGGTCGGGTCGCATCGGCGCGATCATTCCCGCGCGTTGCAGCGTGGCTAAGACGCCCAACACGCTGCGAGCCTGGTCGAGGGGAGATGCCATGTCTCAGCCCAGAATCGGGAAGCGACGCTTGGCGGCGAGATCCTTGAGGGCCTCCTGCATCACCGACCGCACGTGCTCGTCGACCTCGTCGATGTCCGGGTCCTCGCCGAACTGCTCGGTGATGTGGATCGGTTCCAGCACTTGGGTGATGATCTTGGTGGGCAGCGGCACGTTGGGGGGGACGACGGCGGACAGCCCGAACGGAAAGCCGAACGAGACCGGCAGGATGGCGCTGCGCAGCAGGCGCTTGATACCCAGCCGCTCGGCCAGCCAGGTGCCGCGGGTCAGGTAGAGCTGGGTCTCCTGACCGCCGATGGACACCGCGGGAACGATCGGCACGCCGGCATCGATCGCCGTGCTGACATATCCCTTGCGACCGTCGAAGTCGATGACGTTCTCCGACAGGGTCGGCCGGTAGGCGTCGTAGTCACCGCCGGGAAAGACCACCACCACGCCGCCGGACCGCAACGCTTTGGCCGCGTTCTCCCGGTTGGCCCGGATGTAGCCGGTCCGCCTGAACAGCCCGCCCGTCACGCCCATGAACAAGATGTCGTGGCTCAGCGTGTAGACCGGCCGGTCGTAGCCGAACTTCTCGTAGAAGTCGACGCTGAAGATCGGGACGTCCATCGGGAACATTCCGCCGGAGTGGTTGCCGACCACCAGCGCCCCGCCGGACGGGAAAGAATCCAGGCCATGCACCTCGGAGCGGAAATACCGCTTCAAGACGGGGCGCAGCACACCCATCAGGCGCCGGGTCAGGCCCGGGTCGAATTGGCCGATCTCGGGGTCGTCACTGTTGGTATCGCCCACTTCGCTCACCTGCCCCCTCGTGGCTTCGCGCGTTCAGTCCCTAGATGGTAGCTAGGGCGTCGTAGTGGATGGCTAACAGGCAAATACTCAGACCTTTCTCGCTCCCGGCGCGCACAGTGAACATGGCGGCTAAGGGGCACGCGATGCGGTTGCCCGCCAACATAGTTCAGGACACCCCGACCCCTAATAGTCGCCGCCTCTCAGCGGCTGACCTTGTGTTTACTCTGTGCTAGCAAAAGCGACCCAGGCTTCGAGCGGAAGCATATGGCGCAGGCCACATTCCGCGGGTTATTGTTACGGCGCTGACAATGAATTGCGGGCTGAGAGAGAAACGATGGACGTCGCTGGTTTGTCCGACGAACGTGATGCACGCTCGGTCGTAGCGCACAGGTCAAGTGGTACCCGTGACCGGCGCGGACACCAGCCTCGCGCCACCACGGGCCGTTCCGTCCCGGCGCACGTCCGTCAAGCAGGGTCGACGTCGACGGCCATCACCTCGAACCAGCCTGCCGATGCAGTCGATCGCGCCACAATTGTGGCCGACACGGCAGATCAGCGCCAGGCCGACTACTTTCTGCGTCTGCTCACTCAGAACCGCCACCTCATCGACCAACGCATCGACGGCTACCACAAGGCGATTGCCATCGCCGAGGCCAAGGGTGACGCCGAAGGCGCGGGTGTCTTCCGGCGCACGGCGCGCGTCGAGGAGCGGGAGCGCAATGTTCTCGACGGCATGATCGACAACCTGCACCGCCGATTTCCCGTTCCGCTCGCGGCCGAGGCACCGCAGGTCGCGGGCGGGCCGTGGCTTGTGGTCCGGTAGAGCCGCAAAGATCTACGTCTACCGCACGGCCTGAATGGGCCGGCCGCGTCTAGCTCGGCGTTTAGCCTGATGACCCGCACCTTGAACGTCACAATCGCGCGGGCATAGCGTCCTCGACGGTCCGGGACTCTTACCGGCCCCGCAACCGTTGTTCTACTGATCTAGGCTGACGGCCAGGGTTCATCACCAGACTCAGGGAAGACGAGGGAGACACAAGTGACTGTCCGAGTAGGCATCAACGGCTTCGGTCGAATCGGACGCAATTTCTACCGTGCGTTGTTGGTCCAACAGGAGCAGGGCGGCGCTGACATCGAGGTGGTGGCGGTCAACGACATCACCGACAACAGCACCCTGGCGCACCTGCTGAAATTCGACTCCATCCTGGGCCGGCTGCCGCATGACGTGAGCCTCGAAGGCGAGGACACCATCGTCGTCGGCGACCACAAGATCAAGGCGCTGGAGGTCAAAGAAGGCCCGGCGGCGTTGCCGTGGGGCGACCTCGGCGTCGACGTCGTCGTCGAGTCCACCGGCATCTTCACCAACGCGGCGAAAGCCAAGGGGCACTTGGACGCCGGCGCCAAGAAGGTGATCATCTCCGCGCCCGCCACCGACGAAGACATCACCATCGTGCTGGGCGTCAACGACGACAAGTACGACGGCAGCCAGAACATCATCTCCAACGCGTCGTGCACGACGAACTGCCTGGGCCCACTTGCCAAGGTCCTCAATGACGAGTTCGGCATCGTCAAGGGCCTGATGACCACCATCCACGCCTACACCCAGGACCAGAACCTGCAGGACGGCCCGCACAAGGACCTGCGCCGTGCCCGCGCCGCCGGCCTCAACATCGTCCCGACCTCCACCGGCGCGGCCAAGGCCATCGGCCTGGTGCTGCCCGAGTTGAAGGGCAAGCTCGACGGGTACGCGCTGCGGGTGCCGATTCCCACCGGGTCGGTCACCGACCTGACCGCCGAGCTGAAGAAGGCCGCCACCGCCGACGAGATCAACGCCGCGATGAAGGCCGCGGCGGAAGGCCCGATGAAGGGCATCCTGAAGTACTACGACGCGCCGATCGTCTCCAGCGACATCGTCACCGACCCGCACAGCTCGATTTTCGACTCCGGGTTGACCAAGGTGATCGACAACCAGGCCAAGGTCGTCTCGTGGTACGACAACGAGTGGGGTTACTCCAACCGCCTAGTTGACTTGGTCGCGCTGGTCGGCAAGTCGCTCTAACCGTGACGGAATCCTCGGTCCCGACCCTGGCAGACCTTCTCGCCGAAGGTGTTTCGGGTCGCGCGGTGCTGGTGCGCTCCGATCTCAACGTCCCGCTCGACAATGACGGCGAGATCACCGATCCCGGCCGGATCATCGCGTCGGTACCGACGCTGAAGGCACTGGTCGATGCCGGCGCCAAGGTGGTGGTGACCGCGCACCTGGGTCGCCCCAAGCAGGGGCCGGACCCGAAATTGTCGTTGGCACCGGTCGCCGCCGCGCTGGGTGGGCAGCTGGGCCGGCACGTGCAGTTGGCCGGCGATGTCGTCGGTACCGACGCACTGGCGCGTGCTGAGGGGCTGACCGACGGCGACGTCCTGCTGCTGGAGAACATCCGCTTCGACGCGCGCGAGACCAGCAAGGATGACGGCGAGCGACTGGCCCTGGCCAAGCAGCTGGCCGAATTGGTCTCGCCGGGAGGGGCTTTCGTCTCCGACGGGTTTGGCGTGGTACACCGCAAGCAGGCTTCGGTGTACGACATCGCCACGCTGTTGCCGCACTATGCCGGCACGCTGGTGGCCGAGGAGATCCGGGTGCTGGAGCACTTGACCAGCTCGACCAAGCGTCCTTACGCGGTGGTGCTCGGCGGTTCGAAGGTGTCCGACAAACTCGGTGTCATCGAGTCGCTGGCAACCAAGGCCGACAGCATCGTCATCGGTGGCGGTATGTGCTTCACTTTCCTTGCCGCACAGGGATTTTCGGTGGGCAAGTCGTTGCTCGAAGAGGAGATGATAGACACCTGCGCCAACTTACTGGACACCTACGCCGACGTGTTGCGACTGCCCGGCGACATCGTGGTGACCGAGAAATTCGCCGCCGATTCGGCGCCACAGTTCGTGGCCGCCAATGCGATTCCCGACGATTTGATGGGCCTCGACATCGGGCCCGGATCGGTCAAGCGGTTTGCGGCGCTGCTGTCCAATGCCAAGACCGTCTTCTGGAACGGCCCGATGGGCGTGTTCGAATTCCCGGCCTACGCGGCGGGCACCAAGGGCGTCGCCGAGGCGATCGTCGCCGCGACCGGCAAGGGCGCGTTCAGCGTGGTGGGCGGTGGTGATTCCGCGGCCGCGGTGCGTGCGCTCGGGATCTCCGAGGGCGGCTTCTCGCATATATCCACCGGCGGTGGCGCATCGCTGGAATACCTGGAGGGCAAGACGCTACCCGGCATCGAGGTCTTGGGTCGCCCCCAGCTGAGCGGAGGAGACTCGTGACCCGCAAGCCACTGATCGCCGGCAACTGGAAGATGAACCTCAATCACTTCGAGGCCATCGCGCTGGTGCAAAAGATCGCATTCGCGTTGCCGGACAAGTACTTCGACAAGGTTGATGTCACGGTGCTGCCGCCGTTCACCGATCTGCGCAGCGTGCAAACGCTGGTCGACGGCGACAAGCTGCGGTTGACCTACGGCGCCCAGGACCTGTCCCAGCACGAATCCGGTGCCTACACCGGCGACATCAGCGGCACCTTCCTGGCCAAGCTGGGCTGCACTTTCGTCGTCGTGGGCCACTCCGAGCGGCGCACCTATCACAACGAGGACGACGCCCTGGTGGCCGCCAAAGCCGCCGCGGCGTTGAAGAACGGCCTGTGCCCGATCGTGTGTATCGGCGAGCACCTCGACGTCCGGGAAGCCGGAGAGCATGTCAGCCACTGCCAGGCGCAGCTGCGCGGCTCGCTGGCCGGGCTGTCGGCGGATCAGATCGCCAACGTCGTCATCGCCTACGAGCCGGTCTGGGCGATCGGGACCGGGCGGGTGGCCAGCTCGGGCGACGCGCAGGAGGTGTGCGCGGCGATCCGCAAGGAGCTGGGCAAGCTGGCGTCACCGGAGATCGCCGATACCGTGCGGGTGCTCTACGGCGGTTCGGTGAGCGCCAAGAATGTCGGCGACATCGTCGCGCAGGACGACGTCGACGGCGGGCTGGTCGGGGGAGCCTCGCTCGACGGAGAGCAATTTTCGATTTTGGCCGCCATCGCCGCCGGCGGGCCCCTTCCGTGACACCGGCGCGGCCCCGGTAAGCTGTCGGTCATGCATTTGGCCCTGCAGATCACCCTCGTGGTCACCAGCGTCCTGGTGGTCCTGTTGGTGCTGTTGCACCGCGCCAAGGGTGGCGGCCTGTCGACACTGTTCGGTGGTGGCGTGCAGTCCAGCCTGTCTGGGTCGACCGTGGTGGAAAAGAACCTCGACCGGTTGACGGTGTTCATCACCGCAATCTGGCTGGTGTGCATCGTCGGCATGGCCCTGATGATCAAGTACCGCTGACCCACTGACCTCTCGGCGGGCGCGACACGCGATCCACACCGATACTGGGACGCATGGTTGAGGTTTCCGAGCTTGCTTCCGAAGCCGCGCTGGCACCGATCGGCGCCGTGCAGCGGACCCGGGTGGGTCGCGAGGCGACCGAGCCGATGCGCGCCGACATCAGGCTGCTCGGCAGCATCCTCGGTGACACCGTGCGCGAGCAGAACGGCGACGAGGTATTCGACTTGGTCGAACGTGCCCGGGTGGAATCCTTCCGGGTACGTCGCTCCGAGATCGATCGGGCCGAGATCTCCCACATGTTCGACGGCATCGACATCCACCTGGCGATCCCCACCATCCGGGCGTTCAGCCACTTCGCGCTGCTGGCCAACGTCGCCGAAGACATCCACCGTGAGCGCCGGCGCCATGTTCACGTCGAGGCCGGCGAGCCACCACAAGACAGCAGCCTGGCCGGCACCTACGCGAAACTGGATCTGGCAGAGCTGGATTCGGCCACCGTGGCCGAGGCTCTCAGTGGTGCGCTGGTTTCTCCGGTAATCACCGCCCACCCCACCGAGACCCGTCGGCGCACCGTCTTCGTCGTTCAGCACCGGATCACCGAGCTGATGCGACTGCACGCCGAGGGACGCGGAGAAACCACCGACGGCCACAGCATCGAGCGCGAGCTGCGCCGCCAGGTGCTCACGCTGTGGCAGACCGCACTGATCCGCCTCTCGCGGCTGCAGATCACCGACGAAATCGCCGTCGGCCTGCGCTATTACCCGGCCGCGTTGTTCGAGGTGATCCCGCAGGTGAACTCCGAGGTTCGTGACGCGCTGCGCGCCCGCTGGCCCGACGCCGAGCTGCTTACCGCGCCCATCCTGCAGCCCGGTTCGTGGATCGGGGGTGACCGCGACGGAAACCCGAACGTGACCGCCGCAGTCGTCCGGCGGGCCACCGGCAGCGCCGCGTTCACGGCCCTGGCTCATTACCTGTCCGAGCTCACCGATCTCGAGCAGGAGCTCTCGATGTCGGCGCGGCTGATCACCGTCACACCCGAATTGACGGCGCTGCAGCAGAGCTGCCCGGAGCAGGCCAGGGCAGACGAACCGTATCGGCGGGCCGTGCGGGTGATTCGCGGCCGGCTCAGCGCGACGGCCGCCGAGATTCTGGACGAGGAACCGCAGCATCTGCTTGACCTCGGCTTACAGCCCTACGCCACACCGGACGAACTGCGGGCCGATCTCGATACCGTCGACGTTTCGTTGCGCGCCCACGGCAGTGCGCTGCTGGCCGAGGATCGGCTGGGCTTGTTGCGAGAAGGAGTGCATGTCTTCGGGTTTCATCTGAGCGGCCTGGACATGCGGCAAAACTCCGACGTGCACGAAGAAGTCATCAGCGAGTTGCTGGCCTGGGCCGGGGTGCACGCCGACTACGGCTCGCTGCCGGAAGACGAGCGGGTGGAGCTGCTGGTGGGCGAACTCGGTACGAGGCGCCCACTGCTCAGCGACCGCGCGCGGTTGTCCGAGCTGGCCCACCAGGAATTGAGCGTGGTCGAGGCGGCCGCTGACGCCGTCAAGCGTTACGGCCCGGCGGCGGTGCCCAACTACGTCATCTCGATGTGTCAGTCCGTCTCGGACGTTTTGGAGGCCGCGATCTTGCTCAAAGAAGCGGGACTGCTGGATGTTTCCGGGCCGCAACCCTATTGCCCGGTGGGGATTTCTCCGCTGTTCGAGACGATCGACGATCTACACAACGGGGCGTCGATACTGCACTCGATGCTGGAGCTTCCGCTCTATCGGGCGTTGGTGGCGGCTCGGGGGGACCGCCAGGAGGTGATGCTGGGCTACTCCGACTCCAACAAGGACGGCGGATATCTGGCGGCGAACTGGGCGGTCTACCGGGCCGAGCTGGCACTGGTCGAAGTTGCCCGCAAAACCGGAATTCGGTTGCGGCTCTTCCATGGCCGCGGCGGTACGGTCGGCCGCGGTGGCGGCCCCAGCTTCCAGGCCATCCTCGCGCAGCCACCCGGAGCGGTGAACGGTTCACTGCGCCTCACCGAGCAGGGCGAGGTGATCGCGGCCAAATACGCCGAACCGCAGTTGGCGCAACGGAATCTGGAGAGCCTGGTGGCCGCCACTTTGGAGTCGACGCTGCTGGACGTGGAAGGCCTGGGCGATGAAGCGGAGCCCGCCTACGCGGTTCTCGACGAGATCGCCACGCTGGCGCGCCGCGCCTACGCCGAACTAGTCCACGAGACACCGGGTTTCGTCGAGTATTTCAAGGCCTCGACACCGGTCAGCGAGATCGGGTCGTTGAATATCGGCAGCCGCCCGACATCACGCAAACCCACCGAGTCGATCGCGGACCTGCGCGCTATTCCCTGGGTGCTGGCGTGGAGCCAGTCGCGGGTCATGCTGCCCGGTTGGTACGGCACGGGATCGGCATTCGCGCAGTGGATTGCGGCAGGCCCCGAAAGCGAAAGCGAGCGAGTCGAAGTCCTGCACGACCTCTATCAGCGGTGGCCCTTCTTCCGCAGCGTGTTGTCGAACATGGCGCAGGTGCTGGCCAAGAGCGACCTGGGGCTGGCGGCGCGCTACGCGGAACTGGTGGCCGATGAATCGTTGCGGCGCAGGGTGTTCGAGAAGATCGCCGACGAGCACCAGCGGACGATCGCGATGCACAAGCTGATCACCGGTCAGGACGACCTGCTTGCCGACAATGCGGCGCTGGCACGTTCGGTGTTCAACCGTTTCCCGTACCTGGAGCCGCTGAATCACCTGCAGGTAGAGCTGCTTCGGCGCTACCGCTCGGGTGACGACGACGAATTGGTGCAGCGTGGGATTCTGTTGACGATGAACGGGCTGTCCAGCGCGCTCAGGAACAGCGGCTGACATAGTCGACCCGGCAGGGGCCGGCCGCCCGCGCCACGCCACCGATCTGGGCACCGACGGGTTGCGGATGTGAGGTCCAGTGCGGCGTCATCTGGTACTCGCGCAGCAGGTGAGTCATGGCCGCCGTCATGGCCGCCAGTGAGAACGGTTGGGCCGGGCAGGAATGCCTGCCGTGCCCAAAGGCCGTCACCAGCATGGGCGAAGGGAGAGCGTCCTTTTCGGTCAGCTGGTGACGGGTCCACCGATCGGGATCCCACCGCGCCAAGCCCGGCGCCGCCGACGTGTTGAGCAACGGCAGCAACGTGGCGATGGTCCAGCCCGGCGGCACCTGGTAGGTGATCTCGCCGGTGTCGAACGTGACCGGGGACAACACGCTGCGGGCCATGATCGAGCGTTGGGCCATCCGGGTGGACTCCAGCGCGCAGCTCTGGGCAAAGGCGTTGTCGTCCAAGCTAACTCGTTTTAGCTGGGCCGGGTGCTCGAGCAAGTCGACCAACGCCCAGCCCAGCGCGGCGGCCAAGTTCGACATGGACGCGATATGGATCAGCGCGACGTCGAGCGCGATCCCGTGCAGTCGAGAACGCTGTGACTCCGACGACCACGCGTCCACGATCCTGCCGAAAAGGTCGTGGCCCCGGGTGTCCCCGTCGTCGAATCTGCGCACCGCGTCGGCGATCGCGTCGGCAATCTCCTCGAGTGCGGCTCGCTCGGCACGCTTGTCCGTCGCCGCCACCGCGGCCATCCGATCGGGGTGAACAAACGCGTCGGAGCCGTCCAAGGTGTCGAAGGCGAGCACCAGACACTCGAAGGCCGCACCGTCGGCTGACCCTGGTCCCGCCCATGAGGCCAGCCCCATCCGGTGGCCGAGCCGTCGCATGAGATCAAAGACGTCGACCGAACCCGCCGATCCCAACTCGGTCGTGGTCTGCTCGAGCGCGCGGCCCAGGTTGGCCAGATAGCCGGCCACGTCGCCGCGGCGAAACAGCATGCTCGGCAGGATGCGTCGCCCGGCAAAGATGTCGTCGGGCAGCTTGCGCCGCAACATCAGGTAGTCCGCGACGCCCTTGCTGGCGGTCTCCTCGGTCAGCGCGTAGAACGACTCAACGCCGGTGGGCGAGAAGGTGAACAGATAGCGATCGCCGCCGCTTTCCACCGCGAAGGTGTCGCCATGTTGTGCGCGGGCGGCGGCGATCACCGCGACGGCGTCGCTGACGGGGATGTCCCACGGCAGACCGGTGCCCTCCGCGGATGGCGGTGCGGGAACCGGGTGGGCGCCGGACACGATCTAGGGCGTCCGGTTCCGCAGCCGGTCCACTACGCCCCGCACCGCGTGTTCGGTCATCGACAGCGGTGACATGACCGTTTCGCCCACGCTGACGATGTAGTCGATGCGTTTGACGATTGACTCCACCGGCTCGACCACCGCGATCAGTCGCTTGGCGAGCTCGTCGAGGTGTCCCAGGGTTCCTTCCAGATGGTCCAGGCCGCCCTCCAAGCGCTCGACCGTGCCGTTCAACCGGGTCAGGGAGCTGCTCAGCTCGTTCATGGTCTTGCCCAGGCCATCGAGGACGTCTTCGACCTGCCCGACCGTCTTGTCGGCGTTCAGAGCCGCCTGAGTGAGGGTTTTTATCCGGTTCCGCTCAGGCCCGTTGCGCACCGTTCTGTCTGCCATGACGGTAATTATGACCGGGACGGAACCAGGGAAAACCTCGAAACATCGAATTGGATGTGCAGAAACGACATTGTGAGGTTGGCTGGCGTGGCCGCCTGACCCGCGACTGCGGGGCCGACGTGACGCGCCGACTGGGTGATTACGCGGCCGGCTATGCCGACCGAAAGGCCGAGCGGGCGGGTCCCTAGTCCGACTGCGCGGGCCTGGCGGGAAGCTTGGCGGCGGCCTCCTCGTCGAGCAGCCAGAGCGTCGTCTCGAGCCCGACAGCCCCCGCGGCCGGAATCGAAACCGGCTCGGCGCCACCGATGGCAGCGGCGGCCGCGTCGCCCTTGGCCGCGCCGGCGACCAGCAGCCACACCTCGCGCGAACGCCGGATCGCCGGCAGTGTCAAAGTGATTCGCTGCGGCGGCGGTTTGGGGGAGTCGTCGACGGACACCACCATGCGGGTCGTCTCGCGCACCGCCGCGGTGTCGGGGAACAGTGAGTTGATGTGGCCCTCGGGGCCCATGCCCAGCAGGTGCACATCGAAACTCGGTACCTGCTCGCCGGGTTCGGCATTGGCCGCCAACAGTTGTTCGTAAGCCAGCGCCGCGGCGGCGAGATCGCTGCCGAATTCGCCATCGCTGGCGGCCATCGGGTGCACGTTGCTCGACGGAATGTCGATGTGATCGAGCAACGCCTCCCGCGCCTGCTTCTCGTTGCGCTCGTCGTCGTCCTCGGGAACGTAGCGCTCGTCGCCCCAGAACAGGTGAACCTTCGACCAGTCGATCTGCTTGCCTTGGGTGCGCAGATATTTCAACAACCCGATCCCGTTGCTGCCGCCGGTCAGCACGATCAAGGCGCGTCCTCGTGCCGTCACGGCGGAACGGATGGTGTCGACCAGCCGGCGGCCCGCCGCCTCGACCAGGTTTTCGCTGTCCGGGAAGATCTCGATGATATTGCTCATGCGTACTGCACCTTATCGATTCCTTCGAGGGCGGCGAAGTAGATGTCATCGGCATCCAGCCGCCGCATGTCCTCGGCCAGACAGTCACGGGTTTCCCTGCGCGCCAAGGGAACTAACGCGTCCGGGCGCCCGGTCCGGCTCAGCGTGGCCGTCGTGCCCTCCTGCGGCCTGCTCAGCGTGATGGTCTCGGATTTGCGTTCCAGCTCGACCTTGAGCTCGCCGACGACCCGGCGCACCGGCCCGTCGATGCGACTGGCCAGCCAGCCCGCCAGAACGTCCAGGGCGGGTTCTTCTCTCAATCCGGAAACCAGCGCCGATTGGATCGGCTCGTGCGGCTTCTGGTCGACCGCGGAGACGAGCAGCGCCCGCCAGTAGGTGATACGGGCCCAGGACAGATCCGTGTCACCGGCGGTGTATCCGGAAAGCCGGCCCTTGATCGCCGCCAGTGGATCCTCGCCGTTGGTCGCATCGGTGATGCGCCGAATCGCCAGCTTGCCCACCGGGTCTTGCGCGGGCACGGCCGGGGCTGCGCACGGCCACCATGCCAGCACCGGTATGTCGGCAAGCAGGAAGGGAGTGACAACGCTTTCCGCATGATCGGCCAGCGGCCCGGAGAGCCTTAGCACCACGACCTCCCCGCCGCCGGCGTCGCTACCGAGCCGAACCTGGGCATCCAGACGGGACTCGGTGGCGTCGGCGTTGCCGGATGCCACCACGATGACCCGGCTCGGGTGTTCGTGCGTGGCGGCGTTGGCGGCCTCGATCGATTCTTCGAGCAGAATGTCGTGGTCGGTCTTGATGATCAGCGTCCCCACTCGGCCCATCGTGACGACACCGGCATCCTCGCGCAGCGCGTCGAGCTTCTTGTTGACCGCGGTGGTGGTGGTGTCCAGTAACTCGACAATCATGGTCGCCGCCAGTCCCGACCGGTCCGCTGCAACATCTCGAAGGCCGATGCGGGCCCCCAGGTGCCCGACTCATAGGGGTCGGGCTTGCCGTGGGTCGCCCAGTGGTCGAGGACGGGATCGAGTATCTGCCAAGCCAATTCAACCTCCGCGTTCACCGGGAACAGGGATGGCTCGCCCAGCAGCACGTCCAGGATCAGCCGTTCATAGGCCTCCGGCGAATCTTCTACGAACGCCGAGCCGTAGGAGAAGTCCATGTTGACATCGCGGACTTCCATCGCACTGTCCGGGACCTTGGAACCGAACCGCAGGGTAATACCCTCGTCGGGCTGGACCCGGATGACCAGGGCGTTGCTGCCGAGTTCGTCGGTCATGGTGGCGTCGAACGGCAGATGGGGCGCGCGCTTGAAGACCAGCGCGATCTCAGTCACCCTGCGGCCCAGTCGCTTTCCGGTTCGAAGATAGAACGGCACGCCGGCCCAGCGGCGGGTATCCACCTCCAGGGAGATGGCGGCGAACGTCTCGGTCACGGAGTCCTTGGCGAAGCCCGCTTCGTCGAGCAGGCCGACGACCTCTTCGCCGCCCTGCCAGCCGGCCGCGTACTGGCCGCGGCTGGTGGTCTCGTCGAGTGGCTGCGCCAGTCGGGTCGCCGAGAGCACTTTGATCTTCTCGGCCTGCAACGCCAACGGATTGAAGCTGACCGGCTCCTCCATCGCGGTCAGCGCCAACAGTTGCATCAGGTGGTTCTGGATGACATCGCGGGCGGCGCCAATTCCGTCGTAGTAGCCGGCCCGCCCGCCCAGTCCGATGTCCTCGGCCATGGTGATCTGCACGTGGTCGACGTAATGCGCGTTCCAGATCGGGTCCCAGAACTGGTTGGCGAACCGCAGCGCCAGGATGTTCTGCACCGTCTCCTTGCCGAGATAGTGGTCGATACGGAAGACTGACTCCTCGGGGAAGACGGAGTTCACCACATGGTTGAGCTCGCGGGCGCTGTCCAGGTCATGGCCGAACGGCTTCTCAATGACGACCCGACTCCACCTGTCCTGTTGCGGGCGGGCCAGCCCGGACTTGTGCAGTTGTTCGCACACCACCGGGAACGACTTGGGTGGGACCGCCAGGTAGAACGCGTGATTGCCGCCGATACCGCGCTCGGCGTCGAGCTTTTCCAGCGTCTCGGCCAGCCGCGCGAACGCGGCGTCTTCGTCGAATTCGCCTCGGACGAAACGCAATCCATCGGCCAGCCGTTCCCATACCGCTTGGCGAAACGGAGTACGGCAGTGTCCCTTGACGTCGTCGTGGATTACCTGGGCGAAGGCGTCGTGATCCCAGTCGCGCCGGGCGAAACCCACTAGCGAGAAGTTGGGCGCCAGCAAACCGCGGTTGGCCAGGTCGTAGATGGCCGGCACTACTTTTTTGTGCGCCAGGTCGCCGGTGACACCGAACAGCACCAACGCGCACGGGCCCGCGATTCGGGGCAGTCGCTTATCGTCTTTGTCCCGCAGTGGATTACGCCACTGCGCGGCCTCAGCGCCCGGCGTCATTTGGTAGTGGAATCCAGCTGTTTCTGTGTCTCGCCCAGCAGCTCGGTCCAGGATTCGACGAACTTCTCCACGCCTTCGTTCTCCAAAACCACGAACACATCGGTCAGGTCGATCCCGACTGCCGACAGCTTGTCGAATACTCCCTGGGCCTCCGCACCCTTGCCGCTGACCGTGTCGCCAGTGATCACACCGTGGTCGGCCACGGCGTCGATCGTCTTCTCGGGCATGGTGTTCACGGTGTGGGCAGCGACCAGCTCGGTGACGTAGAGGGTGTCGGAGTAGTCGGGGTTCTTGACACCGGTGGACGCCCACAGCGGGCGCTGCACGCGGGCCCCGTCGGCCTTGAGTGCCTGGAAGCGCTGACCGCTGTCGAAGACCTCCTGGTAGGCCGCGTAAGCGAGCCGGGCGTTGGCGACACCGGCCTGGCCGCGGAGGTCGAGCGCCTCCTGGGAACCGATCTTTTCCAGCCGCTTGTCGATTTCGGTGTCCACGCGGGAGACGAAAAATGATGCCACCGAATGGATCTTGGACAGGTCATGTCCGGCTTCCTTGGCCTTTTCCAGCCCGGCCAGGTAGGCGTCCATCACGGCGCGGTGCCGTTCGACCGAGAAGATCAGCGTGACGTTGACCGAAATCCCTTCCGCCAGAACCGCGGTGATGGCCGGAACGCCAGCCTCGGTGGCCGGGATCTTGATCAACAGGTTCGGGCGGTCGACGATCTTCCACAGCTCGATGGCCTGCGCGATCGTCTTGTCGGTCTCGCCGGCCAGGCGCGGGTCGACCTCGATCGACACCCGGCCGTCGATCCCGTCGGAGGCCTCCCACTGCGGCTTCAGCACGTCGCACGCGGTGCGCACGTCGTCGGTGGTGACGGTGCGGATGGTGGCATCCACGTCGGCGCCGCGCTCGGCCAGCTCGGCGATCTGGCCGTCGTAAGCGTCACCCTCGGCGAAAGCCTTCTGGAAGATCGACGGGTTAGTGGTCACGCCGACGACGCACTTGGTGTCGATCAGCTCCTGCAGGTTGCCGGACTGCAGCCGGTTCCGCGACAAGTCGTCCAGCCATACGGACACGCCCGCGGCGCTGAGCGCGGCGAGATTGGCGTTCTGAGTCATGAAATTATCCTTTGTTAGTTATCGACTACTTCTTCCGCGGCGGCGGCGACGGCCTCCGCGGTGAAGCCGAACTCGCGGAACAATGTCTTCGCGTCAGCGGATTCGCCGTAGTGCTCGATCGAAACGATCTTGCCGGTGTCACCGACCAGTTTGTGCCACGATTGCGCGATACCTGCCTCGACGGCCACGCGGGCCGAGACCGACGGCGGCAACACGTTGTCGCGGTACTCCGACGGCTGGGACTCAAACCATTCCACGCACGGCATCGACACGACCCTCGCGATGATGTCCTTGTCCGCCAACAGCTTTGCGGCTTCTACCGCGAGCTGGACCTCGGAGCCGGTGGCGATCAGGACGACGTCGGGATCGTCGGCCTCGTCACCCAGCACATACCCACCGCGGGCGACGCCTTCGACGTTGGTGCCTTCCAGCACCGGCAAACCCTGGCGGCTCAGGATCAACCCGACCGGGCCGCTGCCGTTGCCGCGCGCCAAAATCGTGCGCCAGGCGTAGGCGGTCTCGTTGGCATCGGCCGGGCGCACCACCGACAGTTTCGGGATGGCCCGCAGCGCCGCGAGGTGCTCGATGGGTTGGTGGGTGGGACCGTCCTCGCCCAGACCGATCGAATCGTGGGTCCACACGTAGATGGTGTCGATGTCCATTAGCGAGGCGAGCCGCACCGCCGGGCGCATGTAGTCGGAGAACTGCAGGAACGTGCCGCCGTAGGCCCGGGTCGGCCCGTGCAGCACGATGCCGGACAGGATGGCGCCCATCGCGTGTTCGCGAATTCCGAAGTGCAGGGTGCGGCCATACCAGTCGGCGGTGTAGTCCTTGGTCGTAATCGACGGCGGCCCAAACGATTTCACGCCGTCCATGGTGGTGTTGTTGCTGCCTGCCAGGTCGGCCGAACCGCCCCACAACTCGGGCAGTTTCGGTCCCACCGCGGAAAGCACCTTGCCGGACGCCGCCCGGGTGGCCAGCTCTTTGGAGCCGGGTTCCCAGTGGGGGATATCGGCGTCCCAGCCCTCGGGTAGTTCCTGCGCGGTCAACCGGTCCAGCAGCTCTTTGCGTTGGGGCTCGCGCTGGGCCCAGGCGTCGAACTCCGCCTGCCACTTCTCGTGCGCTTCCTTGCCCCGATCCACCAGCTTGCGGGTGTGGGCAATGACCTCGTCGCGGACCTCGAAGGTCTTGTCTGGGTCGAAACCGAGAATCTTCTTGGTGGCCGCCACTTCTTCGTCGCCGAGGGCCGACCCGTGCGCCTTGCCGGTGTTCATCAATTTCGGCGCCGGGTAGCCGATGATGGTGCGCAGCGAGATGAACGACGGCCGGTCGGTGACGGCTTTGGCCTTGGCGATGGCCTCCTCGATGCCGACGACGTTCTCGCCGCCTTCCACCTCTTGCACGTGCCAGCCGTAGGCGCGATAGCGCGCGGCGGTGTCCTCGGACAGCGCAATGTCGGTGTCGTCCTCAATCGAAATCTGGTTGTGGTCGTAGAACACGATCAGGTTGCCCAGCTGCTGGACCCCCGCCAGCGATGACGCCTCGGAGGTGACGCCCTCCTCCATGTCTCCATCAGAGGCGATCACATAGATGTGGTGATCGAAAGGGCTTTCTCCCGGCGCCGCGTCCGGGTCGAACAGGCCGCGCTCGTAGCGCGCCGCCATCGCCATGCCGACGGCCGACGCCAGGCCCTGGCCCAGCGGACCGGTGGTGATCTCAACACCCTTGGTGTGCCGGAACTCCGGATGCCCGGGGGTCTTAGACCCCCAGGTACGCAGCGACTCGATGTCGGACAGCTCGAGGCCGAACCCGCCGAGATAGAGCTGCAGGTACAGCGTCAGGCTGCTGTGCCCGCAGGACAGCACGAACCGGTCGCGGCCCAACCAGTGCGGATCGCTGGGATCGTGGTGCATCACGCGCTGGAACAGTGTGTAGGCCAGGGGGGCCAGGCTCATCGCCGTCCCGGGGTGGCCGTTGCCCACCTTTTGCACCGCATCGGCGGCGAGCACCCGCACGGTATCGACGGCGGCCGAATCGATGTCGGCCCAGTCGTCGGGGTGGTGCGGTCGGGTCAGCGTGGAGATCTCTTCGAGTGTGGTCACAGCCTCATCCTTGGGTCATCGAGCTGATCAATTCTCACCCTAGTGCGGGAGTGCCAGCGTTTGCAGCATGGGATTCCGGGTATTCCCGGGCGCCCCCGTGGATATGACGCTCAGGAGTCTTGGACCTTGCGTTCCATGCCGCTGTCGGGAAATTCTGTGTGAATAGACCCTGGAGGCGGGGCGCGGTCGCAACGCGGTCTACCATCGTGCGTAGTAGATGCTGCGCCCTGCTGCGACCCGAGGAGTTATTGCGTGAGCGTTCGCGGGCGCGTCGCGCCGAGCCGAATACGTGGCACGGTGCTGGCTTACCTGGCGCTGACGAAGCCGCGGGTCATCGAACTGCTGCTGGTCACAGCGATACCCGCGATGTTGCTCGCCGACCGCGGACACGTGAATCCGCTGCTGATCCTCAATACGCTGATCGGCGGGATGTTGGCCGCCGGCGGGGCCAACACGCTCAACTGTGTGGCCGATGCCGACATCGACAAGTTGATGAAGCGGACCGCGCGCCGCCCGTTGGCCCGGGCCGCGGTGCCGACGCGAAACGCCCTCGTGCTGGGGCTGGTGCTCACCGTGGCCTCGTTCTTCTGGCTCTGGTGGACGACGAACCTGCTGTCGGGGCTGCTGGCCATCGCCACCATCGCGTTCTACGTGTTCGTCTACACGCTGCTGCTCAAACGCCGCACCTCACAAAACGTCGTGTGGGGCGGCGCGGCGGGCTGCATGCCGGTGATGATCGGCTGGTCGGCCGTCACCGGCACCATCGGCTGGCCGGCGTTGGCGATGTTCGCGATCATTTTCTTCTGGACGCCCCCGCACACCTGGGCGTTGGCCATGCGGTACAAGGACGACTACAAAGCGGCCGGCGTCCCGATGCTGCCCGCCGTGGCGACCGAGCGTCAGGTCACCAAGCAGATCCTGATCTACACCTGGCTGACCGTGCTGGCGACCATGGTGCTGGCGCTGGCCACCGGCTGGCTCTACGCGGCGGTGGCCCTGGTGGCCGGGGTCTGGTTTCTGGCGATGGCCCATCAGTTGTATGCCGGGGTCCGCGCCGGCGAACCGGTCAAGCCGCTGCGGCTGTTCCTGCAATCGAACAACTATCTCGCGGTGGTGTGCTGCGCGTTGGCGGTCGACTCGGTGATCGCCCTGCCGACCCTGCTCTAGCGATGTCGGCGTCAATCACATCCGCCACTCAGCACCGCCGAACGCGTCGCCACGCGGTTGTGACCTGACGGTCGCGTACGTCGGTGCTTGTTGGGATCGGTAGCGAACCGCCCCGGGTGTGCTTGCAACGTGTCACACCACCGCATCGTCACGAAGTTGATCGCCGGCGCGCTGCTCTCGGGC
>DASYJS010000184.1:0-14110 GCA_035996225.1 Mycobacterium sp. | reverse complement strand
GCCGACCATTTGGCCAACACCCAGCAGCTTTCGGCCGCGGTGCGTGGCGGGCTCGAGGGCGTGGTGATCGTGTGCCCGCCCCCGGCCGCCCAGCCCGACGAGCAGGGTCTGCTGCAGGGCCGAGAGCAAGTACGTCACGTGGTCCGGATGATCCGCGAGTTGCCCGAACTGTCGGCGCAGCCGCCGCGGCTGTTCGTCCTCACCCGGCGGGCCCAGATCGTGGTGAAAGACGACGATCCCAACCTGGTGCAGGCCGGGTTGCGTGGCCTGCTGCGGGTGGTCGGCGCGGAGAACCCGCAGCTGCAAACCACCCAGATCGATCTGCAGGATGACAGCTCGCTAGAACAAGAGGTCGAACTGGTGGCCCAGGAGTTGCTGTCCGGCTCGCCCGAGGACGAGACCGCCTGGCGCGGTGGCCAGTGGTACACAGCGCGGCTGCGCTGCACACCGCTGGGCGCCGACGAACGCCGGACCACCACGGTCAACCATGAAACCGACCAGATGCGCGCGGTGGTCCGCCACCCCGGCGACCTGCAGACGATGGAGTTCGTCGCCTTCGACCGTAAGACACCGGAGCCGGGCCAGGTTGAGATCGCGGTCGACGCGTCCAGCGTCAACTTCGCCGAAGTGCTTGCGGCCCTTGGCCGTTACCCCGACCTGGAGGGCGAGCCACACCAGTTGGGATTCGACCTGGGCGGTGTGGTGGCCCGGGTCGGCGACGGCGTCACCGACCTGAAGGTCGGCGACCGGGTGGGTGGCTTCTCCGGATTCGCGAACGGCAGCTGGGGCACGTTTGTCACCTGCGATGCCCGGCTCGTCACCGCGCTGCCGTCGACGGTCACCACGGTCCAGGCGGCCGCCGCGGCAACCGCGTACGGCACCGCGTGGTACGGGCTGTACGAACTGGCCAGAATTTCGGCCGAAGACAAGGTGCTGATCCACTCCGGTACCGGCGGCGTCGGCCAGGCCGCGATCGCGATTGCGAAGATGGTGGGCGCCGAGATCTTCGCCACCGCGGGCAGTCCAGAGCGGCGAGAGCTGTTGCGCAACATGGGCATCGAGCATGTCTATGATTCGCGCAGCACCGAGTTCGCTGATGAGATCCGTCGCGACACCGACGGGTATGGCGTCGACATCGTGCTCAACTCGCTGACCGGTGCGGCACAGCATGCCGGATTCGACCTGCTGGCCTACGGTGGGCGGTTCGTCGAGATCGGTAAGCGCGACATCTACGCCGATGCCCGGCTGGGTCTGTTCCCCTTCCGCCGCAACCTCACCTTCTATGCCGTCGACCTGGCGCTGCTGACTCACACCCACCCGCGCCGGTGCCACGAGCTGCTTCGCACGCTGTACCAGCGGATCGCCGAGGGCGACCTGCCGGCGCCGGCCTGCACCGAATACCCGCTATCCGAGGCGGCTACGGCGATCCGGGTGATGAGCGGTGCCGAGCACACCGGCAAGTTGGTGCTCACCGTGCTGCGCACCGGGCAGACCCGTGCGGTGCTGCCGCCGGAGCAGGCACCGGTCTTCCGCAAGGACGGCGCCTACATCGTCACCGGCGGTCTCGGCGGCCTCGGCCTGTTCCTGGCCGGCCAGATGGCCAAGGCAGGCTGCGGGCGGATCGTACTGACCGCGCGTTCCGCCCCAACACCCAAGGCGCGCCAGGCAATTGAGCGGCTACGCGCGAACGGGACCGACGTCGTCGTGGAGAGCGGCAACATCGCCGAAGCCGACACCGCCGCCCAGGTGGTGGCCGCGGCCACCGCGACCGGGCTTGCCCTGCGCGGGGTGCTGCATGCGGCCGCGGTGGTCGAGGACGCCGTCCTGGCCAACATCACCGACGACCTGATCGACAAGGACTGGGCGCCAAAGGTCAACGGCGTGTGGAACTTACATCACGCGACGGCCGGTCAGCCACTGGACTGGTTCTGCTCCTTCTCGTCGGTGGCCGCGCTGTTCGGCTCGGCCGGTCAGGGCGCGTACGCCGCGGCCTCCAGTTGGCTCGACGCATTCACCCACTGGCGGCGCAGTCAGGGACTGCCGGCGAACACGGTCGCGTGGGGAGCGTGGGGCGAGATCGGCCGCGCTACCTTCCTGGCGGCCGGTGGTCGCACCACGATGATCGCTCCGGACGAGGGAGCGCAGGCGTTCGAAACGTTGCTGCGTTACGACCGCGGCTACACCGGCTACGTACCGACCACGGGTGCGCCGTGGCTGGCGGCGCTGGTTGCCCGCAGCCCGTTCGCCGAAGCGTTCCAGGACACCGGGGACCAGCATGGAGCCGAAAGTTCGGCGCTACGTGCCGAATTGCGGACGCTGTCGCGCGACGAATGGCCGGCCCGACTTCGCCGCCTGATCGCGGATCAGACCGGCTTGATCCTGCGCCGCGCGATCGACCCCGACCGTCCGTTCGCCGAGCACGGGCTGGACTCGCTGGGCAACCTCGAACTGCGAACCCGCATCGAAGCCGAGACCGGAATCCGGGTCACCCCCAAGATCATCGCCACCTACAACTCGGCGCGCACTTTGGGGCTACACGTCTCGGAGGCACTCGCGGCAGAAGAGGGTCAGCCCGCGGCATCGTGAGCAGCTGGGTCGTGGTTACTCCACGACCCAGCTGTCCTCCTCGCTGAGCAGTGAGCAGAGGAGGGAATGTATTGCCTCCAAAGGCTTTTCCCGCCCCGGCAGGTGCGCGTGGTGCTCGATGAACAGCCGGCCCGCGAAGCTTCCGCAGCTGTAGAGGTCGACGGGTGCGCGGGTGGGAAACCAGAGTTCGCTCGCAAAGTCGTCCAGCTCCATGTCCGGCGGCGTGCGCAGCGGTGGGATGGTACCGGTGTCGGTGCACAGCACCACCGGGGGCAGGCCCGCCGGGGTGCCCTGGTATTGCAGGTTGAAATGCAGTGCGGATTGCTGAATCACGCCGTCGGACAGATCGGTCCGGAACGAATCCACGATGCCGCGGGCCAGGTCGACAAGGTCGGTGTCGGGCCTGATCTCGGCGAGGTAGGTCGCCACCCCCAGCGGCAGTGTGCTGCCGGTGAGACTCACCGGGGGCGACAGCAGATAGCGCAGATCAACCGGATAGATGTAGGGAATCGGAATGTGTGGGGTTCTGCGCAGTTCCCATTCGGCCAGCAGGATGGCCGCGGCCACCACGGAGTTGAGGCTGAGCTGATTGGCGAGCCCGAACTCCACCAGTTCGGCCGTCTCTTCTTCGGTGAACCGGATTCGGGCGATCGGAATGGGCTGGATTGAATCGGGATTCGCCAGCTCGGGTGGTTTCTCCTGGGCCGGCAGGTCGTAGGCGAACATCGCCTTGAACAGCTTTTCGAGGCCGGACCGTTGCTGCTTGGTCACGCCGCGCTGTTCGAGCAGCAGCTCCAGAGCTTCGGGTGCGGGTTGCGGTGTTATCGGGGCCGGTGCGCCGGTGGTCACCACGTCGGTGTAGAGCGAGAAGAGCTCCTCGAGAAGACCGAACGCATGATGGGCGTCGGCCAGGCTGTGATGGGTGTACAGCGTGAGTTCGGTGCGTCCACCGCTGCGCTTCAACCGCAAATTGAGCAAGGTCTGCTTCTGATCCAGGTGCATGCCGGCGGTTTTCGGCGTGGCTTCCGGTTCGGAGTCGCCGTCGACCACCCAGATTCCGGGGTGCATCAGGTCGTCGGCGACAATCTGGTAGCGCCCGTCGTCCGTCTTCTCGAGGCGGCCGGTGAAAACCGGGTGGGATTCCAGCAGCGCGTCAAAGGCCTCCGACAGCGCGTCGAGGTCGACGGGCCCGTTGACATGCGCGGTGAACGCGAAATAGGTCTCGTTGACCGCGAACACTTCTTCGCTGCGCGTCAGCTTTCGGATCACGGATCCGGGAAACACCGTCATACCCCCCTGTTCAGCATGTGCTGGCCCGTCGATAGCCCCTCAGCGCCGGTATGACGCACAAGGCGGTGATGCCGCCCGCCCACAGCAGCGTCGCGATCATCGGCCACCGCACCGGGCCGCCCATTGACAATCCGCGCATCGCTTCGATCGCGTAGCTCATCGGCTGGTGGGCGACGATCGGTTGTATCCACGTCGGAAATTGGTCCACCGGCAGGAAACCGGTGGAGAACACGACCAAGAGGATGTGCACGAGGGTGACCGTCTCGAGCAGAAAATTGTTGGCCGCGTACAGCGCCACCACGGTGATCAGGGTGGTGCAGGCAAGTCCGAATATCAGCGGGACGACGAACCAGGTCATGCTCGCGAGTATGCCCTGATGGAAACGGAATCCGAGCATCAGTCCGACGGCCAGCACGACCAGCGTGGTGATCACGATGCGGACCGTTTCGGCGACAATCCGCGAGAGCACACCCGAGGCGCGGTGCACGGGCACCACCCAGAGCCGGCGCAGCAAGCCATTGGACCGTTCGCCGATCAAGCCGATCGCCCCGACCGCAGCACCGTTGATCGTGGCGGCGAGCGCGTTCAGCGGGACCGTGCCGTACAACGCGCTGTGCCCGGTGACCTGTGAAATGACGTTGCCCAGAATGATGTTCAAGGTCAGCAGGAATAGAATGGGCAACACCAGTGACTCGATCACCGTCGTGAGATCGCGCGCCCACCGCAGCAGGATCCGCCGGGTCTGGACCCGGGTTTGCGATACCAGCGCCCGCAGCGAATTCTCGTGGTACCGCCCGTGGCGTGGACCGAGATCCGCGGCTTGCTGGTGTACCAAAGTCATTTCGCCCGCCTGGACAACACGAGTGCCGACGTCGGTATCAGGAACGCGGTCAGACCGGCCAGCCACACCAGCGTCGGGGCCAGCACCGACCAGGTCACCGGCGCGCCGTACGGGGCGGCGTCACCGGCCAGGGCGCGCAGTGCGGTCACGAACTGCGAAACCGGCTGGTTGCGCACTATCGGCTGGATCCAGTGCGGAAACTGTTGTGCCGGTTGGACTCCGGTGGACAGTAGCCCGAAGATCAACGGCGGCAGGATCAGCAACGGCGTCATCGCCGCCGGGTTGCGGCTACCGGTGCCGACCAGGTCCGCGCCGAAGGACAGTATCGAGCCGATCGCGACCACCAGCAGCACAAAGACGGCGGTGTACACCGCCGACTGGTGGAACCGGAATCCGATCACGTAGCCGCAGACCACCGCCACCGCCACCGAAATCGTGCATCGGTACACCGCGGCCGTGATGCGGGCACCCACCGGTGCGAACGGGGCCATCGGCATGGATCTGAACCGCCGATTGATGCCCTGCACCGAGTCGGTCGCCGCGCGAAACGCCGTCGACATCGCGGCGAACGTGATGGCCTGCAAGGCGATCAACGGCATGACGTATTGCGCGTAGCTGCTGCACAGGGTTTTGGTGGCGGTACCCATCACCTGGTGCAACGGAATGTAGAAGCCGGCGGTGAAAACCACCGAGGACGCGATCGTCACGACAAGCTCGCCGTTACGCAGGGTCGGTGCGATGAAGCGCTTGGTGAGTACCCACCATTGGGCGAGTGGTGACGGGTGGCGCTCGGTGGTGGTGCTTGCCGCGGTCACCCGGCGGCCTGTGTCGCAAAGGGTGTGCGCGGCCGGGGGGAATCGTCTGTCAGCGCTAGGAATACGTCGTCGAGTGACGGGCGCCGCAGGGCGACGTCGGCGAGGTCGATGTTGGCCGCGGCTAGCCGGCCGACGGCCTCGATCAGCGTGTTGGCGCCATCCGGCGCCGGTATGGCGATCCGGTCCGATTCGGGTGTCAGCGTGGCCTTGATCTTCTCCGGCACCAGCGAGCCGAGCGTGTCAGCGATCGCGCGCAGGTCCTTGAGATTGCGCGGCACGATTTCGCAGTAACTGCCGCCCGTACGCTCCTTGAGCTCATCGGCCGTTCCCTCCGCGATGACCCGCCCGTGGTCGATCACGACGATCCGGTCGGCCAGGGCGTCGGCCTCCTCGAGGTACTGCGTGGTCAGCAGCGTGGCGATGCCCAGACCCTTGAACTTGCTGACCAGCTCCCAAATGCTTTGCCTGCTACGCGGATCCAGCCCGGTGGTGGGCTCGTCCAGGAAGACCACTTGAGGCCGGACCACCAAACCGCACGCGATGTCGATGCGTCGGCGCATACCGCCCGAGTAGGTTTTCACGCGCCGGTCGGCGGCGTATGCCAGATCGAATTCCTCGATGAGCTCCCTGGCGCGGGTGTGGGCCGCCGACTTGCTCAATCCGAACAACCGGCCGAACATCACCAGGTTTTCACTCCCGGTGAGCATGTCGTCGATCGCGACTTGCTGGCCGGTGAGCATGATCGACCGGCGCACACCCGCCGGTTCGGAAACGGTGTCATAGCCCGCGACCACCGCGCGGCCGCTATCCGGCCGGCTCAGCGTCGACAGGATATCCACGAGCGTGGTCTTGCCCGCCCCGTTCGGTCCGAGCAGGCCAAGCACCTCACCGCGACCGACTTCCAAGCTGACCTCTTGCAGGGCCACAAACTCGCCGAAGGTCTTGCGAACCTTGTCGACGATGACGGCCTTGTCAAAGTCCTTATGCGCGTTAGCCACTCAGTTCACCTCAACCCGCGTCAAGAGCCGACAAGTCCACCAGGGCCAGCTCCACGGGCTCCGAGCCCATGTCACCGTCGTCGGGGACCGCGGTGAGGGCGTCGGCGATCAGCTCCCGCAGCGCGATCGGAAAACGCTGCGCGAGCGCTTCGGCCTGCGTGCTCTGCACCCGGCGAGTGTCATACCACCAATCGAGATGCATGACGCCGGAGTGGCGGTACACCCGGAACTCGATGGCATGACCCAGACCCGGAAGCGTGTCGCGCACCGGCATCACCGCGTCGGAGTCGAATTGCACCGCTGCATCGATGGGCGGCAACTGGGGGATCATGCCGGCGTATCGGAAGTGGACATCAGCGGAACCCGCGGCCGCCAGCAGTCGCGCGGTGGGCGCATAAAGGTGCCGCAGCAGCCCGTATCCGATGCCGTAATGCGGAACGGCTTTGAGGGTATCGCGAACGGTCTCCAGCAATTCGGTGGCCGAGGTGTCATCGCTCGTGGCACACCGCAGCGGGATCGGGTAGATCGTGGTGAATTGCCCGATGGTTCGGCGCAGATCGACATCCGGCCGCAGCACCGAACGGCCGGGCCCCTCCAGGTCGACGGCGGCCACACCGGTGCCGATTGTCTGGGCGATGGTGCGACTCAGCGCCGCGAGCAGGATCTCCTCGACCGAGGACCCGAGCGCACGGCGAGCGTCGTCGACCTCGGATGTCTGTTCGACGGTCAGGGCCGACGACACCTTCGTCAGGTCGTCGCCGTGCGGCGGTTCGGTGATGTCCGCGTCCGCCGGCCGCAGGGTTGCCTTGGTCGAGCTCTCCAGCCAGAAGTCACGCGTGTCGAGAACCGCCGGGTGCGTCGCGAGAGCTGCGGAGCGCAGCGACCAGTCCCGCCACGAGGTGGTGGTCGGCGGCAGCGAGATATCTTGTCCCGCAACGCGTTGGGTAAATGCGGTGAAGATGTCGGCGATCAGGATTTCGCGCGACGTGGTGTCCGCAACGATCTCGTGCAGGGACAGCGCCAGGTAGCCGCCATCTTGGCGACCGGAGACATAGACGGCGGTCAACACCGCGGTCAGGTCACCCTGGGCCGTCAGCTCGGCAACGATGTCGAGCACCGCCGCCCGCTGCGTCGCGGGTTCTGATCCCACGCTCTCGGGAAGCGAACGCACGGAGAGCGACTCGAATTCGGATGGCGCCGTGATGTGTTGCTCCCAGGTTCCCGCGCGGTCGACAAGCTGGAGGCGCAATGCGTCATGGTGGTTGGCCAGCGCGGTGAGCACGGACCGGACATCGTCGACGCTGACTCCAGCGTCGAGGCGCAGGATCAGCGGCACCCGCCAGCGTCCCGCCTCTTGCACACCGTGTTCGAGGAAGTGCGCGACGTTCGGCGGAACGGCCGGATGTGATGTGGCCCCAGGCGGTTTCGCCAGGCCGCCCGACGCATATTTCGCGTCGACGTGGGCCGCCAGGGTTGACAGCGTCGGGTTTCCGTAGAGGTCCTGCGGACTGACGTCCAGACCCGCGTTGCTGGCGTTGGTCGCGATGCCGATCGCGATCAGGGAATCGCCGCCCAGGTCGAAGAAATTGTCGTTGCGACCGATGGAGCCCAGGCCCAGGCATTGCATCCAGATCTGCCGCAACACCGCCTCGGTTTGCGACTGCCCATTGAGCGAGACCTCGGCGTGGCCGCCGGCGCCGTTGGTGGAAGCGCCGGCCACAACGTGTGTCTCGGTGGCCCGGCCGGTCCAGCTGATCGGCTTCGGGTCAACCCAATGCCGTTCGTGGGCAAAGGGATAACCGGGTAGGGAGATGATGTGCTGCTTGGGTCCGGTCGCCGGCGTCCAGTCGACCGGCACACCCGCCGACCACAACTGGCCCAGGCCGAGCAAGAAGGTGTCCCGATCATCGATGTTCTGAATCGGGTGCCGCATCAGCCGAACCCCGCGGTGCCCGCTCGCCCATTTCGGGTGCCGCATCGCCGAACCGGTCAGGCTGCCGCCGGGGCCGACCTCGACGAGGATCCGGTCCGGATCGGTCAGCAGCACGTCGAGTTCGTCGGCGAAGCGGATCGTGGAGCTGATTTGACGTGCCCAGCTGGCCGGATCGGTGATCTGTTCATCCGACATCCAGGTCCCGGTGAGGTTGCTGAGCAGAGGCGTGTTGGGACGACGGAGCTCGACGCCGGACAGGAATTCACCGAACTCCGCCGCCATGGCATCCATCGCGCTGGAATGGAACGCATGGGTTGCGCGCACCCGACGGGCGGTGATGCCAGCCTCGCGGAGGCGTTGGGTGAACGCGCGGATCTCGTTGTTCGGCCCGGCGACGACGCAGTTGCCGGGATCGTTCACCGCGGACAGGTCGATCCCCTTGGGGGAGAACTCCGCGAGGTATTCGGCGAGGTCGTCGGGACCCAGCGCCACGGCGACCATCGAGCCCGGCGGGGACTCGTGCATCAGACGCGCACGCAAGGCCACCGTCTTGATCGCCGTCTCGAGGTCGAACACCCCGGCCAGGGTGGCCGCGATGTATTCGCCGGTGCTGTAGCCGATATACGCTCCGGCGCGCAGGCCATAGGTCTCAACGAGCCGCGCCAGCGCGTACTCCACCGTGAACAGCGCCGGCTGGGAGCGGTCAATCCGCTCCAAATCCGTTGTGGCGTCGCCGAATATCTCCGTGTGCAGGTCGATTCCCATCTCGCTGCGGAAACCCGCGACGCAGGCATCGAAGTGTTCGGCGAAGACGGGCTCGGTGTCATACAGCCCCCGGGCCATCCCGACGTGCTGAGCGCCCTGTCCCGGGAACATGAAAACGACGTGCTCTGAGTTCGATTCGACGTTGTCGCCGACGGATTCCCCGACGAAGACATTGTCGTGCTCGGCTGCCCGCAACACCGTGGCCGCGTGCTCGCGGTCGTGAACCACGGCCGCCATCGTGACGCCGTGCTTACGCCGCCCGGCGAGGGTAAACGCGGCATCGGACAGGTTCGGGCCGTCCGGGGCGGTCAGCGCGGCAGCCAGGTTGCTCCGCGATTCCTCGAGTGCCGCTGCGTTTCGTGCCGAGAGCAGCAGCACCTGGGGACCGGTCGACTCGGCCTGCGCCGGAACCGGCGGTGCTTCCGCCGGTGCCTCTTCTAAGACGATGTGGACGTTGGTGCCGCCCACCCCGAAGGAGCTGACCCCGGCCCGGCGCACGCCCTCCCATTCCCAGGGGCCGTACGCGCTTTGCACGGTGAACGGGGTCTCCTCGAGACGCAATTCCGGGTTCGGGCTGGTGTAGTGCAGTGTCGCGGGAATCGCTTTGTTCTTCAGGCACAGAATCGTTTTGATCAGACCCACGACACCTGCGGCCACCTCCAGGTGGCCGATGTTCGACTTGACCGACCCTAGAACACAAGGGGCCGCGCGGGTCATCTCTGACACGGCGAATGCGTTTCGCAACCCCTGAACTTCGATGGGATCACCAAGCGGCGTGCCGGTCCCGTGCGTCTCGACATAGCTCACCGTCGAGGCATCGATGCCCGCCACCGCGTGAGCTTCCGCGATGACATCGGCCTGAGCGGCCGGATTCGGTGCCGCGTAGCCCATTTTCATGGATCCGTCGTTGTTGATCGCCGATCCGCGGATCACGGCGTGAATGCGGTCCCCGGCATCGAGGGCGGCCTGCAACGGTTTGAGGGCCACCATCGCGACACCGCTGCCGAACACCGTGCCGTCTGCCCGCACGTCGAAGGGCCGACAGTGGCCGACCGCCGACATCATCGATCCCGGCGAGGTCCAGTAACCGACATGATGCGGGACCGACAGCGACACCCCGCCCGCCAGCGCCATGTCGCATTCCCCGGACAGCAGGCTCTGGCAGGCCAGGTGGATCGCGACCAATGACGACGAGCACGCGGTTTGCACCGTGATGCTCGGGCCGCGGAGGTTGAACTGGTGAGATACCCGAGTCGCCAGGAAGTCCTTGTCGTTCTGCAGGAACAGGTTGAACTGCTCGAAATTGAGTCCCGTTCCCATGAACGCGTTTTGGCCGTGGTGCGACGACAGGTTGTGTAGCAGGTAGCCGCTGGGGGAGCAGGTTCCGTAGACGCCGACCGAGCCGTCGAACAGCGACGGGTCACAGCCGGAGTCTTCGAGGGCATGCCATGCGCACTGCAGGAACAACCGGTGCTGGGGATCGAGCATCCGAGCGAACTGCGGAGGGAACCCGAAGAATTCGGCGTCGAACTCGTCGATGCCGTCGATGATCGGCGCACGCCGCACATATGCCGGGTTCGCCAGCACCTCGTCGCCGACCCCGGCGGCCCGCAGCGTGTCCTCGGATAGGGTGGTGATCGACTCTTCGCCGCGCCGAAGGTTGTCCCAGAACGCCGACACGCTGTTGGCGCCCGGGAATCTGCCAGCCATGCCGACTACCGCAATTGCGTTGTCCGGCTGAGACTCTGAGTAAGCCTCTTCGTACGTACTCATGCTTACTGTCCTCGCTTTCGCCGCATCGCGGCTCCCTGGCGCGCCGCAGCGCGCTGTTGTGCTCGGTCGCGAACCGCGTTACCTCGATCGAGGTTTTGTTCAGGCTCGGCGAGGCCGAGCTGGCGGATCACATCGACCGTGAGGTCTTGCAGCGACGCACCTTGCAGGATCATCGCCACCGGTGGCTCGATGCCGAAATCCGCACGCGTGGTGTTGCGGATCCGCACTGCCATCAAAGAATCCATCCCCAGTTCGGTCAACGGCATCCCGGTATCGATAGCCGACCGGTCGGAGTAGCCCATCACCCCTGCGATGCGCTCGCACAGCCGTTCTCGGACCATTTCTCGGGCCTCGGCCGGTTCGAGCTCTCGTAGCGCGTCGGGCCCGGCCCAGTCGCCGCCGTCGCCCGTGGCGTCGAGTTCTTCGACCACGCTGGTGAAATAGCCGAGGTTGCGGAGCTCGGGGAACGCCATCATCGCCCGGTCGGGCCGCAGCCGCGTGACGCCGGTGTGGCAGCGGTCGGTGGCCAGCAACGCGTCCATGGCCGCGACGCCCTCCGCCGGACTGATGGGGTCGAGCGGGCTGCCGACCAGTGACTGCGCAACCCCCACTTCCGACCACGGCCCCCAATTGATCACCGCCGCCGGCATTCCGGCCGCCTGGCGCCACGTCACCAGCGCATCAAGCCACGCGCTCGCGCACGCGTAGGCGCCCTGCCCGGCCGAGCCGAGCAGTGAGGCGGTGGTGGAGAATCCGACCCACCAGTCGAGTTCACGACCGACGCTTGCCTCGTGCATCCGTAGCGCGCCGGCGGCCTTGGGAGCCCACACCCGCTCCAAGCTCTCCCTGCTCATCGACACCACCAGGCTGTCGTCGATCACCGCGGCGCCGTGCACGATGCCACGCAATCGGCGATTTTGGTCCTCGGCCGCCGCGACAAGGCGTTCCGCCACACCCGCGGATGCGATGTCGCCGCACACCACGGCGATCTCGGCGCGGCTTTCCAATTCGGCCAGGACCTTGCGCTGCTCGTCGGAGGGCTCGCTGCGTCCGTTGAGGACGACGCGGCCCGCGCCGCTGTCGACCAGCCAGCGGGCGAAAACCAGGCCGAGGCCGCCGAGGCCGCCGGTGACGATGTACGACGCCCCCGACTCGACGACCGCGTCGCGCACCGGCTCGCCGAGGGTCGGGCGGCACAGCCGCTCGACGTATCGGTGCTCGCCTCGCCAGGCGATGATGTCGTCGAAATTGGGCGAGGAATCCTTGGACTCGAGCTCGGCAGTCAACGCGGACACCGGATCCCGGGTGATGTCGAGGTCGACGAGTGTGGTGCGCAGGTCGGGATGTTCGTAGGCCAGCACGCGGACCAAGCCCTTCAGCGCGCCGATCGCCGGGCGACCCGGCTCGTCGTGAACTGCGAGACCGCCCGGGGTGACCAACCACAGCCGCGGTGATCGGCCATGCCAGCCGCCGAGGATCGCACGAACGACCGTCGAGATCGCCCACACCGAATCCCGCGCCCGGGTGAGCCGGCCGTCGGTGATGCTCGAAGCGTCAGGGCCGTCGTCGATGAAGGCGACCACACCGACGGGCGGGCGCTCGGGATCGCCTGCCGTGTCCGCGAATGCGGCGAGGATGGCCGATTCATCGCCGAGATCGGCGGTGATCACCCGGCGCGCCGGTGAACGCCACTGCTCGATGAATTCCTGGGCCTTCGAGCCGGCGTCGGTGAGTACCAGCCAACTGCCTGCAGCGTCGGAGGTGACCGCGCCCGCGGCGGCGATCGGCATTTCCACCCACGTGGTATCGAAGATCTTCTGCGCCAACGGCAATGGTGCGCTGCGTCGTTCGACACGCCGCAGGTAGATGTCGTTGATTTCGGCGGTAACGGTCCCGGCGTCGTCGGTCAAGACGATCTTGCCGAGCTTTCCGGCGCCGTCCTCGTCGAGGTTCATCAGCCGGGCGCGGCAACGGGCGTACCGGCCGGGGTTGCCGTACACCCGCAGCGACTCGAACGACACGGGTAGATAACTGATTTCGGCCGATCCAGTGGATCCGCCGGCCTCATTGTCCGGTACCGCCGCCGCCAGACTTTGCAGGGCCGCATCCAGCATGACGGGGTGAATGCGGTAACCCGGATGCCTGGGCGCCCCGTCGGGAAGGGTGATCTCGGTTTCCACCGAGCCATCTGGCTGCCGGTGAATCTGGGTCAGGGCCGCGAAGGCGGGCCCGTGATTCTGGCCGGTCAACCGCAGCACGGCGTACAGATCGGCCGGCGATAGCGCCGTCTCGCCGTGGCGGGCGCCGGGTGCCTGCCGATCGGGGGCGACATCCGGCGGCGACACCGATGCTTTAGCGATCGCATGGCGGGACCAGCCGGCGGGGGTGCGGGAATAGATTTCGATGCGAGCCTTGTCGTCGGCACCACGGGTCAGCTGCGTCGTCACCTGGGTGTGGCCGTCGAGGGTGAGCATCTGCTCGACCTCGAGCTGGTTGATCGCCAGCGCATCGACCGGCACGCCGAACGCTTCGCTTGCTGCGGCCAAAGCGATTTCGGCGAACCCGGCCGCCGGCATGATGGCTTGCCCGAAGACCTTGTGGTCGGCCAGCCAGGGGCACACGTCGCTGCCGACATCGGCTCTCCACACGTGGTCTTGGCTCGAGGGAACTTCCACGTGCATGCCGAGCAGCGGGTGCGTGTCCACCGCATCCGACATCGCCGAGCGATCCGCAACCCAGAAACGCGTGTGCTGCCAGGGTGTCACCGGGATGTCGGCCAGACGACGGTTGGTGTCGGGCGGCGCAATCCTGCCGACCGACGCGAGTTGGGTGTGGAAGGTGATGGTGTCGTCGGTGTCACGCTGCAGGGTCCCGGCGGTCATCAGCTGGGCCCGGTTCTCCAAGTCGCCGAGCGTGTCGCCGATGGCGTGGGTGAGCACCGGGTGCGGGCTGACCTCGATGAAGGTGTGGTACCGGGCAGCCGCGGTGGTGATGGCTTGGTGAAAGCGCACCGGGTTGCGCAAGTTGGCTGCCCAGTAGTCGGCGTCAAGCACCGGGTGGGGCTGCTCGCTGGTGGTGCTGATCATCGGAACGGTCATCGGTTGCGGTG
>DASYJS010000183.1:0-10247 GCA_035996225.1 Mycobacterium sp. | reverse complement strand
TGACCAGGCAGGCCGACATTATCGTCGCCGGCGTCGGCGTTCCGCACCTGCTGACCGCCGACATGGTGCGCCCGGGCGCCGCGGTGCTCGACGTCGGCGTCAGTCGCACCGAGGACGGGCTGGTCGGCGATGTGCACCCGGAGGTGTGGGGGGTTGCGGGCCACGTGTCGCCCAACCCCGGCGGCGTCGGCCCGCTGACCCGGGCGTTCCTGCTGACCAATGTGGTCGAGTTGGCCGAGCGGCAATGAGTTTGGCGAAGACCGCAGCGAAAGCCCAGTGGCCGATCCTGCTGGTCGGGCTGATCTTCGCTACGGCTTTCGCGTTGGTGGCCGCCAACTTCTGGCGTCGTGGCTCGCTGCTCATCGGCATCGCTGTTGGCGTCGCCGCGATATTGCGGCTGGTGCTATCCGATGATCGCGCTGGCCTTTTGGTGGTGCGCAGCAAGGGCATTGACTTCGTGACGACCGCGACGGTCGGGGCGGCGATGGTCTATATCGCGTCGACCATCGATCCGCTTGGTACGGGCTAAATCCCCGGGCCGGTGATTTGTGGGAGCCCAGTTACATTGGCGCCGGGCAGGTTTGGCATAGCGCCGCCGGGCATTCCTGGCATCCCCGCGCCCGGCATTCCTGGCATTCCCGCGCCCGGCATGTTGGGCATACCGCCGGGCATGCCGGGCATACCGCCGGGCATGTTGGGCATATTGCCGCTGGCCAAGTTCGCCATCGCCTGCGGGCAGTACGACTGAATTGCGATCGTGGTGAACATCTGAGCCATCGCCGGTGACATGCCGCGGCTCCTGATGCTCGAAACGGCCCCGGCGAAGCTGCCGCCGGGCTGGGCCAGCATCGGGCAGATGGATTCGCCCACAGCCATCGCGTTTCCTGGCTGGCCGAAGTCGACGCCGGCGTGATTCAACGCGTCGATGAAGTTATCGTCGTTGTTCGGGTCTGCCTCGGCCGGCGGCGCCCCAAAGGCTGCCGCTACGGTCAGCAGGCCGGCCACCGCAGCCAGCAAGCGAATGGTCAGGGGTTGATGGCGAAACAGCCAGATCCAACCGTTCGCAGCGGCACCTGCTTTCATGGACAGCTTCCCCATCTGTCGCGGAGTGCTCTGATGGCACTCAAATCACTCTAGGAAGACTGATCGATGGCTGTCACATTTACGACACGGGGAGATCAAGGTTTGCACACTATGCGTTTCATGAGCGCGATGCTTCTGAGACATCGGTTATTGCGCGGAAGTCGTTACAGGCGAGGGCGGATCGAGTACGGACCAATCGAGGCCACACTGTGATCTGGCACGTGCCGCGCTGCCGGCTTCCTGAGTGAGAGAATCCGGCTCATGACGACGAATCGCAGCCGTCCGCTAGACCTTTCCGTGCAGAGGGGCATCTCGCGCCAGACGTTTCTTCGAGGCGCCGTTTCAATGTTGGCGACCGGAGCGGTATTCGGGACCACGCGTGCTGCCGCGGACCCCGGCGCTGCCACCGCCGGCTGGAATGGCTTGGCCTCCACCATTGGCGGCAGCGTCCTGCTACCAGCCAGTGGCACCCAATTCGCTTCGAGCAAGCAGGTATTCAACTCGTTCTACAACAACTCCAACCCGGCGGCCGTCGTCACGGTGTCCTCGCAAGCCGACGTTCAAAAGGCGGTCGCATTCGCGACGGCGAACAAGCTCAAGATCGCACCGCGTGGCGGTGGGCATTCCTACATCGGTGCGTCGAGCGCCAACGGCACGATGGTTCTTGACCTGCGCGGACTTCCGGGCGGGGCGAACCTCGAGGGCGGCAACGTCACGGTAACGCCGGCGACGAATCTGTGGGCGGTACACCAGGCATGCGCCAGCGCCGGTCGCGCGGTCCCGACGGGCAGTTGCCCAACTGTCGGAGTCGCGGGGCTGACGCTCGGCGGGGGGATAGGAGCCGATTCCCGGCACGCCGGGCTGGCCTGCGACGCGCTCCAGTCGGCCACGGTGGTGCTTCCCAGCGGCGACGTGGTCACTGCATCCGCCAACGATCATCCGGATCTGTTCTGGGCACTTCGCGGTGGCGGTGGTGGCAATTTCGGGGTGACGACATCGATGACCTTCGCGACCTTCGCCACCGGCGACACCGACGTTGTCCGCCTCGAGTTCGCCCCGTCGTCGGCCGTCCAGGTGCTCGTCGGCTGGCAGTCCTGGCTGAACGGAGCTGACCGAAATGCTTGGGCCATGGTTGATCTCGCGGTCGGTACGGGCCAGCCCGACTGCCATATCCTGGCGACCTGTCCTGCAGGCGGCGCGGCGGGGGTGACCGACGCGATCAAATCCGCGGTCGGTTTGCAGCCCAGCGCGGTGACCAACAAGACGATGAACCGAATGGACCTGGTGACGTATCTGGCCGGTGGCAGCTCGACATCACCGCCTCGCGGCTTCGTGGCCGGATCCGACGTGATCACGACGTTGGATTCGGGTGCGGCCCATGCCGTCGCCACCGCGATCGGTCAATGGCCCGCCGCGGGCGGAAGGGCTTCGTTGCTCGTTGATCCGCTCGGCGGAGCGATCGCCGATGTGGCCCCCGGCGATTCGGCTTTTCCGTGGCGCAAACAGTCCGCGGTGCTGCAGTGGTACGTCGAGCCGGCCGCCAACCAGGTGTCAGCGGCCACGCAGTGGCTGAGCTCCGCTCACCAAGCGGTACAACAGTTTTCGGTCGGCGGGTACGTTAATTACCTGGAGCCCAACAGCGCGGCGTCGCGTTACTTTGGTTCGAATCTGTCGCAACTGACGAGCGTGCGGCAGAAGTACGACCCCAATCAGATCATGTTCTCCGGTCTGAAATTCTGAGCGCCCCAGAGAGTTGCGGTGGCGAGGCCCTCACCACCGCAGCGGCACACAATTCGGAACCCAACCGTCGAAAATCGCGCCCGACGTCGGGCCGTAGGCTCTGGGATGCCACGCTTTGGGGACATCGCCACCTTTCCAGTCGAACCAGAAAAACGGGACCTCGGCAAGCCACACCTCAAAGAAGGCACCCAGCAGATCCCGGGCCAGGTGCGACGCCGGACACCGATGGGGGCCTCCCCCAAAACTCCAATTCCGGTGCGGACCATCGAGTTTCATGTCCTGACCTGACATGACGTCGGACTCGTCGCGGTGAACCAAACCGACACACAACTCGACAGGGGACCCGGCTGGGATCGTCGTTTCGCCGATCGTCACACTGCGAGTGGTGATTCGTGAAACGGTCTTCGCCCCGCCATCCAAGCGCAGCAGCTCCTCGATGAAATCACCTTGCCGGCTTGGGTTTTCGCGCAAATCCTGCTGAAGTATCGGCATCCGCGCCAGCAGCGCGAGTCCGGCCTTGATGGGGAACGACGCGAACATGAAACCGCGGACCACCGACCCCATCAGTCCGATTATCTCTTGGTCGGTGACCGGTTCGGCGGCGAGGCGACTGATCAGATCAAAGCCACCCAGCGGCGCTCGGCGAAGCTTCCCAACCAGCTCCGGGTTGACCGCTTCGAGACCAACGTCCGCCGGCAGCCCACACGCCGACACGGATGCTACGCGACAAAGAACGTCAGCGACACGCGCACCATCGCAGCGGTCGAGTGTCGTCGCTATCTCGCCGATGCATTCTTCGATGAGCCCACGTATGGGCTTCAACATTTCCCGCGAACTGCCCGGATTGAACAGCTCGAGCAGTATTTCCCGGTACGGCCCGAACGGCGGATTGCCGGGCATCAGTTCACCCTGGCGGCTGGTGAAAACTTCGCCATCACGCATGGCGGCGAGTACATCGTCGCGGCGCCATAGCACGTACGTGCCGTGGGGCTCCCGCAATACTCTTTGACCGGTCCGCTCAGCGGCAGCCTGCCACGCCCGAAAACCCGCGGCTGCATCCTCGTCGGACCGCATGACTTCCCGCGCGGCCAGAGCGGCCTCGACACCGGACTCGATCACCGCGCACCACCGACTTTCACGATCGGCGGCCGCCGCGAACCACGCACCAACGGCGCCACCTGCAACTCCAACGCCGCCACTTTATCCTCAAGATCGGTCACACGCCGCCCTTACTACCTCGAGACCCTTCATCAACGACCCAGCAGACGATTCCTCTGCTCGGTGTAGTCCTCGTCGGATATCAGCCCCTCGTCGCGCAGCCTGGCGAATTCGCGGATCTCGGCCGCGATTCCCGTCACCACGGTGCGCGGCTCGCTCTCCGCGGCCGCGTCTTCACCGGCGGCTGTTGCGGCTTCGGTGCTCACCGCCTGGCCCCCGGCCGCAGCCGGCGTGCGCGCGTCGCGACCACGCCGGCCAACGGTATCGCCGACGGCACGCGCGGCGGCATTGGCCAGCGTCATCTCGCCGAACATGGTTCCCAAACCGTTTGTCGTCGCCTGCTCGTCAATGCCGATGCTCGTCGCCGGCAACGCCAGTGCGATCGGACGTACCGCCGGTGTGGCTGCAGCCCAAGTGGGTGGCACCGATAGCACGCCGATCGGCTTCGCCTCGCCCAAACTGGCAGACACCGTCGTTGAATTCACGTTCGTGGTCGCCGCTGCGAGCGGGGACGGTACCCCCGCCAAGGCTTCGGGTCCCGACCAGCCAGTGACGATGTCATCTGTGTGTATACCGGTCTGAGCGCCGACCAGGTCGATGGGCAGCGATATCGCCCCTAGTGGAGCCATGGGGGCGTCGAGTCCATAGGCAATTCCGTCGGCGCCGACGTCCAGAATGTCCAACGGCGTAAACGAGTCGGTGGTACTGCCGGTCAGGAAGTTGCTCAACTCCGCTGGCACGCTGGAAAGCGTCTGCGAGGCTTGCGAGGCCGTACTCTGCGTGGCCTCGGCGCTCGCCTGGCTGGCCAGGCCCCCCGGATTGGTGTTCTGCTTTGGCGCGGTGAACGGCGTCACCTGGGTGGCCGATGCCGCCGAAGCCGCGTAGGCATACATCGCACCGGTGTCCTGGGCCCACATCTCGCCGTACTGGGCCTCGGTGGCCGCGATCGCGGGAGTGTTCTGCCCCAACAGATTTGTAGCAACCAGCGACATCAGCAGGCTGCGATTGGCCGCAACCTCCGGCGGGGGCACTGTCGCCGCAAATGCTCCCTCATAGGCAGCGACGGCCGTCAGCGCCTGGCCAGCCGTCTGATCGGCTTGCGCGGCGGTGCGGCTCAGCCACGCCACGTAGGAGGATGCGGCGGCCGCCATCGTCACGGACGTAGGCCCCAGCCATGGCCCTGCGATGAGGCCCGAGACCACCGATTGGTACGAGTTCGCAGCCGAATACAATTCTGCGGCCGTTGTTTCCCAGGCCTCTGCCGCGGCCAGCATCGGTCCGGACCCTGGGCCTGCATACATGCGAGTGGAATTGACTTCCGGCGGAAGCGTCGTAAAGTCCATTACGCGCCAGTCCTATTCGAATGCAACCGAGTCATCTTCGGCTGTACAGCCGCGGAAAACATAGAACTCCCCCTTACTGATTCTTGGCATTGGGTGATAGCGCGGGCAAATGAACGCCTGCCTGCTACTGGCTTGCCTTGCGCCTCACGTGATTTCTACGGCTCGAAAAGCCCTATGCAGACTGGCGTTTCACTTCGTAGCCCTCGCCCGTGCATTGATCGTCGGTCACTGCATCACCGGCAATTGGCCGGCGGGACGGCTGTCCCTTGCGCAGGGTGGCCAACAGTTCTCGGTAGGGACCGACGAGGTAGACGGTGTCGCCGGCGCTGAGCCGGGCGTCGCGGCGCGGGTGCAGCCGGACCGGAGCGTCCTGCCTGGTGATCGCGATGACACGGGTCTGCGTCGAGACCTCGAACATCTGCAGCCCATCGAGTTCGCTGCCCGCCTGCACGTGCATACCGCCGACCAAAAAAGATCGACTTCCGACCGAAAATGTCCCCAGCACTTGAAGACCCAACGCCGCGCCGATGAACCACGGCGCGGCCAGTTCAACGGTGGAACGCACGTTTTCGAAACCGAACCGCTGAGCAACTGCGGATCCGAGGTCGTGATCGTAGACCCGCAGCACCAGCGGGACCTCTCGCCACCGGTTGCCACCGGGCACCGTTTGGGAGGTCAGCATCTCGCGCAGCACGATCCCGGTCTCGATGTTAATCATGTCGTCGCGGGTCAACACCGCCACCGCGCGCGCGGTTTCGACGCGGGCCGCCTCGAGCGTCTGCCGTAAAGTAGCGTCCCCGAAGATAACTGGAACGTCGAGCTCCGCCATCGTCGACAGGAAGGGATTGTTCTGGTCGCGCTCGATCACCGTGACGTCATGTCCGGCTGCGGTCAGATCGCCGACGACCCGGATGCCGAGCGCGCTCAACCCGACGACGATGACGTGGTTGCGCAGATGGCGGGCCCGCGAGCGTCCGGAGGACCAGACGAACCGGCGCGACAGCATCACATCGGCGATGAAGGCGACAAGCAGGGCGGTCGTGGTCACGCCACTCAACATCAATACGGCGGCATACAACCGCAGCCAAGTTGGTTGCTTGGCAAAGCTGAAGTCGCCGTAACCCGTCGTTGTGATCGTCTCATTGGTGAAGTAGAACGCATCGACCCAAGACATCCCTGGGTGCGTGTAGGCGAAGTGCAACAACGTTGTTGACCCGATGATCAAAAAGAACAGGGTGACGATCATGGGATAGAACGCGGGATTGACTTCGTTGGACAGGGTGCGCGCCGCGACGAGTATGCGGCGCAGTCGGGACTGGCGTGAGCGTCTTTTGGCCTGACGTGGCGGCTTGATTCCGCAGGCGGCCAACTCCTCGGTAGTGCCGATCATCGCCGTCCAGTCGCCGGTGTGCACCGCCATATCGCGTCCCGGACATACCACTACCTCGCCAGGATCCGAGGTGGTCTGGCCCTGAATGGTCGCCACCGGGGCGAGGTCGCCATAGATTTCGCGCAACGTCGCGTCGTACCGTGCCTCGGCGCCGAAGACAACAAACTCCATGTCGGCCGCCTCGAAGGGGTGCGTGGTGCGCGCCAGACATGCCTCTACGACCGCCGGTGCCGCGAGGTCGGCGACGCCGAAGACCGCGCTGAGAGGATCATCGGCGGCGACTGCCTCCCGCAACACGTCATTGGCGATCCGTGCTACTACTCGAATGTCCGGGTTGGCTTTCCGTGCCAGCAGTGCGATTTCGAGGTTTATCGCGTCGTCATTTCCGGCGCAGATGACCGCGGATGCACGGGCAACTCCGGCTCTGGCGAGCTCGGTCTTGACACGGGCGCCGGCGAGTTCAGAATCGGGGAGAGCGGCAACGCTTGCGCCCGCTCTTTCCAACTCTTCGACGATCGCCGTCGCCAGCGCGTCGTCACCGCTGACGATGACGCACTGGTCCATGAAGTTCGACTCCTCCGTGCGATATTGATCGGGACGGGCTACTCCAAGAGTTCTCTGGCACAGCCACTTACCGCGCTGACGCCGATGTCACTAGCCACTTCATCCAGATGAAGATCTTTACGGAATCCTAACAGCACCTGAATCAGTCTGAGCCGCAGCTCAACTCGACGAATGCCCCTCATGCCCGGTCGGAGACCGGAAAACGAGTGCAGCACAACGGATTATCTGCCAGTCATATCTCGCGCTCGGGCGGATGCGACCGATCGGACGCACGTCCAACACCGCCGCGCGGATAAGTGCGCTAACTCACAATATCGTTCGTGGGCCAGCTCGGCCTCACGTGGGCGAACTGCGACTAAACGCCGTTTTCGATGCTAATCGGGGGAGCTTTGTTACAGCCGGATTACTAACTTCAAATGCCCTGTCAGCCCTCCTGGAAACCTCCTGTGTTTTTCGGGAACGCTCATGTTTCTTGCCGTCGGCGGGGACGAGACAGGGCACATTGAACGGGTTACGCTTCGGCTGGCTTCATACATCTGGGGGTAAGGAATATGGCTCTTGACAACATCTTTGGCTGACGAACAGAGGACGTGGTCCTCGTTTTCTGACGTCTGTAAGCGCGGCTTCCTCGGACGGCCGTTGATCACTGACCAGCTGCACCATGAGAGATTGTCGAATCCCGTTGCACTCGGCGTGCTGTCACCGGACGCAATCTCGTCGACCGCTTACGGTTCCGAGCAGATCATGATCGAACTGTTGCCGGCAGCCGGGATGGCCGCGTTTGCATTGTTGCTTCCAGTTACCGGCGTCATCTTGTTGATTCTGGTGTTGGTGGCCGCGTCGTACCGCCAGGTTGTCATGGTCTATACGCGCTCCGGCGGATCGTATGTGGTTGCCCGAGAGAACTTTGGCCCTCGGGTGGCGCAGATCGCCGCCGCAGCGTTGCTGATCGATTATGTGGTCACTGTCGCGGTGCAGTGTGCTGCCGGAACGGTGGCCGTGGTCTCGGCGATACCGGCACTTGGCCCCTTCAGCCTGGAGATCACGGTGGGGGTAGTGCTGTTGATGTGCTTTGCGAACCTGCGTGGATTGCGGGAAGCCGGAGTACCTTTCGCGGTGCCGACCTTTGCCTTCGTGGCGATGGTTTCGCTCACGATCGTCGTCGGGATTGTTCGTGAGCTATTCGGGAACTTGCCGATCTACGATCCGGAACACATGGCCGGGGTGGTGTCGGTCCATCAGGGCAGCGGACTGGTGATGGGTGCGACGGTCTTAGTCTTGCTGCGCGCGTTCGCCAACGGCGGATCATCACTGACCGGAGTAGAGGCCATCTCCAACACGGTCAACAGTCTGCGTAAACCCGAGGGCATCAACGCCCGTCGTGTCATGACCATCATGGCCTGCATCCTCGCTTTCTTGCTGGCGGGTGTGGCCTGGCTGGCGCATGTCACCCACGCCGCACCATACGTCGATGGCTATCCGTCGATGTTGTCCGAAATTGCCCGGGCGGTCTTCGGCCCCGGGGCGATCGGCAATGTGCTGTACATCGCGGTGCAGGCCTCGACCGCCGCGATCCTCTACACCGGTGGCAACACCAGCTTCAACGGATTCCCCGCGTTGGCCAGTTTCGTTGCAGAGGACAGTTTTTTGCCGCGTCCGCTGAGGAAACGTGGTCACCGTCTGGTGTTCTCCAACGGCATCCTGACTCTGACCGCGCTGGCGGTGGCGCTGCTGGTGATCACCGGAGGTTCGGTCGATGCGCTGGTGCCGTTTTACGCGATCGGCGTGTTCACCGGTTTCTCGATGGCCGGCTACGGCATGACCAAGCACTATCTGACCCAGCGGGGGCGGGGCTGGCGGCGCAATGTGCTGGTGAACTTGTCGGCGGGGATCTTGTCGACGGTCGTGGTCGGAATCTTCGCGGTGGCCAAGTTCACCGAGGGCGCGTGGCTTATCGTCGTCGTCTTTCCGGTGCTGGTGCTGGCATTGATGCGACTCAACCAGCAATACCGGGCCGAGGCTTCCGTTCTGGAGATGTCGCACACCGAAACCCCTGTCCTGGACCGATACACGCGACATCGGGTTCTCGTCTTCGTGGATGCCGTCGATCTTGCCGAGGTCGAGGCACTGCGCTATGGGAACGGCCTGCATGCCGACGGACTCACCGCAGTCCACTTCATGCTGGACGCGGTCGGCGCCGAGCGGTTGCAGCAGCGCTGGGAGCGCTTCGAGCACGACACCCCGCTACGGGTGATCGACTGCCCGGATCGTCAGCTGAGTCGGGCCGCGCACGAGTTGGTCATCCAGGTGCTCAACCACCATCCGGACACCAAGGTGACCGTGCTGTTGCCGCGCCGAACGTATTCACCGCTGGTGGGCCGGCTGCTGCACGACCGCACCGCGGACAAGATGGCCCGCGCCGTCAGCCGCATCCCGGGTGCGGCCGCGCAGATCTTGCCGTATGACATCGAGTCGCGGATAGCCGAGGCGACGCGCGCGGGATAGCGGTATCCGGCCCACTCCTCATGCCAATGCGTTGAAGCCCTCAGGAAGGGATGCTTTGTGACGACACCAACTTGCGAGATACCGTTCTCATTTTCGGACAGATGCAAGCGGTTCTTTCTCGGGAAGCCGCTGACCACCGATCAGCTTGACTCGGAGCGGCTGTCGAATCCTGTTGCGCTAGGGGCACTGGCACCGGACGCAATCTCCTCGACCGCCTACGGCCCCGAGCAGATCATGGTCGAACTTTTGCCGGCGGCCGGAATGGCCGCGTTTGCGCTGTTGCTTCCGATCACCGGCATCATCCTGGTGATTCTGGCGCTGGTGTCCGCGTCATACCGCCAGGTTGTAATGGCCTACACGCGGTCCGGCGGTTCCTACTCGGTCGCTCGGGAGAACTTTGGTCC
>DASYJS010000182.1:0-3347 GCA_035996225.1 Mycobacterium sp. | reverse complement strand
AATCTTCCGGGCGTAACGATCGGGTCGCCGGTGGCGGTGATCTGGGCGGTGCGGGTGTCGTCGGGGCCAGCGATCGTGAAAGCCATTGACGCAGCTCCCATATCGACGACAAGGCCATGCGGCGGCTGAACCCTGCCCTCTTTCACGGCGAATAGATCGGCAAAGTCTGTGTCGACGCTCAAGGTCAAGGTGACCCCGACCGGTTCCGCCCCGAGGTTGCGCAGGATCACGTCCTCGCGCATCCCGTCGCCGACGAACCTCTCGCGCAGCACCAGCATCGTGCTGTCAGCCATCCATTGGCGCGGAGGGGTCCGGCCAACGAAGGTTGCGCGGTAGGGTTCGGAGGCTTCCTCGATCGTAGAGAGGTTCTGTACCGGCGCTCCATCGATCGCAAGCCGCCAGCAGGACAACATTCGAGTATCGGCGACGAACAGACCGTGCGGCCGGTCGCGGTGCACGTCGCCGGACAGGGCTGAGATACAGAATGTCGAACCTTCCAGGAGGGTGACGTCGCCGGCTTCGCCGGAGACGGGTGGGCCTGTTCCGGAGGCCCACGCACCGGCAGCGCATTCTTCGCCGTCGACGAATGTCACGTGGCGATCATCTCCCGATAGAGGGCGAGGTGGTCGGCGACCATTCGAGTGGTGGAGAAGCGCCGAGTGACGGCGGCCCGGCAGGCGCGGCGGTCGAGCTCGTCCACGCGCTGGATTGCGGCCACCAGTTCGGCGGGATCGGAGCAGAGGAAGCCGGTGCTGCCGGTGTCCACGATTTCGGGTGCGGCGCCGTTGTGGCACGCTATAACCGGCGTACCGCAGGCCATCGCCTCGATCATCACGAGCCCGAACGGTTCTGCCCATTGAATGGGGTTCAGCAGGGCCTTGGCCGCACCCAGTAGACCCAGTTTCGCCTTACCGGCGACTTCGCCGACGAGGTCAACGTCGTCGGTGAGCAGCGGCAAAATCTGGTCGGCGAAATAGGCTTGTTCGACGGGCTCTCGGTTCTTGGCGGCGATCACCAGTGGCACGCCTGCGGCGCGTGCAGCCAAGACGGCCTCGCGCACACCCTTGTCCGGGGTCATTCGACCGAGGAACAACAGGTAACTTCCGTCACCTTTGCCCACCGGGTACTCGACGGGGTCTAGGCCGTGATGGATTACCCGATCCACGGCGATCTCAGGCGCGTGGGAGGCCTGGTCACGCGAAATCGCAACAACGGGCAAGCGCTTGCCGTAGCGGCGATAGATAGCCCGAAGTTCGCCGCTGAACGGCCCATGGCAGGTGGTGACCACCCGGTCATAGCCGGACGCCAAGGCCCAGGCCGGCCCTAACAGGGTGTGGTCATGGATGACGTCGCAACCGGCGAGCGCCTCATAGCCGTTCATCACATGGGGCAATTCCACCTCGCCGCGGCCGATGCGGTCCCACTCCGCGGTGGCCATGGCGTAGACGATTGGCACCGGCGCCGTGCTGTCGCCAGTGGCATACAGCACCACCACGTGTCCGGCCCCGGTCAGGCCCTGCGCCAACTGGCACACCACCGACTCGGTACCCCCATAGCCTGGCGGCGGTATAGCCGCCCACGGCGGCGCCAACAGACCAATCTTCAAAGGGTCCGGCGTCATTGGTTCATCGTGGGCAATAGCAATCGCCACCGCATCGGCCCCACGGTGCAGAAAACGCATACGGCGATAGTCTTGCCGGACCGACCCGTAATCCACTGCGCACATTGCCTTTTCCTTTCTACCGACTCCAGTCGAGTTTTCGCATGGCCCACGGCAGCGACTGCATCTTTCACCTTGGCGAGGTCGAGCACACGTCGTAACGGCAGCGGCGGTCGGTCATCGTGGGGATGCGCCGGCCATGGTGGCTTCCCGCTGCAGGTCAGCGGTACGCGGGGCATCGTCCGCACTGACTATTACTGTAGGAGACGAGAATTCGAACATTTTCATTACCCGATTCGCCGGTCCGTTCTGCGGGCGACGCCGAAGAGTTGCTCTCGTCCGCAGTCCCACATGTCTTGTGGAGCACTGCCCCTTCACGTCTGCAGCAGCAAGTGTGCCGACCGCTGCTCGGTTAATGCGTCGTCTCGTCGAAGCCAAAGTTCGCCGCCGGAGTCAACCTGTCGGGCCGAAAAGTGCCGGCTTTGGGCCGGGTGATGTGAGCGCGCCTGACGGGTCCATTACCGCCACCGAAGTTCGGCTCACCAGAGCGATGCCCCGACGCGTGGGCCTCCGGCATGATCTCGAGAGTCCAAACCTAAGGAGATACAATGCAATACGACGAGTTTATTGCGCTAGTGTCCGAGCGTACCGGCCTGTTTGAAGGCGAAGCGGTGGCGCTGACACGCGCCACCTTGGCCACCCTCGCCGAGCGCATCAGCGGTGGCGAGGCACGCGATCTGGCCGCCCAACTGCCTGGACCACTGCAGAACACCTTGCTCCCGACCAAAGAAGAGGCCGAAGCCTTCAGCTTCGATGAGTTCGTGCGGCGAGTGGCCGAACGCACCGGACATGACTCCAGCTTGTCCGAGAGTGAAGTGATGGCGGTCATGGCGACGCTTCGTGACGCGGTGACGCCCGGCGAGTTCGATGACGTACTGAGCCAGCTGCCCAGTGAATTTCACCGGCTAAGCGCGCGGTGACCTTCTTCCACGCGCTCCACTGGCCTGCCAGGTGGAAATCAACCCGGCGGGCACAGACAGTGACTCGCCAACGCATGCAACAACGACTGAGCGCAATGGCACAAGCTTGCTCGCCTAATCCACCATCGGCGAGATCTCCTTCTCTTCGATGCGGACCTTGTAGGGACCGCGGTACGTCATTGCTCGCATGAACTCCTCCTGCCAGTCAGTGATTCTGCGCCCGGATATCCCTGCGTAATCCCGCATACTGGCCGGCTAGGACTGAACATGGGGGCAAACTTAGCCCCCGCAGCACAACTGAAGTGTCGCCCGTCAGTATGCCGGTGTTCGGCGAATGATCAACGCAGACATTGATTCCAGGCGCAGCCGGTGTCTGCGCGTTCCGCGGCTAGCGGAGCAGGCTGCCCTCAGGGCACGTCACCTTTCGGGGGTAAGGAAGCGCCACACTCGCGTAGCGGCGTGCAGGTTGAAGCGGGTATCGATATTGCGAAGATCAAAACCCGTCAGGTCGGCGATGCGACCGAGCCGATACCGCAAAGTGCTGCGGTGAACATGTAACGCAGTGGCGGATTCGTCATAGTTACCGCCGAGTTCCAGATAGTGGCTCAAGGTGTGTACCAGGTCAGAGTTCTTTGCGGCGTCGTAGTCGATCAGCACACCCAGCCATTGGCGGGCGTACTCATCGGCTGCACCCGCACTATGCGCCG
>DASYJS010000181.1:0-12657 GCA_035996225.1 Mycobacterium sp. | reverse complement strand
AGTACACGATGTCGAAAAACCACCGGTTCACCGTCGGCGCAAACAGTAAGACCAGCAAAATGAACACACCGAACTGCTTCGCGGGCGCGACCGCGCGCTGTGTCTGCGGGCTCAGGTGCGGCTCGACGGCGTCGTACCCGTCCAGGCCCGGGACCGGCAACAGGTTGAGTACCACCGCGGTGAGTTGCAGGAAACCCAGAAAAGCCAAGCCAGCGGTCAGCACCAGGTGCTTGGGGTCGTAGAACACCCGGGTCGCGACCAGCAGCAGCACGGCCAGGACGAGGTTTGTCGCCGGCCCGGCCAAGCTGACCAGAGTGCGTCGGGTGGGCGTCATGAACGAGGTCTGCACCCACACCGCCGCACCGGGCAGGCCGATCCCGCCCAGCGCGATGAACACCATCGGCAGCAGCAGCGAGAGCCCGGGATGGGCGTAGCGCCGCGGATCCAGGGTCAGGTAGCCGCGCACCGCCTCGTCGTGGTCGCCGAATCGCCAGGCGGTCGCCGCGTGACCGAATTCGTGCAGACACAGCGAAACCAGCCAACCGGCGATCACGAAGACGAACACCCCGGCGTACGCCAGTGGCCGCACGGTCGTCCCGGCCAGCCAGGCCAATACGCCGCCGACGGCCGTCAATCCGATCAGAGCCAAGAAGATTGGGCTGGGCCGCACCGATGCGCGCTCCCTGGAGTTCACTGGTCGAAACTACCGGACCAGCAGCCAACCTTCGACGTGGCGGTAGAACGTCGATCGCCGGGCAGGGCGGGGCGCTGCGACCCCGTCCCGGATCACCACGATGCCGGTGCTGCCCAGCTGGACGGCGCGGCCGGCGACCCAGCGGCGCCAGACTCCGGGTACCGAGGCCCGCAGGCCCGGTATGGCCAGCGTCGGCTCGATGTAGGTGCCGGTGACCTCGCCGTCGAACAGCTGCGTGTCATCGACGATGGCCTCGCCGTGAATTCGTCGCCCGTCACCGGGTGGCAGCCAGCCGGCCCGGCCCACGATCACCGAGCCGGTCTCGTCGCGCACCAGGGTGACCCGCCCGGCCGTGCCGCGCCGGGCACGCAGGGCCGCGCGCCGTCCCGCCGGTAAGCGGTAGATCCGGGTCGCGCGGGTGCGGCGGCGTGGCACGTAGGCCACTTCGACGTCGAGTCGTTCGGCGCGCAGCAGCCTGCTCAGCACTGCCGCCAGCTCGGCGTCGGCGCCGACCACGGCCAGTCGCCGGTAGGGCCCGATTGCGGCGTCGATGGCAGCTGTGTCGGCCGGACTTTCGGCCTTATGGGTCGGCAGGCCCCGTAGCCGACCAGGCAGTCGCCGGTCGCCGAACCACAACACCGCCACGCTGGCCGTGTCCGCGGCGATATTCATGGGCTCCTCGCGACCTGCTGGGCTGGGCTGAATTGCCTGGTTCCTCAGCGGGCCGCAAGCCGCCCGCATCGTCTCCAGGCTATGGTTGGTCCCCGGCTGGACCACAATAAGCAGGCGAGACCAGGCGGGAGCATGTCATGCCGGCAATCGTCCTCATCGGCGCCCAATGGGGTGACGAGGGCAAGGGTAAGGCCACTGACCTGCTCGGTGGGCGCGTGCAGTGGGTGGTGCGTTACCAGGGTGGCAACAACGCCGGACACACCGTCGTCTTGCCGACCGGGGAGAATTTTGCGCTGCATCTGATCCCCTCGGGAGTGCTGACGCCCGGCGTCACCAATGTCATCGGCAACGGTGTGGTGATCGATCCCGGCGTGCTGCTGGACGAGCTGAAGGGCCTGGAAGATCGCGGTGTCGACACCTCCAAGCTGCTGATCTCCGCCGACGCGCATCTGCTGTTGCCCTACCACGTGGCCATCGACAAGGTCACCGAGCGGTACATGGGCAACAAGAAGATCGGCACCACCGGCCGTGGCATCGGACCGTGCTACCAGGACAAGATCGCCCGCCAGGGAATCCGGGTCGCCGACGTGCTCGACCCCGAGCTGCTGACGCACAAGGTCGAGGGCGCCCTGGAACTCAAAAACCAGATCCTGGTCAAGATCTACAACCGCAAGGCGCTGGATCCGCACCAGGTGGTCGACGCCCTGCTGCAACAGGCCGACGGATTCCGGCACCGCATCGCCGACACCCGGCTGCTGCTCAACACCGCGCTGGAGGCCAACGAGACCGTGCTGCTGGAGGGCTCCCAGGGCACGCTGCTCGACGTCGACCACGGCACGTATCCCTATGTGACGTCCTCGAATCCGACGGCGGGCGGCGCGGCCGTCGGGTCTGGCATCGGTCCGACCCGGATCACCACCGTGCTGGGAATCCTCAAGGCCTACACCACCCGGGTGGGCTCTGGGCCGTTCCCCACCGAATTGTTCGACGCGAACGGCGAATACCTGTCCAAGACCGGGGGCGAATTCGGGGTCACCACCGGACGTCGCCGCCGCTGCGGCTGGTTCGACGCCGTGATCGCCCGCTACGCGACCCGGGTCAACGGCATCACCGATTACTTCCTGACCAAGCTCGACGTGTTGTCCAGTTTGGAGACCGTACCGGTCTGCGTCGGATACCGCGTCGACGGCGCGCAGACCAACGAAATGCCGATGACCCAGAGCGAACTCCACCGCGCCGAACCGATCTACGAAGAGCTGCCCGGCTGGTGGGAGGACATCTCGACAGCGCGGGAGTTCGACGACTTGCCAGCCAAAGCGCGTGACTACGTATTGCGTCTGGAAGAGCTTGCGGGAGCACATGTTTCGTGCATCGGCGTGGGGCCGGGACGGGATCAGACCATCGTGCGCCGCGACGTCCTGGCGGCCCGCGCGTGACGGAAGCCAATCCCAAAGAACTCGACCCAGAATACGAACATCACGGCGGCTTCCCGGAATACGGCCCGGCCACCCCCGGCCCGGGATTCGGGCGGTTCGTGGCGGCCATGCGCCGACTGCAGGATCTTGGCGTGTCCGCCGACCCCGCCGACAGTGTCTGGGACGACGCGGCCGACCGCGCCGCCGCACTGGTGGAGCTGTTGGCGCCGTTCGAGGCCGATGAAGGCGTGGCGCCGGCCGGCCGCACGCCCGATCTGCCCGGCATGGGCAGCTTGCTGCTGCCGCCCTGGACGTTGACCCGATATGAGCCCGACGGTGTCGAGATGACGGGCCATTTCACCCGGTTTCATGTCGGCGGTAATCACGCGGTGCACGGCGGTGTGCTGCCGCTGCTGTTTGATCACATGTTCGGGATGATCTCGCACGCCGCGGGGCGCCCGATCAGCCGGACGGCGTTCCTGCACGTCGACTACCGCAACGTCACCCCGATCGACGTTCGGTTGCTGGTGCGCGGACGGGTCACCAACATCGAGGGCCGTAAGGCGTTTGTTTCCGCCGAGTTGGTCGACGGCGACACGGTGCTGGCCGAAGGCACCGGGCTGATGGTGCGGTTATTGCCCGGCCAGCCGTGACTAGCCGCCCCCCTTTGCAGCGCACCTATCCTTAGCTGGTGACCGACGGCTTGACCGAAAGACAACACGAGCCCCGCGTGCTGCTGCTGGGTTCCGGCGAGCTCAGCCGGGAGCTGGCGATTGCCTTGCGGCGCCTTGGCGCGGAGGTCGATGAGCACCCGGACCCGATGACCGACGCCGACGCCTTGTCGGGGGCGATCGACCGGCTGCAACCGGACTTCGTGGTGACCGCCACGGGCGCGGTCTCCGTTGCTGCCCTCGAGGCGCTCGCTGCCCGCTCCGAGGGCGAAGCCGTCGAATTGGTGCCCAGCGCGCGCACCGTCCGGCTGACCACCGACCGGGAGGGCCTGCGCCGGCTGGCCGCCGACCAGCTGGGCCTGCCCACTGCGCCGTTCTGGTTCGTCGGGTCGGTGGACGAACTCAAGGCGGTGGCCGCGCACGGCGGATATCCGTTGCGAGTGGAGTCCCTGGGCGGGGCGGCCGGGAGTTCGGTGGTTTACGGGCCGGACGACGTCGAGCCCGCGTGGCGGCGCGCGGTGGGGCAAGCCGAACCCCAGCGAGTGTTGGCCGAAACGGTGGTCGAGGTCGAGTTTTGCGTCACGCTGCTCGCAATTCGCAGCGAGGGCCCGAACGGGCCGGCGATCGAGTTCTGCTCACCCATCGGGCATCGTCGCGCCGAGCCCGACGTGCTGGAATCCTGGCAGCCTCAGAAAATGAGCCCGCCCGCACTCGACGCCGCCAAGTCGATTGCCGCGCGGATCGTCAAGGCACTCGGCGGCCGCGGCGTCTTCGCTGTCGAATTGATGATCAACGGCGACGAGGTGTACTTCGCCGATGTCCGTGCCGTCCTGCCGCAGAGCGCCTGGGTGACCCTGCGCAGCCAGCGGCTTTCGGCGTTCGAGCTGCAGGCCCGGGCGATTCTCGGACTGCCGCTGGACGCCCTGATGATTTCACCGGCCGCCGCCCGCACGATTCACCCGGCGCCCACTGCGGAGGCGCTGAGCGCGGCGCTAGCCGTCGACGAAAGCGACCTTCGAGTGTTCGATCGAGGACCGGGCCCGCGGCTCGGGGTCGCACTGGCCACCGCACCGGACGTGGCGGCCGCGCGAGACCGTGCCCGCGACATCGCCACCGCGGTGTCCGGGGGCCGCCAGCTGTGAGGTTCGCAGGGGAGGAACTGAATATGCGAGACTCACGCGAATGAGCTACGCAGGAGATATCACCCCGCTCGAGGCATGGAAGTTGCTCAGCGACAACCCCCAGGCGGTCTTGGTCGATGTGCGCACCGACGCCGAATGGCGATTCGTCGGGGTGCCCGACTTGTCGAGTCTTGGTCGCGATGCGGTCTTCATCGAGTGGAACACAACGGCCGGGCAGCACAACCAGAACTTCCTGGCCGAACTGAAGGGCCGGATCCCCGCAGAGTCGGGACCGCTGGTCTTCCTGTGTCGCTCGGGCAACCGCTCCATCGGTGCCGCCGAGGTCGCGACCGAGGCGGGCATCGCGCCGTCCTACAACGTGCTGGACGGTTTCGAAGGCAATCTCGATGCCCTTGGCCACCGTGGTGAAACCGGTTGGCGGGCAGTCGGGTTGCCCTGGAAGCAGCAGTGACCGACTCGGTCCGCACTCCGAAGGCCCTGCCTGACGGCGTCGGCCAAGCCACGATCGGCGTGCGTGGGGGGCTTTTGCGGTCGGAGTTCGATGAGACCGCCGAGGGGATGTTTTTGACCTCCGGCTACGTCTACCCGTCGGCCGCCGCCGCCGAGCAGTCGTTCTCCGGCGAGCTGGACCGCTTCGTGTACTCGCGTTACGGCAACCCCACCGTGTCGATGTTCGAGGAACGGCTGCGGCTGGTCGAGGGCGCGCCGGCGGCGTTCGCCACGGCCAGCGGCATGGCCGCGGTGTTCACTTCGCTGGGCGCGCTGCTGGGCGCCGGCGATCGGCTGGTGGCCGCGCGCAGCCTGTTCGGATCCTGTTTCGTGGTGTGCAACGAGATCCTGCCGCGCTGGGGTATCGAGACCGTCTTCGTCGACGGCGACGACCTCGCCCAATGGGAGCAGGCGCTGTCGGTGCCCACGCAGGCGGTGTTCTTCGAGACGCCGTCGAACCCGATGCAGTCGCTGGTGGATATCGCCGCGGTGACCGAGATGGCTCACGCGGCAGGCGCAAAAGTGGTGCTGGACAATGTCTTTGCCACGCCGCTGCTGCAGCAGGGTTTTCCGATCGGGGTCGATGTGGTGGTGTACTCCGGCACCAAGCACATCGATGGTCAGGGCCGGGTGCTCGGTGGTGCCATCCTCGGCGACAAGGAGTACATCGATGGCCCGGTGCAGAAGCTGATGCGGCACACCGGCCCGGCGATGAGCGCATTCAACGCCTGGGTGCTATTGAAAGGCCTTGAGACACTGGCGGTTCGAGTTGAGTACAGCAACTCCTCGGCGCACCGGATTGCGGAGTTCCTGGAAGGGCACCCGGCGGTGAGTTGGGTGCGCTACCCGTATCTGACGTCGCACCCGCAGTACGACCTCGCCAAGCGTCAAATGTCCGGCGGCGGGACGGTTCTCACGTTCGAGCTGCACGCCCCCACCGGCGCCAAGGAGCGTGCCTTCGAGGTGCTGGACAAGCTGCGGCTGATCGACATCTCGAATAACCTCGGTGACGCCAAATCGCTTGTCACACACCCGGCGACGACGACTCACCGGGCGATGGGGCCGGAGGGCCGCGCCGCGATCGGGCTCGGTGACGGTGTGGTCCGTATTTCGGTTGGACTGGAAAACACCGACGATCTGCTCGCCGATATCGACCAGGCCCTGAGCTAGCCCGCTCTTTGCTCGGCGCTCTCGGCGGCCGCCAGCGCTTCCTGGTTTTGCGCTTCCATCCAGTTCTGTGTCACGACCCTGGCGTAGATCATCTGGGTTGTGATCGCCATCTGGCCCCTCCCGTCGCCCAAGAAGGTGATAAACCACGCGATCACTGTGGTGAACCGGTTCTTGAAGCCGACCAGGTAGAGCAGGTGCAGCCCCAGCCACGCCAGCCAGGCGATGAAGCCGCCGAACTCCAGCTTGCCGACCTGGGCGACGGCGCTGAATCGGGAGATCGTCGCCATGCTGCCCTTGTCGAAGTAGCCGAAGGGCTTGCGGTTTGGCGGGTCGTCGGTGCCCTTGACGATGTCTTTGATCCTTGCGGTGGCGTAGTGCGCGCCCTGAATCGCGCCCTGAGCCATCCCGGGCACGTTGGGCACGGACATCAGGTCACCGACGACGAAGACGTTGGGGTGGCCCTTGACCGTCAGGTCGGGCTCCACGACTACCCGTCCAGCGCGGTCGACCTCGGTGCCGTCGGACTGGTCGGCGATGATCTTGCCCAGTGAGCTGGCCTGGACGCCCGCCGCCCACACCTTGCACGCGCACTCGATGCGACGCTTCGTGCCATCCTTTTCCTTGATCGTGAGGCCCATGTAGTCCACGTCATCGACCATCGCGTTGAGTTGGACTTCGACGCCCATCTTTTCCAGCCGGTTCTGTGCCTTGAGGCCCAGCTTCTCGCCCATCGGCGGCAACACCGCGGGCGCGGCGTCGAGCAGGATCACCCGGCAATCGCGGGGCTCGATGGTCCGAAACGCGTCCTTCAAGGTGCGGTGGGCGAGTTCCTTGATCTGTCCTGCCACCTCGACGCCGGTGGGTCCGGCTCCCACCACGACGAACGTCAGGCGGCGCTCCCGCTCGGCGGGATCGTCGGTGACCTCGGCGGCCTCAAATGCGCCGAGGATTCGGCCGCGCAGCTCCAAGGCGTCGTCGATGGTCTTCATGCCTGGTGCATAGGTCGCGAACTGGTCGTTGCCGAAGTAGGACTGCCGGGCACCGGCGGCCACGATCAGGCTGTCGTAGGGCGTCACGGTCTGCATGCCCATCAGCTTCGACGTGACCGTATTGGCCGTCATGTCGATGTCGTAGACCTCGCCCAGCAGCACCTGCACGTTTTTCTGCCTCTGCAGAATCAGTCGAGTGGCCGGTGCGATCTCGCCCTCGGACAGGATGCCGGTGGCCACCTGATACAGCAGCGGCTGGAACAGGTGGGTGGTCGTCTTCGAGATGAGGATGACGTCGACGTCGGCGCGCTTGAGCGCCTTGGCCGCATTCAGCCCGCCGAACCCGCTTCCGATGATGACGACGCGATGGCGCGACATGATCCTCCTTCAGGTCCTCTGATCCTTCTGGCCTCTACAGTCTCCGCAGCGCAACTCCACCGTACGACTTCAGCGGCGTGAACGTTCACTGACCAGCTCGTCACTTCGCATCATCGTCGGTAATGAGAATCGGGAAATTATGCGAATTGTCGTCGTTTTCGTCGTCGTCGCGAGCGCTGGCCTTTGCGGCGCCCGCGCATGCGGAGGTGCCTGGCTCTGAGTGGAGCCGAGATGAACCTCATCTTGGCGTCGAGCCCTCGCCGTTCTGATTCGCGGTAGTGTCCCAACCAGCATGAAGCGATTCGTCGTCGCGGGATTAACTGCCACGCTGATGGCCGGCGTGCTGACGGCTGGCGCGCTGCTCGCCTCGGCGCCCCCGGCCAGTGCTGCCTGCCAATTCGGCGGAATCGCTATCAGCAAGTGCGATGAACCCATCCAGCCCGATGGCACGTGGCAACGTTGCGTGACGTTTCCCCCTACTGCCGGGCGTGATGGCTCCCCCGTTTACGTCACCAGTACGAACTGTCAGACGTTGGGTCCCGACCAGCATCCGTGGGGTGTCGCCTTCAATGACCCACCAACGCACATCGACGACTAGCCGACTCAGCTTCTAACCGGCGTCAAAGTCGGTTCCCATCCCGTTCCGAACTGCGGCCTCGACACTTTTTGGGATCGGTAGTAGCGCCGGCGGCATTCACTTGCCACCATGCGACCAAGGAGAAACATGAAACCCAACGTCAAGGCGCCGCGGATCGCGCGGTTGGCCATTACCGCTTTGGTGTCCAGTGGTCTGGCTCTGGGCGCTGTGGGATTGGCGCCCGTTACCGCCCATGCCGACCCCAACACCGATTGGGGACCGGCGAAACATTGGTGTCCAGGGGAGCCCTTACCGCCTACCGGCAATCACGTCACCGACCCAATTCACGACTGGAACCCGACGGTATGCCACACCTACTACTACCTGTGGCCCGGAATGGGCAATGTCTCCCACATGATTTGGGACGGCGACAATCCACCCCCCAAGCCGCCGCCGCCACCGGCCCTGATCAGCACTAGGGAGCAGTGCGAGGCGATTCTAGGAATTTTTTGTCCCAAGGCATGACTCACGGCCACACGGAAGCGGTGCCCTTATAGTTCCCGTTCAGCGCCGTGCAGAAGTCCGCGTTCGTGCCGGCGTACAGCACGGTGTAGTCGCCGCCCTTGTTGTCGAATGTCTGCGGGGGATAGGCCCAGCCGCTGTTGCACATTGACGTTGGGCTGCCCATCGAGGGCCTGCGCCAATTGGACATCTCGCACGCTTTCATCGCCGCGACGTCCGGGTAGGCGCTCTTGGCGATGACCAGCATGGCGCCTCCCCACTTCCCGTCATTGCGGCGGTAGCCGCGCGCCCCGAATCCGGCATTGTTCTTCTGGCATACCAACGCGCGCTGTAGTGCCATGAAGGGCAGGGCGAGATCGCGATCACTGATACCGGCTGCGGCAGCGATGAATTGAGCCGCGTCCGGGCCGTCGACTTCTTGGACGTTGGGATCGTTGAGGCTCTTGAGTTGTTGTGACATCTGCGGTGCGGCGCCGCCGCCACCGATGATCGGCCCGCCGTTGGTGGGCGTCATCGGGGGCAGTGTGCCGGTGGGATCGGCGACGGCAGTGGGCACCGCCAAAGCGCCCAGGGCCAGCGTGCATGCAGCGAGAGTACGAATCCGCATACCTCGACTCCTTCGGTTATCTCCCCGGCGGCATGGGTGGGGCTGCGTCAGGAGCCACCACCGCACCGATCTTGCGGAATAGTATGTCGGCCTGGTTACTGTAGTTGCCCTGGTCGTCGAACGCCTCGGGGGCGTACGTCACCGCGACGGCGATCGCCGCCTTCTGGGCCGGCAGGTATGCCTCCACGCCCGCGCACCCGGAGAACAACGGGTTCTGCATCAGCCAGTCGCCGGAGGCGATGATTCCCAGACCATAGGTGTAGCCCTCGTTTTGGTCGAAGCAAGTTGGGCAGCCCGGCTGGGCGTGCGTCTTGCCGCGCAGCGCGGTCGACACCATTTTCTTGTACGAGTCCGCCGAGAGCAGCTTGCCCGAACCGACGCCGACCGCGGTGGCCTCCATGTCGTAGATGTTGGTGGTCTGAATGGCACCATGGGTGATGGTCCAGGACGGGTTCCAGTACGTCGACTCTTCGTAGAACGGTGTCCCCGCCGGGATTTTGAGTGCCTTACGCCGCTCGGAGCTGAACGCGTGCAGGACGGGCCAGGGGATTTCGGGTGTATCAGAGTTCGTGGTGGATTTCAGGCCTAACGGGCCCAGCACCTCGTTGCGCAGCAGCGTCGGCATGTCTTGACCGGTAGCCTTCTCCAGCGCCAGTCCCAGCAGGACGTAGTCGGTGTGCGCGTAGTTCCAGTTTGTTCCCGGATCGTAGAGCAGTGGCCGTCCAGAGATCTGGGCGAGGATGTCTTGAGTCGTCAACTGCTGGAACGGATTTGCGTACAACTCGGTTTCGAGCTGATCGTTGCCGATGACGTAATCGGGGTAACCGGCCGTCATCTGCGCCAATTGCCCCAACGTGACGCGTTGCGCGTTGGGAAAGTCGGGCAGCCATTTCGACAACCGGTCGTCAAGGGTCAGCTTCTTTTCGTCGACCAGCTTCAGCAACAACGTCGACACGTAGGAGATCGCGACCGCGCCGTTGCGGAAGTGCATGTCGGTGGTGGCCGGCACCCCGGTCATCGAGTCGCCGACGGCCTGGGTGACCACTTCCTTGCCATCCACGGTGACGCGAACGATTGCGGCCTTCAAGTGGGCCTGCGTCATGAAGTTGTGGACCACCCGCATCACGGCGTCGGCCTTGGCCTTGTCGGCGGGGTCCGCCTGCGACGCCGGCGGGGCCGACTTGTGCCCGCAGCCGAGTATCAACGAAGCGATGACCAGACACGCGACCCAGCGCAAGAACGGCATATCTGAGTCTTACAGCCGGGTGCGCTACCCGTCGACGGTTTCCAGCAGCCGCGCATAGTCTGCACGGCGCCCGTCGGAAACCAACGAGTTGAGCACGTGGCGGGTCTGCAGCCGGATGTATTCCTCGACGGTGTAGATCGGGCCGAAGTGCCAGTGCTTGAGCGCCCAGCCGTGCGCTATCAGCATGATGTCGAAAACGGTCAGGTCGACATCGACGTCGCGGAACACCCCGTCGGCGATGCCGGCCTCGATCGCCGCGCGCAGCGGTGCGGCACTGGCGATTTCGAGCTCCTTGATCTGCGTGCGTCCGGCCGGCCCCAGTGTTCGGCTCTCCCGGTAGGTCAGCACCACGCCGTCGAGGTTCTCGTCGACGATCTCGATGTAGCGACGGATCCCCGCGGCCAACCGCTCGACGGCGTCGTCGCCGGCCGCATCCAGCACCGGCGCCAGCTGATCGTGGAACACGTCCAGGATCCGCACGATCGTCGCCAGGAGTAGATCCTCCTTGCCGCCAAAGTACTTGTAAATCAAGCCGACACTGACGCTGGCCTCGGCGGCGAGGTCCTGCATGGACATCTGGTGAAATCCGGTCTGACCCATGACGGTGACCGCCGCGTCGAGCACCTGCCGGCGCCGCGAGCTGACCCGGGCCGCGCGTACGGCCTCCTCGACGGGCAGGTCACCGTAATCGACGGCCATCAGAGGCCCAGGTCCTTGGCGATGATGGTCTTCATGATCTCGTTGGTCCCGCCGTAGATCGTCTGGATGCGGGCGTCGACGAACGCACGTGACACGCTGTACTCCCGCATGTAGCCATAGCCGCCGTGCAGTTGCAGGCAACGATCGGCCGTGCGCACCTGCAGGTCGGTGGTCCACCATTTCAGCCGGGCCGCCCGCGCCGCGGTCAGCTTGCCAACCAAATGTTCGGCGAGGCAGTCATCGAGAAAGGTCCGGGCGATGTCGAGTTCGGTCGCCAGTTCCGCGAGCACGAATTGGCTGTGCTGGAAACTGGCGATCGGTGACCCGAAGGCCTTGCGGGCGCGGACGTAGTCCAGCGTCTCGGCCAACACGGCCTCGGCGGCGGCCACCGCACCCACGCCCAGCGCGAGCCGCTCCTGCGGCAGGTTTCCCACCAGCTGATAGAACCCGCTGCCCTCTTCTCCGAGCAGATTCTCGACAGGTACCCGCATGTCGGTGAACGCGAGCTCGCTGGTGTCCTGGGCGTGCAAGCCGATCTTCTCCAGGTTGCGGCCGCGCTGAAATCCCGCGGTGTCGGCGTCCGCCACCAGAAGTGACAGGCCCTTGTGCCGGTCCGGCGACGTGCGCACCGCGATGACGAACAGGTCGCCGCTTTGGCCGTTGGAGATGAACGTCTTGGCGCCATTGACGACGTAGTGATCGCCTTGCGAACTAGAGGTGCGCACCGCGGCGGTGCGGATCCCGGCCAGGTCGCTTCCGGTGCCGGGTTCGGTCATCGCAATCGCGAGCACCGTCTCGCCGGTCACCACGCCGGGCAGCCAGCGTTGCTGCTGCTCGGGTGTCGTCAAGTCGGTGAGATAGGGCAGCACGATGTCGTTTTGCAACGTGAACGAAATCGCCTCCGACGCCGCCCCGGCCCGCTGCAATTCGTCGATCACGATCGCGTTGTAGCGAAAGTCGTTAACTCCGGCGCCGCCGAGGTGTTCAGGGACCGAAAAGCCCAGCAGCCCAAGCTTTCCGGCTTCGATGAACAGCGAGCGGTCCCATTGACCGTTGCGCTCCCAGGTTTCGTGCGAGGGTACGACGGTCTGCTGCACGAAATCGCGTACCAGTTCCCGGAACTGGTGATGCTCGGACGTGTACTCCAGGCGTGCGGACATCGGGTACTCCTGTCAGCGGAAAGCGTCGCTACCGGTGAAAGCCTGGCCGAGCACCAGCTGGTGCATCTCCGGGGTGCCTTCGTAGGTCAGCACCGACTCCAGGTTGACCATGTGCCGGATAACCGGGTACTCCAGCGATATCCCGTTGCCGCCCAATATCGTTCGAGCGGTCCGACATATCTTGATCGCCTCGCGGGTGTTGTTGAGCTTGCCGAAGCTGACCTGC
>DASYJS010000180.1:0-5683 GCA_035996225.1 Mycobacterium sp. | reverse complement strand
CCAGCGCACCAGATCCCCGGTGCGATACATCCGGGCACCGGCATTACCGTGGGGGCAGGCGATAAATCGCGACGCGGTCAGCTCGGAGCGGCGCCAATACCCGTATCCCACGCCGCGCCCGGCCAGATACAGCTCGCCGACGACCCCGGCGGGCACCGGGCGCAGCCAACCGTCGAGCACAAAGAACGCCGCCCCCGACACCGGCGAACCGATCGGCACCACAGCGGTGTTCGCAGTCAAGGGTGCACTCTTGGAGGCCCACATCGTCGTCTCGGTCGGGCCGTAGACGTTGATCATCGTCCGCCCGGGCGCCCACCGATCCACCACCTCAGGCGGGCAGGCCTCGGCGCCGATCACCAACGCCGCCGACCCCAAACCATCGACGCAAAGCCCCGCCACCGCAGACGGGGTTTGGGTGAGCACGGTGACGCCTTCGCTGACGAGTAAGTCGTGGAAATCTTGCGGTGAACGGGTCATCGGCTCGGGCACCACCACCAGCCGCCCGCCGGACAGCAGAGCACCCCAGATCTCCCACACCGAGAAGTCGAACGCATAGGAGTGAAACTGGGACCACACTTGTTCCGGCGTCAGCTCCAGCCCGGCCTCCAGCGAGTCGAACAGCTGGGTCACGTTGGAGTGGTTGACCGCAACACCTTTCGGGACACCGGTGGTGCCCGAGGTGTAGATGATGTGGGCAACATCGTCGGGCGCCGGCAGCGGGAGCGCGGTGACGGGCTGAGCATCGACAGCGGCGTCGTGAATATCGATGGTCACCAAGCCGTAGCTGTCGAGCCGCGAAAGCAGTTCGGTCGTGGTCAGCGCGGCGATCGGGGCCGCGTCGGTCAGCATGAACTCGATCCGTGCCCACGGGTGGGCCGGGTCCATCGGCACGTAGGCCGCGCCGGTCTTCAACACCGCCAATATCGCCACGATCGCCTCGGCCGACCGCGAAAACAGCAGCGCCACAGACTGCCCCGGGCCCGCCCCCTGACCGGCCAGCAGATGTGCCACCCGGTTGGCGGCCTCATCGAGTTCGCGGTACGACATGCAGCGACCGTCGAAGCTCACCGCTACCGCATCCGGACTGCGCGCCACTTGGCCGGCGAACAAAGCCGGAACCGATACCCCAGTCGCCGGCCGGGTCAACACCGCGCGGTTACCGAACTCATCGATCAGGGCCCGCTCGTCGGGGTCCAACAGCTGGATCGAGGAAAGCGGTTTTGCCGCAGCGGTGGTCATGGCCACCAGTGCGCGTCGAAGTCGTTCGATCAGCGCCTCAATGGTTTTCGCCTCGAACAGGTCCGTGTCGTATTCGACGCGCAACCGTAGTTCGTCGCCGGGCATGGCCTGCAGGGTCAGCGGATAGTGATTGTATTCACGGGCATTCATCGACGTGATGGCCAACCCGTTGGTGAGCACCGCGGAAGTGTCGATGGGGTAGTTCTCGAACACGAACAGGGTGTCGAAGAGTTGGTCGTGTCCGGCGGCGCGGTGAATCTCGGTGAGCGCCAGGTGCTGATGCTCGAGGGTGTGGTTGTTGGCCCGGTGCAACTGGTTGAGCAAGTCAGTGGTCGTGGTGGTCGCGGTGCTGGTGGCCCGCACCGGCACGGTATTGATCAGCAGTCCGACCATTGAATCGGAGCCGGCCAATTCGGCCGGGCGGCCCGAGACCGCGGTGCCGAAGGCGACATCACGCTGCCCGGTGAGCCACATCAGCACCTGCGCCCAGCCGGCCTGCAGCACCGTGTTGACGGTGGTGTGATGCGCGCGAGCCAGCTCACCCAGGGCCCGGGTGGCCTGCTCTGACATCGAAGAGTTGGCGACGCCGCGACGCCCGGGTCCCACTCGGGCCAGTGGTCCCACCAGGGTGGGGGCCTCAAAGCCGGCCAGCACCTCACGCCAGGCGGTCTCGGCGGCGCCGAGGTCTCGTTCGGCCAGCCACGCGACGAACCTCCGATACGAGCCGGCCACTGGCAGTCGCTGTCCGTAATAGCTGGCGAAGATCTCCTGCGCCAGGATCGGAAGTGACCACCCGTCCAGCACGATGTGGTGGTTAGTCAGCACGCACCGGTAGCGGTCTTTGGCGGTGCGGATCAACGCCACCCGGAACGCCGGCGGCTGGCTCAGATCGCAGACCGCGGCGCGCTCGGCGGCACAGACCTGCTGAATTTGCTCCTCGGCGTCCAGCTCGTAATACCGCCAGGGCACGCTGGGATCGACGAGCATGATCTGCACCGGTTCGTCGAACTGCTGGCAGAATCGGGCGGTCAGGTTGGGATGGCGGGTGACCACGGTGTGCACGGCTTCGCGCAGCCGGTCGGCATCCAGCGGCCCGGTGATCGTGATATCCAGCTGCATCGCATACAGGTCGTCGGCATTGCCGCGGGCGGTGTTGGCGTGGAACAGCAGTCCCTGCTGCAGCGGGGTGAGCGGCAGGATGTCGGCGATGCGGTCTTGCCGGCACAGCTCGTCGATCTGTTGCTGGTGCAGTCGGGCCGGGACGATGTCCGACGGCGTCAGACCACCGCCGCCGCGTCGGACGTGCGCGCAGATCCCGGTCAAAGCCTCAAACCACAACCCGCTCAGGCGGCTGACCTGTTCGCGGTCCAGCACCGAGGACGCCCAGGTCCAGGTGGCCTGCAGGTGCGGGCCAGCGTTGGTATCAAGGGTGCTGGCGTTAAGTTCCACGGTGTGCCCCAACGGCATTGGGATCGCACTGGCAGCGGCCGCCACCGGCACGCCGTCGTGGCTGACCCGCCATAACTCGCCCGAGACTTCGGCGGCGCCACCCAGTCGCCCCAGGTAGTTGAACGCGATTGCCGGGTCGGTCCCGGACAGGTCCACCTCGGGGTTGAGGTAGCGCAGCAGCCCGTAGGTGAGGCCGTCGGACAGGGCGCGCAGTTGTTCTTTGGCGTCTTTGACCACCGCGCCCAGCGCGGATTCGCCGGCGAGCACCTGCGCCCAATTCAGGCCGCCCATGCTCAGCGCCACGGGGTATTTGGTGGTGAACCAGCCCACGGTGCGCGACAAGTCGACATTGGGAGCCAGATCGTCGTGGCGCCCATGGCCCTCGACATCGATACCGATCGGTGCGGCCGTGCCCAAGAATTCTGCCCAGGCCAACCCGAACGCGATCAACAGAATGTCTTGCACCCCGGCGTGAAACGCCGTGGGCACGGCACCGAGCAGCAGGCGGGTCGTCTCGATATCGAGCTCCGCCGATAACTGGCCCGCACTCGCATAGGTATCCACTTTGGGCACAGGTGCGGGCAGTGCGCCCGGAACCGCCGCCACCTGCCGCCAGAGCGCCGCCTGAGCGGCGACTTCGGGGGTGCGGCCGTGCTCGTCGAGCAGCGACGCCCACCGGGTAAATGAAGTCCCCGTCGCCGGCAGTCGTATCGGCTGGCCGCCGCGATGCTGAGCCCAAGCTAAATTGAGGTCCTCCAACAGGATTCGCCACGACACACCGTCGACGGCCAGATGGTGAATGATCAACACCACCTGAGATGTCGAGGTAACCCATAGCGCGCTCACGATCGCCCCGGCCGCCGGGTTCAACCGGGCCCGGGCCGCGACCAGCTCCTCATCGGAGAACGTTTCCACCGCCTGAAGGCAACTTTGCGCGTCGACCGACCCGGCCTCGGGCACCTCTAGCGACCAGACTCCGGCGCCGCTGTTGTCGACGCGCAGCCGAAGCATCGCGTGCCGATCCAGCAAGGCCTGCAGCACGATCGCCACGTCGGCCTCGGTCACCCCGGCCGGCGCTTGCACCACGATCGTCTGGTTGAACTGCTCAACCGGACCGTCCACGTCCTGCAGCCAGCGCATGATCGGGGTGGCCGGCACCGGCCCGATGCCCTCATCGACGACGCCTGCCTCATCCGTTGCGACACTGGCAACTCGGGCGACCCGGGCCACGGTCTGCTCGACGAAAATGTCACGCGGACGGCACAACACACCGGCCGCCCGCGCCCGGGACACCACCTGCATCGACAGGATGCTGTCCCCGCCCAAATCGAAGAAGGAGTCGTCGATACCGACGTGTTCGAGGCCGAGGACTTGGGCGTAGATGCCGGCCAGGATCTCCTCGATGGCGTCGGTGGGGGCGCGGTACTGATCGGCGTCGTGGTATTCGGGTGCGGGTAAGGCGCCGGTGTCGAGTTTCCCGTTGACCGTCAGCGGTAGCGCGTCGAGGACCACGACAGCCGACGGAACCATGTAGGACGGAAGTTGTTCGGAAAGCGCGGCGCGCAGGGCGGCCGGGTCAGCGCAGCCGGTGACGTAGGCGATGAGCCGGGTCGTGGCGTGCTCGTCGCGGGTGATGACAACGGCCTGCTCGACGCCATCGAGGTTGGCGAGTGCTGTTTGGATTTCACCGAGTTCGATGCGGTAGCCCCGGATTTTGACCTGTTCATCGCCACGGCCGAGGTAATCCAGTTGACCGTCGGGGCGCCAGCGCACCAGGTCTCCGGTGCGATACATCCGAGTACCAGGCTCGCCGTAGGGGCACGCGATGAATCGTGACGCGGTCAATTCGGCTCGCCCGAGGTATCCGCAGGCCACTCCGGCACCGGCCACGTACAACTCGCCGACCACCCCTGCCGGTACCGGGTGCAGCCGGGAATCCAGGACGAACAGGGCCGCGGTCGCCACCGGCGCACCCATGGGTGCTGCACCCGATCCCGCTGCCAGGGGTTTGCTGATGGAGGCATACACGGTGGCTTCGGTGGGGCCGTAGGCGTTGATCACCACCCGGCCATCCGCCCACTGGTCCACGACTTCGGCGGGGCAGGACTCCCCACCGAGGAGCAGCGCCACGGATTCCAACCCGCCTGGAGTCAATGCCGCCGCAGCCGACGGCGTTTGGGTCAGCACGGTGACGTGTTCGGCGACGAGCAAGGCGTGGAAGTCTTCCGGTGAGGTGGTCACCGATTCGGGGATGACGACCAGGCGTCCACCGCCGAGCAGCGCGGCCCAGATTTCCCACACCGAGAAGTCGAAGCCATAGGAGTGGCATTGGGTCCACACCTGCATCACGGGCAGTTGGCGCGGTGTGGATTCCGCCAAGTGGGCTACGTTGCGGTGCGTGACCGCAACACCTTTGGGGATTCCGGTGGTGCCCGAGGTGTAAATCAGGTACGCGATATCGTCTGGCCCCGGTGCCGGTGGGGCAGTCGCGGGGTGGGTGTCGACGGCGGGGTCATTGATATCGATGACCGCCAGTTCGTACCCGTCCAGTCGCGACCGCAGCGCCGCGGTGGTCAGCGCGGCGATCGGGTTCGCGTCGATGAGCATGAACTCGATCCGCGCATCGGGGTGGGCCGGGTCGATCGGTAGATACGCCGCCCCGGATTTGAGCACCGCCAGCATCGCGATGATCGCCTCGGCCGAGCGCGAAAACAGCAGCGCCACACACTGTCCCGGGCCTGCTCCCCGGGCGGTCAACAGCTGGGCCAACCGGTTGGCGGCAGTGTCTACCTCGTGGTAGGTCATCGACCGACCCTCGAAGGTCACCGCCACCGCCTCCGGGGCGCGATCCACCTGCGCGGCCCACAGCGCCGGAACAGATGCCCGGGTCGCCGGCTGGGTCAGGACGGCGCGGTTGCCGATCGCATCGAGGTGGGCGTGCTCGTCGGCATCCAACAGCTGAATCGAGGACAGTCGTTGTGCCCCATCGGTGGTC